>NZ_JASATF010000002.1:0-443849 GCF_038440175.1 Cupriavidus sp. OTU4054
CGCGACCCGCCCCGCCGATCAGGGTAGCTTACTCGCGACCGTGTTCGCCGCGCGCAAGCGCGCGCGCGGCAATCTTGTGGCCGGCGGGCACCTGCGCGCGCATGCGCACGCCCAGGGCCTCGAGGTGCTGGCCCAGCGTGAGGTCGCCACGGGCGATCAGCACGTTGTCGTTGGCATGCAGGCGGATGACGGGGTCTTGGGTCACGGTGGGTAATGGAATCGGGAATGGCGGATCAGCTCTGCGCGAGCATTTCCTTGAGTTTGAGGCGCTGGATCAGCTGCGTTTCCTGCTCGTAGACCTCGCCCACGTACTTGCGATAGTCGGGACCGTCGAGGTACATGATCGGTGCATCGAGACGCGCGGCCACGGTCTTGAACTCCGGGCTCGCCACCGCCGCGCGGAATGCCTCGCGCAGCGTCTTCTCGACATCCGGCGGCAGGCCCTTCGGCGCGCCGATGCCGTTGGGGGCCTCCACCACGACGTTGTAGCCGAGCTCCTTGAGCGTCGGCGCGTTGCTGAAACGCGGCGTGCGTTGCTCGCCCCAGGTCGCCAGCAGGCGCATCTTGCCGGCCTCGACGTGCGGCGCCCACGAGCTGGAGTCGGCAAGCAGGTCCACCTGACTGGCCAGCACGTCCTGCAACGCGGCGGAACCGCCCTTGTAGGCAATGGCGTTGAACCTGACGCCGGCCGCCAGTGCGAACTGTTCCATGCCGACGTGCGTGGCGCCGCCGATGCCCGCGTGCGCATAGGTGACGCGGCCCGGATGCGCCTTGGCTTCCGCCACCACATCGGCGAGCGTCTTGAAGCGCGAATTGTCCGGCACCGCGATGCCGAAGGTCTGGCCCGACGTGCGCGCGAGGTAGGTCAGTTCCTTGCGCGGGTCCAGTTGCAGCATGCCCAGTTGCGAAAAGCGCGCGACCGAGATCGGGATCTGGCCGATGGTGTAGCCGTCGGGCGTGGCGCGGGCCAGTGCCTTCGTGCCGATCATGCCCGATGCGCCCGCGCGGTTCTCGACGACGATCGACTGCCTGAGGATGCCCGAAGCCACCTGGCAGAGCGCGCGCATCGACTGGTCGGCGGTGCCGCCGACGGGCCACGGGCAGATAAACGTGATGGGTCGCTCGGGATACCCGGCGGCGGCGCGGGCGATGCGCGGGGCGAGCAGGCTGGCCGTGCCGGTGGCGGCAGCAGCGGTGGCGGCGGCGCTGCCCAGCAGCAGACGGCGGCGCATAAGGCTCGCGGGAAGGCGATCGGTCATGGGGAAGGTCTCCTTGTTCTTGTCGCCGCCGGTTCATGCCGGAGCGATCGTGCTGCGATTGTGGCCGGGCGAGGCATAACCATCCAATCAAAAATTGGCATGGCTTCATAACCTTTTCGTTACGTACCTTTGCGGGTAGACTCGCCGGCATGGCCCATATCGACCGCGCGTTCCGCTCCAATATCAAGCTGCGCCACCTGCAACTGCTGGTGGCGCTGGACGAGTTCCGGCATCTCGGCCGCACGGCCGAATTCCTTTCCGTGAGCCAGCCCGCGATTTCCAAGGTGCTGGCGGAAGTCGAGAAGATGCTCGGCATGACGCTGTTCACGCGGTCCACGCGCGGCACGGAACCGACGCCGGCTGGCGAAGCGCTGGTGCGCTTCGCGCGCTCGGTGCTCGCGCAGTACGACGTGACGCGCGACGAAATCGAGGCGGTGGCCAGCGGCGCGGCGGGCCGCGTGCGCGTGGGATCGATGGGCGCGGCGCTGCCGGTCCTTCTGGCCCACGCGGTGGCGCGGCTCAAGCAGCAGTCGCCGCGCGCGACGGTGCTGATCGAGGAGGGCGATCTCACGCATCTGCTGCCGCGCCTGCGGTTGTCGGAGCTCGACGTCGTGGTCGGCCGGCTCGAGCCTGCCTATGCGGCACCGGACCTCATCACGGAAGCGCTATACGAGGAACCGATGGTGGCGATCGTCGCGGCCGGGCATCCGCTGTCGCGCAAGGCGCGGCCAGACTGGGGCGACCTGTCGCGGCATCCGCTGGTTCTGCCGCCACCGTGGGCGTCGCTGCGCGTAAAGATCGAGCAGGCGTTCGTGCGGCATGGGCAGGACCTGCCCGCGGACCTGACCGAAACGTCGTCCTACTTCGCGGTGACGGCGTTCGTCTCGCAACGGCAGGCGGTGGGATTCGTCGCGCGTTCGGTCGGGCAGCAGATGCAGGCCGAGGGGCGCTTTCATGTATTGCCGATGCCCGTGGAGCTGGCGTTGCCGCCGATCGGCCTGATGATGCTGCGCGACCGGCGTCCCGCGCCGGGTGCGACGGCGTTGATGGCATGCCTGCGCGAGGAGGCGCGCGAGATTGCGCGCGCGGGCAAGTCGTCCCCCAGACCGCGGCGCGCGCGCACTACCGCGTGAAGCGTGGCATCACGGACGCGGTCCCAGAATCTGCAGCTTTGTCACCTTGACCGGCCCCTCGGCAAGTTCGGCGAGTCTGGCGAACCACGCCTTGACGTAAGGCGTCTCGTTATGGGCATTGAAGTCCTGCTCGTTCGCGAACACCTCGTAGAACACGAAGTGCCCGGGACGCGCGCGGTCCTCCTGCAGAAAATAGACGAGGTTCTTCGGATCGCCGCGCACGCCATCGACGAGCGGCCGGGTGATGGTCCGCAGCTCGTCGGCACGGCCGGGCCTGGCCTGGATCTCGGCCACCACGGAGAAGGCGCCGGCGGGCACGCGTGCGTAATCGACGGCGCCGGTACCGTCGTGCGCGAATGCATGGGCGGCACACAGGAATGCCGCCGCGGCGAGCAGCGTCGTCGCAATGCGTTGAGAGGTGGGCTGCATGGTCAGTAGGCCTTGAGCCGGGTGACGGTAATGCCGTTGACGGTGAGCGCCGGCAGCCGCTGCAGCCACTGCTGCACGTACACGGCCTTTACGTGCTCCTGAAACGCGCTCTCGTCGCGGAACACCTCGTAGAACACGAAGCGTCCGGGCGCATCGAGCTGCTCATGCAGGACGTAGGTGATCACGCCGGGCTCGGCGCGCGTGGCGGCGATCAGCGGCACGGTGGCCGCGCGGAGGTCGCCCTCCTTGCCGGGTTTGGCCTGCACGGTGGCGACGGTAACGAGGTGTCCCTCGGCACGCGTCCCTTTTTCCGCCGTGACTGGCGGCGAGGACGGGGATAACGCGGATGACGCGCAGGCGCCGAGCAGCAAGGCGCCCGCGAGCGGAAGAAACGATCGGCGAATGCGAAACACGGTGTGAGTCCCCTGTCCGTTGTGCGATGTACGCCCTCAACGTTAGTGCGGAGACTCACCCGGCATCGAGTTAAATGTGGTGAAGACGAGTGAAGCGCGCCGGTCGCCCCGGTCACGTTCTATCCGTCGATATCCCCCAGCATGATCGCGTCGAGCCCGGCGCCCGACCGCACCATCGGCCAGACCTTCTCGCCGCCATCCACCTGAAAGTCCACGAACACGGTGCGGTCCTTGAGGCGAAGCGCTTCGCGAATCGCCGGTTCCACGTCGGCCTCGCGCTCCACGCGCAGGCCAACGTGCCCATAGGCGCGCGCAAGAATCGTGAAGTCCGGCAGCGCGTGCATATACGACTCGGAGTAGCGCTGGCCGTAGTCCACATGCTGCAGTTGGCGGACCATCCCGAGGTAGCCGTTGTTGAGCGTGAAGATCTTCACCGGCAGGTTGTGCTGGGTGCAGGTGGACAGTTCCTGGATGCACATCTGGATCGATCCATCGCCGGTGATCACGCACACGTCGCTGTCCGGAAACGCGCGCTTGACGCCCATCGCATAAGGCAGGCCCACGCCCATCGTGCCGAGCCCGCCCGAGTTGATCCACTTGCGCGGCGACTGGAAGCGGTAATGCTGGGCGGCCCACATCTGATGCTGGCCCACGTCCGAGCAGATATAGGCGTTGTCGCCGGCAATCTCGCTGAGCTTCTCGATCACGTACTGCGGCTTGATGACGATGCCGTCGCGCTGGTAATCGAGGCAGCGCTGCGCGCGCCAGTCGGCCACGGAACGCCACCATCCCTCGCGCGCCGACGCGGGCACCGCCGGCTGCTCGCGCAGTGCGGCGTTCAGCTTCTGCAGCACGCGCCGCGCATCGCCGACGATCGGCACCGTTGGCTTTACGCGCTTGCCGATGCTCGCGGGATCGATATCGATATGGATGATCTGCCGCGGCACCGCGCAGAACGCATCCACCTTGCCGATCACGCGATCGTCGAAGCGCGCGCCGACGGCGATCAACACGTCGCACTCCTGCATCGCGCGGTTGGCCTCGTACGTGCCATGCATGCCGGGCATGCCGAGATAGCGCGGCTCGGTGGCCGGCACGAGGCCAAGCGCCATCAGCGTGGTCGTGATGGGCGCATCGACAAGCCGCGCGAGCTCGGCGACTTCGGAGCCCGCATCGGCCATCAACGCGCCGCCACCGACGTAAACATAGGGGCGCTGCGCATTGCGCAATGCCTGCACGGCCTGACGGATCTGGCCGTCATGCCCCTCGAGCTGCGGGCGATACGAACGGATATCGATGCGCTCGGGCCACTGGAACGTGCCCTCGGCCAGCGCGACGTCCTTCGGAATATCGACGAGCACCGGACCGGGCCGGCCCGTGCGTGCGATATGGAACGCCTTGCGCAGCGTGAGCGCCAGGTCGTTCACGTCGCGCACGAGGAAGTTGTGCTTGACCACGGGGCGCGTGATGCCGACCGCGTCGCACTCCTGAAAGGCGTCCTCGCCGATCATGCTCGTCGGCACGTTGCCGGAGATCACGACCATCGGGATCGAATCGAAGTACGCGGTGGCAATGCCCGTCACCGCATTGGTCACGCCCGGTCCGGACGTGACGAGCGCCACGCCGACCTTGCCCGTCGCGCGCGCATAACCATCGGCCGCATGCACGGCGGCCTGCTCGTGCCGCGTGAGCAAATGGCGCGGCGCCTCGTGTGCGGCCAGCGCGTCATAGATCGGCAGTACGGCGCCGCCCGGGTACCCCCAGATCTCCGCTACGCCTTCCCGCCGTAGTGCTTCCACGACCATCTCCGCCCCACGCATGGTGACGGCAGGGGCGGCGGCTTTGGCACGAAATTCGGCGATTGGCATGTTCACTGGAAATGCTCCGTTGGCTTGGGGGTTGGACAACGGATGCAGTCTAGGAGCAGATGCCCGGTACGTTCTGCCGAATCTACGCGTATTCGCGGGCGTGGCAGTGCAATGTTCCGTGGTTCAGGGATTTCGCGGCAGTAACTGCGGCATGCCTCGTGCCTGGGCGACGCACTGCCTCGTCAGCGCGATCAGCCGCTGCGCGATGGGCGAGCGATTGTCGCGCCGCCAGACGAGTTCGAGCGGCAGTTGCAGATCGAGGTCGTCGAGCTTGAGAAACCGCACGGACGCACTGGCGTGCGCGGCCGCCTGCTCGGGCAGGATCGCGCAGCCCATGCCGGCGGTGACGAGCGTCAGCAGCGAGTTGTTGTCCGTGCCTTCCATGACCACCTTCGGCATAAACCCCGCGCCGTGGAAATGCGCGATCAGCCGGTCGTGGTAGTAGGCCGTGACGCTGCGCGGAATCCAGAGGAAATCGCGCCCATTGAGGTCCGCGAGCCGGCGCGGCGGCTTGTCGGTCCACTGCGGTTCGTTGGGGACCGCCAGCGCCAGTTGCTGCGTGGAGATCAGCATGCCGTCGAGCGCGGGGTCGTCCATGGGACGGAAGTAGAGGAACCCGGCATCGAGTTCGCCCGAGCGGATCAGATCGACCTGCGGCCCCGAGATGACCTGCCTGACCGATACCGAGACATCGGGCGACTGCTCGCGAAACTGCCGCAGGATTTCGGCAACCACGGGTAATAGCTGGTGCAGGATCGTCAGGCCGATGGCCAGATTGCCAAGTCTGCCGCTCGCGGCCTCGACCGCGCGCTGTCTGGCCGCATCGAGGTCTTCGAGGGCCCGGGTCGTGTCGTACAGGAACTGCGCACCTGCCGCGGTGAGCGTCATGCCGCGCGACTGGCGTTCGAACAGCGTGACGCCGAGTTCTTCCTCCAGCCGCTGCAACTGCTTGGTCAGCGCCGGCTGCGCCAGGCCGTGCGCGCGTGCCGCCTTGTTGATCGACCCCTCGCGCGCGACGCTCGCGAAATACCGTAACTGCCGCAGCTCCATGGTTATTCCCGATAGTTATTACTTCGATCGCTTAAATATATATTCGGGAATAGCATGATTTCAAGCGTTTGCCTTTCCGCACATTCTTTGCCGCATCGAATCGCGTAAGGAAATAACGGAAATGTCGATCGTCAACAGTATCGAGGCCCGCCTGCCGGCATTGCGCCAGCTTCGGCAGACATTGCATGCGCATCCGGAGCTCGGTTTCGCCGAGCATCGCACCGGGGACCTGATCGCCGCCGAGCTCGAGCGGCTCGGCATTGCCTGCCACCGCGGCATTGGCAAGACCGGCCTCGTCGGCGTGATCGAGGGAAAGCGGCGGACGAGCGGGCGCGCGATCGGCCTGCGTGCCGACATGGACGCGCTGCCGCTGCACGAGCAGACGGCGTTGCCCTATGCCTCGTGCTGTCCCGGCCGGATGCATGCGTGCGGCCACGACGGGCACGTGACGATGCTGCTCGCGGCCGCTGGTTACCTGAGCGAAACGCGCGCGTTCGACGGCACGGTCTACCTCGTGTTCCAGCCCGGCGAAGAGGGTTACGCGGGCGCGCGGGAAATGGTCAACGACGGGCTGTTCGACCGCTTTCCGGTCGAGCAGGTCTACGCGCTGCACAACTGGCCCATGCTGCCGCTGGGCACGCTGTCGATCGCGCCCGGGCCGGCCATGGCAGCGACCGACCGCCTCGAAATCGAGATCTTCGGCGTGGGTGGGCATGGCGGTGTGTCGCCCCACAAGTGCGTGGACCCGGTGCTGGTTGCAGGGCACGTGATCACGGCGGTGCAGAGCATCGTCAGCCGCAATGTGCCGGCCCTCGATGCGGCGGTCATCAGCCTGTGCGCGATCCAGGGCGGGCAGATGGACGGCTTTGCGGTGATCCCCGACTCGGTGAAGATCGTCGGCACCGCGCGCTCGCTGACCGCCGAGATGCAGACGCTGCTCGAGCGCCGTCTGCATGAGGTGGTGCAGGGTGTGGCCTCGGCGTTCGGCGCGCGCGCGTCGGTCACGTACGAGCGGCTGTTCCCGATGACCGTCAACGATGCGGAGGCCGCGGCCTTCGCGACCGACGTGGCCGTCGAACTGTTCGGCCGCGAACAGGTCGTCGCGCGTCCGCAGCCGAGCCTCGGCGGCGAGGATTTCGCGTTCATGCTGCAGCGGCGTCCGGGTGCCTATGTGCACTTCGGCACGGGCTCGCCCGCAGGCGGCGACCACGGCCTGCACAGCCCCCATTTCGACTTCAACGATGCCGCCATCCCGCTGGGCGGCGCCTATCTCGCGCGGCTCGCCGAGCGCGCGCTTCCGGTGGCATAGCGCCACGCAACGCAGGAACCCTCACCATGTCCAAGTCCCCAACGCACCAGATCGCGGCCGCGGTCATCGGCAATGCCCTCGAGTGGTATGACTTCATCGTCTACGGGTTTATGACGGCGGTCATCTCCGCCGTGTTCTTTCCGGCGGAAAACGCGTATGCGTCGTTATTGCTGACCACGGCGAGTTTCGGTATCGGCTTTGTGCTTCGGCCCATTGGCGGCATCCTGATCGGTGCATATGCGGACCGCAAGGGCCGGCGCGCCGCGCTGCAACTGATCATCTTCCTGATGACGGTGGCCACGGCGATGATCGCGTTCGCGCCGCCTTATGCGGCCATCGGCGTGGCCAGTTCCGTGATGATCATCGTCGCGCGCATGCTGCAGGGGCTGGCGACCGGCGGCGAGTTCGCCAGCGCCACGGCATTCCTCGTGGAGATGGCGCCGCGCAACCGGCGCGGACTATATGGGTCGTGGCAGATGTTCGGGCAGGGGCTGGCCATGCTGCTGGGCGCGGGCGTCGCCGCGCTCGTCACGGGTTGGCTCCCGCGCGAGAGCCTGCATGCCTGGGGCTGGCGCGTTCCCTTTATCGTCGGCCTGCTGATTGCGCCGATCGGCATCTGGATTCGTCACCATCTGAGCGAGACCGTGGCGGTCTCACGCGATGACGATGCAGGCGTGGGACATGGGGTGGGACATGGGGTGGGACAGACGCTGGTGCAGCATCGCCGTGGACTGCTGGCCAGCTTTCTGCTGACCACGTCGGCGACCATCTCGTTCTACGTGCTCGTGATCTATCTGCCGACCTATGCGAGCAAGACGCTCGGCCTCGCGCTGGAGAGCGCATTCATCGCGCAGTGCATCGGCATCGTGGCGATGATCGTGGCCATCCCGTTGTTCGGGGCGCTGTCCGATCGCGTCGGCCGCCAGGTCGTGCTGCGCACCGCGCTCATCCTCTCGGTACTGCTGCTGTATCCGTGCTTTCAATGGCTGATTGCCGACCCGGACTTCTCGCGCTTCATGTGGATGCAGATCGTGCTGTGCGGCATCTTCGGCGCGTTCCTCGGGCCGTTCTCGTCGGCGGTGGCGGAGCAGTTCCCGAGGCGCATCCGTTCCACCGGCATGGCCGTGAGCTACAACGTGGCGGTCATGATCTTCGGCGGCTTCGCGCAGTTCATCCTGACCTGGCTGCTGCATGTCACCGGCTCCCCGATGACCCCCGCGTTCTACCTGCTGTTCGGCGCATGCGCGGGGTTGATCGGGAGCTTCATCATGGTGGCGACAGGGCCGGCGGCGAACCTCACTTACGCGCAAAATCCTGCTGCAGCACCCGCCGTGCGGAGTCGGCAATCATGACCACCGCGCCGGACAGCATCAGCACGTCCTTGAGCACGAGCCGGCCGGCCCCCGAGAGGTAGGGGAAGCCGTACTGGGCATCGCCGAGGTTGGCGACCCAGGCTTCCGGCGTGGTGATCAGGAAGGACAGCGTGACCACCGGTGTCAGGAACGCGAGGATCGAGCCGACGAGGCCGAGCCGATTCGAGAACAGGTACGACAGTACCAGCAGGCCGATTGCGATTTCCACGATGCCCAGACCGGTGGAGAACGAATAGGTGTGGTTGGCCACCTGCCATGCCCGCTGCACGAGGTCAAGCTGGCCCTCGTGCGTCAGGTGGGCGTGATAGGCCTCGGGGTGCGCGTAGAAGAACGACATAAAGGGGCTGTTGGCGACGAATGGCGTAATGCTGTCCGCCTCGTACGGCACGAACTTCAGGGCGCCGATCCAGAGGAAGACGATCGCCACGCCGAAGCGGATCATCGGGACGCCGAGGCGGTCCAGCCGGCTGGCGATGGTGAGGAGATTGCGTGCGTTCATGATGGTGACTCCTTGCTGAGACGGGAAGCGCGATGTGCGCTGGCTTGTCTCCATGCTATGCAGCCGCCGTGTGACGAGGACGACCGATCGGCTCAGGTTTTGTCTCGATCGTCTCAGTCTTCACCACGATTAACATCCGGACGCCGATCCCTTGAATAGGATGGAAGCGACGCGCGGCGTGGGGCTTCGCTATTCGCAGAAGGAGGTCGCAGTGAGCAAAGGCAAAGTGTTGATCGTTGGCTCGAATGCCAACCGGGTCGAGATACAGGGCGGCGGCTGGGGGGCAACCGGCCAGTATCTGAATGAAACCGTCGTGCCGGCCATGGCCATTATCGAGGCCGGCTACGAGGTGGTGCTCAGCACGCCGAACGGCACCAAGATGACGCTCGATGCGGCGTCGGACGCCCCGGCGCACTTCGGGGGCGACGAAGCTGCTTACAAGCGCGCGCGCCAGTTCTGGGACAGCGACCCGGTCATGACGAACGTGCGCACGCTCAAGTCCGTGATCGACGAGGGGCTCGACAACTACGCCGGCGTGTTCATCCCGGGCGGCCAGGCTCCCGTCGTCGATCTGATGCAGGACGCGGAGCTGCGGACGATCCTGCAGCACTTCCACGAGAAGTCCAAGCCGACCGCCATGCTGTGCCACGGCCCGATCTCGGCCGCGGCCGCGATGCCGCACGCGCGCGAGTTTCGCGCGGCACTGATCGCCGGCGACCCGCAGAAGGCAAAGGAGTGGGCCAAGGGGTGGCCGTACGCGGGCTACAAGATGACCGTGTTCTCCGCTACCGAGGAGAAGTACGTCGAGGAGAATATCCTGCACGCCAAGATCTACTTCGACATGCCTTACGCGTTGAAGACGGCCGGCGGCGAGGTCATCATCGAGCCGAAGGACTTCGCGCCGCACGTGGTCGAGGACCGCGAGCTCATCACGGGGCAGAATCCCGCATCGGATCACCCGATTGCGGCAAAGTTCGTGGCCGCGCTCGATCGCGCCACGGCCTGATTGCAAAAAAGCACGAACATCTGGAGGCCGACCATGGCGCATCTCAAGATCATGGCTATTCTGACTGCCAAGGACGGCAAGTCCGAGGATCTGATGGCATTGCTCGCGGCCATGGTCGCACCGTCCCGCGCCGAGCCCGGCAACCTGCGCTGGGACATCTGGCGTGATGTGTCGGATTCGAATCGCTTCGTGCTCGACGAACTCTATGCGGATGCCGCCGCGGTCGATCATCACCGCGCCACGCCGCATTTCCAGCACTACCTGTCGCGCGTCAACGATCTGGCGACGCGCGTCGCGGTAGTCGCCGAGCCTGTGCAGGTAGGGGGAACGCCATGAAGCTTTACTACCACCCGCTGTCCGGGCATTCGCATCGTGCCCGGCTCTATCTGTCCCTGATCGGGGAGCCATTCGAGCTCGTCGAGGTGGATCTGCCGTCCGGCGAGCACAAGAAGCCGGCCTTTCTCAAGCTCAATCCGCTCGGACAGGTGCCGGTGCTCGTCGATGGCGACACCGTCGTGCCCGATTCCAACGCGATCCTGATCTACGCAAGCAAACGGTTCGGCAAGACCGACTGGCTGCCGCAGACGCCTGCCGGCGCCGCGGCCGTCGAGCGCTGGCTGTCGATCGCGGCGGGCGACCTCGCATTCGGCGCCGCGGCCGCGCGGCTCGTCACGGTGTTTTCGGCCAAGCTCGATGCGGAGGCCGCCATCAAACGCGCGCACGGGCTGCTCCAGCGCATGGAGGACGTGCTGGCGGACCGCCCGTGGCTGGCCGGAGACAGCCCGACCATCGCCGATGTCGCGTTGTACAGCTATACCGCGCGCGCGCCGGAAGGGTTCGTCGATCTGAACGCCTATCCGAACGTACTGGCGTGGCTCGCGCGCATCGAGGCGCTGCCCGGTTTCGTGGAATTCCAGCGCACGCCGGTCGGCCTGGCCGCCTGATATGGCGCAGATGCCGTGGCACGCCGGGGAACTGGCACTGCAGGCACGCGTGGGCGTGCTCGCGAAGATGGACGACGTCGGGCGCCGCTTCGTGCGCGACTACATGCCGGACGAGCATCGCGACTTCTTCGCGCAGTTGCCGTTCATCGTGCTGGGCACGGTGGCGCCCGACGGGCGCGTCTGGGCCACGCTGCGCGCGGGTCCGCCGGGGTTCCTCGCATCGCCCGAATCGCACCGGCTCGACCTTGCCATCGCGCGCGAGCCGGCGGATCCGGCCGATGCCGGGCTCGCGGACGGCGATGCAATCGGGCTGCTCGGCATGGATCTGTCCAACCGGCGGCGCAATCGCATGAACGGCGTGCTGCGTCTGTCTTCCGATGGCAGCGCGCGTGCCGCGCATATCGACGTCGTGCACAGCTTTGGCAACTGTCCGCGTTATATCCAGCTGCGCACGCTGCGATACGTGCGCGAGGCGCTGCTACCCACGGCCGTGGCTCCACAGGCACTCGATGGACTCGATGACCGTGCGCGCGCGTTGATCGCCAGCGCCGATGCATTCTTCGTCGCCTCGTACGTGGATCTGCCGAACGCGGAGGGCGAAGGAACGACGCGTCAGGTCGATGTCTCCCATCGCGGCGGCAAGCCCGGCTTCGTGCGGCTGGATGCCGACGGCGGCATGACGATTCCCGACTTCGCGGGCAACCTGTTCTTCAACACGCTCGGCAACTTCCTTTCGAATCCGCTCGCGGGCGTCACGTTCGCCGATTTCGATACCGGCGAACTGCTGCAGATGAGCGGCCGCGCCGAGGTCATCGTCGATTCGCCCGAGATCGCGGCGTTCCAGGGCGCCGAGCGGCTCTGGCGTTTCATGCCCGAGCGCATCGTGCGCCGCGACGATGCCTTGCCCATCCGCTGGTCGTCCGTCGCCGATGGCGTGTCGCCGAGCTCGCAACTGACGGGCGACTGGGAGCAGGCCGCTAACCGGCTGCGCGCGGCCGCGATGAAGTGCCAGTGGCGGCCGTTTCGCGTGACGCGCATCGTCGATGAGAGCAGCGTCGTGCGCTCGTTCCATCTGGAGCCCGCCGACGGGGCGGGACGCATCGCGCATTGCGCGGGGCAGTTCCTGCCGATTCGCGTGACGCCGCCCGGCCACACGCAACCGCTGATCCGCACCTACACGCTGTCGGTCGCGCCATCGGACCCGGCGTACCGCATCAGCGTCAAGCGCGAGGGTGTGGTCTCGCAATACCTGCACGACACGCTCGCGGTGGGGGATACGCTCGAGACGCGCGCACCCGCTGGCGGCTTCACGATCGATGCGCTCGAGCGGCGGCCGGCCGTGCTGATGGCCGCGGGCATCGGGGTGACGCCGATGCTCGCGATGCTCCGGCATATCGTCTACGAGGGACAGCGCAAGCAGCGCGTGCGACCGACGTGGTTCTTCCACGCCGCGCGTACGCTCGCCGAGCGCGCCTTCAGCGACGAACTGGCGGCGCTCGCGGCACAGGGCAATGGGGCGATCCGCGTCGTGCGCGTACTTGGCCATCCGGACGGCGCGATCGTTGCGCAGGACTACGACGTTGCGGGCCGTATCGGCATGGACGTGCTGCGCGCGCATCTGCCGTTCGACGACTACGACTTCTATCTGTGTGGGCCATCGCCGTTCATGCAGGGGCTCTACGATGGGCTGCGGTGTCTCAATATCGCCGATGCGCGGATTCATGCCGAGGCATTCGGCGTATCGTCGCTGACGCGCAAGCCCGATGCCGCGATGGCCCCGCATGCGTCGGCGACATCGGCCGCGCGGCCCGCGACCGGATCGGTGCCCGTCCTGTTCACGGCATCGGCCAAGGAAGCGCGCTGGAACCCCGGCGACGGCTCGCTGCTGGAACTGGCCGAGCAGCGCGGCCTCTCGCCGGAGTTCGGCTGCCGCAACGGCAATTGCGGCACCTGCCTCGCGCATCTCGAACGCGGCGCCGTGGCCTATCTGCATCGGCCCGAGTACACACCCGGCGAGGGCGAGGTGCTGATCTGCTGCGCCGTGCCCGCGGAAGGCAGCACGGGGCTGAGCCTCGCGCTGTAGCGACGGTCAGCCCAGCGCGCGGACGGAGCTGCTGATGGCCCGCGCGCTCTGCAGCAGGGGCGGCCCCAGGCGCCGCTCGGTATCCTCGACGCTCCAGCGCGCGGTGGGGGCCACCACGTGGATCGCCCCGAGCGGCCGGCCCTTGCCGCCGACGATCGGCGAGGCGATGGTCATGTCGCCGAGAAACAGTTCTTCCGAATTCATCGCATAGCCGCGCACACGCGCCTTCTGCAGCTCGGCCATGACGGCATCGACGGACGTCAGCGTGAACGAGGTATGCGCCACGCGCGCCGACTGCTCGACGATCTCGCGCGCCTCGCCTTCCGGCAGCGCGCTCAGGTAGGCCCGGCCAGAGGCGGTGCAGTACATCGGGATGCGGCTGCCGATGGGCATATGCACGGGCACGAAATGCGCGCTGACGAAGCGCGCGAGGTAGACCATCTCGTCGCCATCGGGCTCCGTGAGGCAGGTCGTCTCGGCGGTGACCTTCGTCAGTTCGGAGAGGAACGGGTTGGCGACGTCGATCAGCGGATCCGCCGCCAGGTAGTTGTACCCGACCTTCATCACCTGCAGCGTCAGCTGGTAGCGCCGCGTCTGCGGATGCTTGCGCAGATACCCCAGTTGCTCGAGCGTGAAGACCATCCGCTGCGCCGAGCTCTTGTTGATGCCCGCCACCTCGGCGATCTCCGCGATGGTCATCGTGCGGCGCGACGCGCTGAACGCGGCCAGCACCGCCAGACCCTTTTCGAGCGACTGGTTGAAGAGCTGGCTGACTTCCGATTGAGAGGTTGACATCACATTGAGCTGTTTGCGGAGACATCGAAGAATCGCATATCGATTCATATGATGCAACTAATGGTTTTCGAGAATTAAAAGTCGATGGAAGTTCATCGACTATTGGCATGCAGGTTGCATAGCTCGCAGCACCGCGCTTCAAGGCGCGTCCTTCAGAACCCTTGCCAAGGAGTGTTCGCATGTCCATCGTCAATCGCGCCCGTCGCCACGCACTGCTTCTGTGCCTCGCCGGCACCGTTTCCTCTCTCGCATGGGCCCAAGGCAGTGCACCGGCCACCTTCAACGTCGGCGCCACCGCCACGGGCGTGCCGTTCACCTTCCTCGACGTCAAGACCAATACCATCCAGGGGATGATGGTCGATACGGTCACGGCGGTGGGCAAGGCCGGCGGCTTCCAGGTGAACGTGCAGCAGACCGCGTTCGCGGCGCTGATTCCCTCGCTGACCTCGAACAAGATCGACATCATCTCGGCGGCCATGCTGAAGACGCCCGCGCGCGAGCAGGTGGTGTCGTTCAGCGATCCGGTCTATTCGTATGGCGAAGGCCTGATGGTCAAGGCCGACGATGCCAGGGCCTACACCTCGCTCGACGACCTCAAGGGCGAGGTCGTCGGCGCGCAGGTTGGCACGGTGTTCCTCGACATGCTCAACAAGAAGGGCATCTTCAAGGAAGTGCGCAGCTACGATTCCATCGCCGACATGTCGCGCGATCTGTCGCTGGGCCGCATCAAGGCGGGCCTCGGCGATCAGCCGCTCATCGCCTATCAGATTCGCCAGAACGCGTTTCCGGGCGTGAAGCTCGTCGGCAGCTACAAGTCCGTCAACGTGGGCGACGTCTGCCTCGTCGTGCGCAAGGGCGATACCGAGACGCTGGCCCGCGTGAACAAGGCCATCGCGGCGATCAAGGCCGACGGCACGCTGGCGAAGATCGTCCAGAAGTGGGGCATGTAAGAGGATGGTAGTCGCGACCTTCCTCGAGAACGCGCGCGAGTTCCTGCCCATCCTGCTCAAGGGGGCGGTGGTCACGGTGGAGGTTACCGTGCTGTCGTTCCTGCTGAGCAGCGTGCTGGGGCTGGGCCTCGCGCTGATGAAACTGTCTCCGGTGCGCGCGCTGTCGGTCACCGGCTCGACGATCGTCAACGTGATTCGCGGGCTGCCGATCATCGTGCAGCTGTTCTATATCTACTTCGTGCTGCCCGATGCCGGCATTCATCTGACCGCGTTCCAGGCCGGCGTGATCGGCCTCGGCATCGCGTACTCGGCGTATCAGGCCGAGAACTTCCGCGCGGGAATCGAGGCCGTGGATCCCGGCCAGCGCGAGGCCGCGCAGGCCATGGGCATGCGCGGGCCGCTGATCCTGCGGCGGGTCATCCTGCCGCAGGCGTTCCGCATCGCGTTGCCGCCCTATGGCAATACGCTCGTCATGATGCTCAAGGACTCGTCGCTGGTGTCGACGATCACGGTGGCGGAGATGACGCGTGCCGGCCAGCTCATCGCGTCGTCGACATTCCAGAACATGACCGTCTACACGCTCGTGGCGTTGCTTTACCTGTTGATGAGCCTGCCGCTCGTGTACGCGCTGCGCCGCGTGGAACACCGCTTTGGCGCGGGAAGGAAGCGACCATGATCGATATCCAGAACCTTCAGAAGCGATTTGGCGACCATCAGGTGCTGCACGGCGTGGATCTCCACGTGGACAAGGGCGAGGTGGTATGCCTGATCGGCCCGTCGGGATCGGGCAAATCGACGGTCCTGCGCTGCATCAACGGCCTGGAGTCGTACGAGGGCGGCGAGATCCGCGCGTTCGGCGAGCGCGTGGACCGCGAGGGCCGCGACATTCACCGGCTGCGCAGCCGCATGGGCATGGTGTTCCAGCGCTTCAACCTGTTTCCGCATCGCACGGTGCTCGAGAACGTGATGGAAGGCCCCGTCTACGTGCGTGGCGAGCCGAAGGATGCCGCCCGCGCGCGCTCGATGGCGTTGCTCGACAAGGTAGGGCTGGCGGCGAAGGCGGACGCGCATCCGGCGCAGCTGTCGGGCGGCCAGCAGCAGCGCGTGGCTATCGCGCGCGCGCTGGCGATGCAGCCCGAAGCGATGCTGTTCGATGAACCGACGTCGGCACTGGACCCCGAACTCGTGGGCGATGTGCTCGAGGTCATGCGCAACCTTGCGAAGGAAGGCATGACGATGATCGTGGTGACGCACGAAATGGGTTTTGCGCGCGAGGTAGCGGATCGTGTCTGCTTTCTCCATGGCGGAAAGATCGTCGAGGAAGGACCCGCCGCGCAGGTGCTGGGCGCGCCGCGGCAGGCGCGCACGCAGGATTTCCTGCGGCGCGTATTGCAGAAGCCCGCGGGCGTTGCCAACGAGGCGTCGGGAGATGTCGCGTGACGACCGAGAATGCCATGAGCGGCCGCGCGCTGCCGCCGTCGCTGTGGGCCGCCACCGCGATCGATGCACCGCATACGCCGGCACTGACCGAATCCACGCGCGCCGATGTGCTGGTGATCGGCGCCGGCTTTACGGGGCTCTCCACGGCGCTGCATCTCGCGGAGCAGGGTGTGTCCGTCCGCGTCGTCGATAGCCATCAGCCCGGCTGGGGTGCGTCGGGCCGCAACGGCGGCCAGGTCAACCCGACGCTCAAGTACGATCCCGACGAGCTCGTGAAGAAGCTCGGCGCCGCGCGCGCGGAACCGCTGATCGCAGCGATCTCGGGCTCGGCGGATCTCGTATTCGACCTCATCGCGCGGCACGGTATCGATTGTCAGCCGGTCCGCGCGGGCTGGCTGCAGCTTGGGTATACCCAAAAGGCCGTGGACGGCATGCATGCGCGCGCGCGGCAGTGGGCGCGGCGCGGCGTCAATGTGGAGATGCTCGACCGCGATGCCGTGGCGCGGCGCGTCGGGACCGACGCGTTCGCGGGCGGCTGGCTCGACGGGCGTGCCGGTGCCATCCAGCCGTTGTCGTACACGCGTGGGCTGGCGGCGGCGGCGCAGCGCGCGGGCGCATCGATCCACGGCGACAGCGCTGTGGTCTCGCTTACGCGCGCGGCCTCGCAAGGGAAGGCCCGTTGGCAGGCGACGCTGGGCACGGGCGCGACGGTGGAGGCGGAGCATGTCGTCATCGCCACCAATGGCTATACGGGACCGCTATGGCCGGGCCTGTCGAGCACGATGCTCACGGCCAACAGCTTTATCGTGGCCACGCGCCGGCTGACGTCCGCCGCGGCCGATGCCATCCTCGAGCGGGGCGAAACCGCGTCGACGTCGCAGCGGCTGCTGCTGTACTTCCGCAAGGACAACGAGGGGCGGCTGCTGATGGGCGGGCGGGGCTTCTTCGCCGATCCGCGCGGGCCGGAGGATTTCGCGCATCTGGAACGCTCGCTGGAGCTGCTGTTCCCGCAGCTCGGTCCGCTCGACTATGCGTACCGCTGGAGCGGCCGCATCGCGGTCACGCGCGATTTCATGCCGCATGTCCATGAGCCGGCACCGGGCGTGACCGTGGCCGTGGGATGCAATGGACGCGGTATTGCGTTGTGCACGAGCTTTGGCAAGCATATCGCCGAACGGCTCGTGGGCGCGGGGATGGGCGCAGGCAGAAGCGCCGGCGACGCGTTCCCTTATCCGATCTCGCCGATCGTGCCGATTCCGATGCATGGGCTCCAGCGCTTCTATGTCGCGGCCGGCGTGGCCTGGTACAGCCTGCTGGATCGGTTCGGCTGAACGTTCTGGTGCAGCGCGGCATGGATGGAACGTCCGGGCGAGCCTGTAGGAGGGCCGCCGATGGCGTTCCGGGCGGCGGGCTGGGATGATGGGCGCCTCAGTCTCGCGTGAGCGATGGGCCCATGACCAAGTTCCTCCGTTACCAGTCCGGACGCGCCCCGCGCACGGCCATCTCGTTCGTCGCCCTCGTGGCGCTCGTGGTGTTGTCCGCCATCTGTGGGGCCATCGTCTGGAATATCGCGGGCGACGACCGGCATATCGAGCGGCGCATCGATCGGGTCTACAGCCTCGACGATCCGCAGTTCGCGCACGAACTCGGCGTGCTGCTCGGGCCGCCGGTGGTGGACGGCAATCGCTACCGCGTGCTGCGCAATGGCGACGAGATCTTTCCGGCGATGCTCGGTGCGATCCGGCAGGCGAAGAAGACCATCAACTTCGAGTCCTACATCTACTGGTCCGGCGATATCGGCATGGCATTCGCCGACGCGCTGAGCGAACGGGCGCGGGCGGGGGTCAAGGTGCAGGTGCTGCTCGATGCCGTGGGCAGTTCCAAGATCGAGCGATCGGTCCTGGAGACGATGAAGCGCGCGGGCGTCGATGTCCGGTTGTACCATCCGGTGCGGTGGTACACGCTGAGCAAGCTCAACAACCGCACGCACCGCAAGTTGCTGATCGTCGACGGCGTCATCGGCTATACGGGCGGCGTCGGCATTGCGCCCGAATGGACCGGCAACGCGCAGGACCCCGACCACTGGCGCGACACGCATTTCGAGGTGGAAGGCCCCGTGGTTGGGCAGATGCAGTCCGTGTTCGTCGATAACTGGATCAAGGTGGCGGGCCGCGTTTCGCACGGGCCCGAGTACTTCCCGATGCCGAAGCCGGCCGGCGAGGGTCGCGCGCAGATATTCAGCAGTTCCCCCACGGGCGGCAGCGAGAGCATGGCGCTGATGTATCAGCTGGCCATCACCGCCGCCAAGACCTCCATCGATCTGTCGGCCGCCTACTTCGTGCCGGACAAGGTCACCGAGTATGCGTTGCTGGAGGCCATCAAACGCGGGGTCCGCGTGCGCATCATCGTCCCCGGCGAGTACATCGACTCGGAAACCGTGCGCGCCGCGTCGCGCCAGCGCTGGGGCGGGCTGCTGCAAGCGGGTGCCCTGATCGCCGAATACCAGCCCACGATGTACCACTGCAAGGTCATGATCGTGGACGGCTTGCTGGTGTCGGTGGGCTCGACGAACTTCGACAACCGCTCGTTCCGGCTCAACGACGAAGCCACGCTGAATATCCTGGACGCGAAATTCGCGGCGGAGCAGACGGCCATCTTCGAGGACGACCTGAAGCGCTCCGCGCCGATTAGCTACGAGGCGTGGAAGCACCGCCCGCTGCGGCAGAAGATCGCGGATGCGCTGTCGTCGCTGATGGGGGCGCAGCTTTGAGCGACCCATACCGGTTCGCATACAGCCACGTGAACTCGGCGCCGAGCAGGAAGATCTGCGCGGAGTAGTAGACCCAGACGAGCACGATCACCAGCGAGCCGGCCGCCCCGTAGCCGGTGGCGACGCCGGTCTTGCCGATATAGAGGCCGATCAGCACCTTGCCGATGGTGAAGAGCCCGGCGGTCACCAGGGCGCCGAGCCAGACGTCCAGCCAACGGACGTTGGCGTGCGGCATGATCTTGTAGATCATGGCAAAGACGACCGTGGTCAGGCTGAAGCTCAGCAGCATATCGACGCCATGCGCCACGGCTTCCACTTCGCCCAGCGGCGTCCATGCGCGGCCCAGCGCGGAGACCGCCGCGCTGGCGACGAGGGAGACGATCAGCAGGAACCCGATACCGAGCACCATGCCGAACGAGAGCACACGCGTGCGCAGCAGTTCGACGATGCCGGATGCCTTCTTGCGTTCGGGCACGCGCCAGATGCGATCGAGCGCATCCTGCAGCTCGGCAAAGACCGTGGTGGCGCCGATGAACAGCGTGACCGCCCCGACGATCGCGGTGACCGTGCCGGCGCCCGGACGGTTCAGCGATACGAGCATCGCCTCGATGGCCGCCGCGCCATCGGTGCCGACGAGTCCGCCGAGTTGCTGCACCACGGCACCTCTCGCCGCGTCCGCGCCAAACACGAGACCGGCCACGCTAATGACGATGAGCAGCAGCGGCGCGACGGAGAAGATCGTGTAGTAGGCCAGTGCGGCGCCCATGCTGGGCGCATAGTCGTCGAGCCATGCGGAGACCGTGTCCCTGAGCAGAAGGAAGAAGTTTCTCGAATGCGAAAGTCCGATGCGCCAATTTTGCATGATGAGGGGGCGCCCGGCGCGCATGCGCGGTTCCGGAGGCGCCATACGAATCGATGCACAGGCAGGGCGCAATATCGATGCCAGCCGTCATTCGGTCTTTTCGCGCGGCCACGCGACTAGGCGCGGATGCAGACGGAAATCGACAGGTCGATGCCGAGCTCGCCAAGGCGCTTCAGCAGCCTTGCGTCCACGGTCTCGCTCGTGGTGCCGGCCGAGTACCAGACCACCGACAACTCGATCTCGCCGCCGTCCTTCCTCAGTTGCCGGAACGACTGCCGATGGGGCGTGAGGTCGCGGCATATCGATGCCACGGCCTCCTGAAGCTCCATGCCATGAAAGTCGAACGGTACGACGCAGTAGCCGTGGCCCGGACCATGACTCATCGGTACCTCGCACGGCCGAAGGTTCGCCGTGCGGCATAGCGCCGCGAGATCGGCATCGCGGCTGTAGAGCCGCAGCGATGCTTCGAACGTTCTCAACCCTGTTCTCCCGACGCGCGTTGATCGCATGTTGATCGCACGCTCATGTCGCTGCATGTCGCGGCATGTCGCTGCATGCCGCCGCGTGCGAACCGTGTGGCCAAGCTTAGCAACTCGCCCCGCGCGCAGCAATTTTCCTCGTCGCCGAAGCTGCCCTGCGTTAGTGCGCGCGGGTCGTCGATCGCTGCCCAACTTCGGCGCAGGGCGCGATAGTCCTCGCCATCGCGAAGGCGCACGAGGCGAGGCGGCACATGGCGGCACGCCCGCATGCACGATGGCAATGCCGCTCCCCACATTGATGCATTCTCAACGCGACCCCCTGCACATTGAGAAAAATTGCATCGTCGTGTTCACGTCTTTCAATTTGCGCGCAGGCATCTCTCCGCAATGATGAGGCCATACGCAACTCACGAAGGCGCCATCCATGAACACGCTACTGAGCCTCAAGGGCATCAAGAAATCGTTCCAGTCGAAGGGCCGGTCCGTCGATGTACTCGGCGGCCTGACGTTCGACGTCAACGAACAGGACTTCGTCAGCATCATCGGCCCGAGCGGCTGCGGCAAGACCACGGTGTTCAACATCATCGCGGGACTCATCGATCCGGACACGGGCGAGATCAGCTATCGCGGCCAGCAGGTGACCGGACTGCGCGGCAAGGTCGGCTACATGATGCAGCGCGACCTGCTGTTCCCCTGGCGCACGGTGCTCGAGAACGTGATGCTCGCGCCCGAACTGCAGAAGCTGCCGCTGCGCGAGGCGCGCGAGAACGCCATGGAGTACCTGAACACGTTCGGCCTCGCCGGTTTCGACAAGGCATACCCGAAGACGCTGTCGGGCGGCATGCGGCAGCGTGTGGCGCTGATCCGCACGCTGATCTCGGACCCCGACGTGCTGCTGCTCGACGAACCGTTCTCGGCGCTCGACTACCAGACGCGCCTGTATCTGGAGAGCGTGCTGCTGGACGCCGTGGACACGTTCAAGAAGACGGTCATCCTCGTCACGCATGACATCGACGAAGCGGTTGCGCTGTCGAAGCGCGTGGTCGTGCTGGCCGGCAAGCCGTCGCACGTGAAGCACGTCTACGACATCGACATCAACGAGAAGTCGCCGATCGGCGCGCGCAGCCACGCGAACTTCTCCGGCTACTTCCACCAGCTGTGCGCGGAACTGGATATCCAGACGCGCAAGCACTGATCACCCATCCATCGAGGACACCATCATGAGTCGCGTCATGACCAGCACGAGCCCGGGAGCCACGGCCGCCACCGCCCCCGCTCCGCGCAAGAACACCAAGACCCGCAGCCGTTTCGATAACCCGTGGGGCCGCTCGCTACTGCAACTGCTGATCGCGGCGCTCGTGCTGCGGGCGTGGCAGTTCGGCGTCGATGCCGGATGGATCTCCGCCTTCATGGTCGGATCGCCGGCCGAAATCTGGAAGTCCCTCGTGCGTGGCGCCGCCGACGGGCAACTGTGGACGGACAGCTACTACACGCTGTTCGAAGCGATCCTGGGCTTCGCCATCGGCACCGTGGCGGGGTCGGCTCTCGGCCTCGCGCTCTGGTACTCGCCGTTCGTCGCGCGCCTGACCGAGCCGTTCATCATCGCCATCAACAGCATCCCGAAGATCGCCTTCGGCCCGATCGTGATCCTGTGGTTCGGCACGGGGCTGATCTCCAAGGTCGCGCTGGCGGTCTCGCTCACGTCGATCGTCGCGCTGATCGCCGCGTATCAGGCGGCCAAGAACGCCGATCTCGATTTCCAGACGCTGCTCGTCACGCTGGGTGCCGACAAGAAGGAGATCTTCTTCAAGGTCATCGTGCCCTCGTCGCTGCCCGCGATCATCGCCACCTTCCACATCAATATCGGCTTCGGTCTCGTCGGCGCCGTGGTGGGCGAGTTCATCTCGTCGGAACACGGGCTCGGCCACATGATCTTCACCGCCTCGGGGCTGTACGACCTCAATACCGTCTGGGCCGGCCTGTTCATGCTGATGGTGATCGGCTTCAGCCTCTATTTCGTCGTGGACTACGTCGAACGCAAGCTGCTGCCGTGGAAGGAAGACACGCATCAGGCCACGCTCAACGTCTAAAGCAGCGTCTAACGCAGCGTTTGACATCAAATCATCGGGATCTCATCGTGAAACTATCGTTCAAGTCTATCGCGGTCGCCATCGGCTGCGCCACGGCGCTCGTCGCCGCCATGCCCGCCGCTGCCCAGGCGCCGGCGCCGAAGAAGGTGGTGGTATCGCAACTGTTCCAGTCGGTGATGTTCCTGCCGCTGTACGTCGCGCTCGACCAGGGGTTCTTCGACAAGCAGGGTCTCTCCGTCACCAAGCAGACCGCGGGCTCGCCCAATGCCGCGCTGTCGGCCGTGATCTCGGGCAGCGCGGACTTTTCGCTGCACGGCCCGGAGTGGACGGCCATCGCCGCGTCGAAAGGGGCGGACGTCCAGGTGGTCGCCGGCATCGTCAACCGCGCCGCGGTCTGGATTGCCGCCTCGCCGAAGCTCGACTACCGCGGCCCGAAGGACTTCGCGGGGCAGACGGTATCGACGGGGATGATGCCCATCGCCAGCACGTCGCTGTTCAACAAGCTGCTCAACGACAGCGAGATCGATCCCGCCGCCGCGAAGATCACGATCAAGCAGGTGCAGGCCGGTGCCGAACTCGGGCCGCTGCTGGCCGGCCAGGCCACTGTGGGTGTGTTCTACCAGCCCGCGCTGGAACAGGCCGTCGCCCGCGGCTTCAAGGTCGTGCACAGTTTTCCGAAGCAGTACGGACCGTATCTGCTCTCGGGCATCACCGCGCGCAAGACCGTGGACCCCGATACCGCCGAGCGCTTCGTCGCGGCGCTGGAACTCGCCATGCGCTTCATGTCGAGCCATCCGGCCGAGTCCGTCGCCATCGCCAGGAAGGAATTTCCGTCGGTAGAGCCGCAGGTCGTCGAGGCCGCGGTCAAGCGCATGCTCGACGAACAGGTCTACGCGACCACGGTCGCGATCTCGCCCGATGCACTGCGCGTCGCCATGGCCACGCAGATCGCGCTGGGCAACCTTAAGAGCCAGCCCGTCTACGACACGTTGATCGCGCGGTCGGTGATCGACCGTGCCATTACCCGCGCCGGCGCCCGCTGACGCTCCCGCTTCAACCACAACACCGAGAAGACAACTCCTATGAAGACCTATCCGAAGTTCAAGGCCGCCGCGTGCCATATCTCGTCCGTTTTCTTCGATCAGGACGCCTGCACCGACAAGGCCTGCGACTGGATCGCCGAGGCGGCCCGCAATGGCGCCGAACTGATCGTGTTCCCCGAGGCATTCATCTCCGCGTTCCCCGTCTGGGCGGGCGTCTGGGCGCCCGTGGACACGCACGAGTTCTTCGCGAAGTTCGCGGCATCGTCCATCACGATCGACGGCCCCGAGATGGCGCGCATCCGCCGCACCGCGCGCGAACACGGCGTGTTCGTGTCCATCGGCATCAATGAGGCCACGACGAACAGCGTGGGCTGCGTCTGGGACACCAACGTGCTGATCGGCGACGACGGCAGCATCCTCAACCGCCATCGCAAGCTCATGCCCACGCATTTCGAGAAGCTCGTGTGGACGATGGGCGACGGCAGCGGCCTGCGTGTGGTGGACACCCGCCTGGGCCGGCTGGGCGCGCTGATCTGTGGGGAGAACACCAATGCGCTGGCGCGCTTCGCGCTGATGTCGCAGGGGGAGAACGTGCATATCTCGAGCTTCTCGCCGCGCTTTCCGACGCATCCGGCGGGCCAGCCCGCGTATGACCTCGAAGCCTCGATCCGGCTGCGCGCCGGTGCCCATGCGTTCGAGGGCAAGCTGTTCAATATCGTCTCGTCGAGCTACCTGCAGCCCGACGTCATCGACATGCTGTCGCGCGGCAACGCGGCCGTGCATCGCAATATCGACGAGGCCTCGCGCAGCGTGTCGATGATCCTCGGTCCGGACGGCGCGCCCATCAGCGAGGTGATCCGCGACGAGGAAGGTATCGCCTATGCGGACATCGACGTCGCGAAGTGCGTGGTGCCGAAGCAGTTCCAGGACGTGGTCGGGTACTACAACCGCTTCGACGTCTTCTCGTTCGGCGTGAACCGCAACGCCCACAGCCCCGCCACGTTCAACAACGGCCCGGTGGAACCAGAGTACGGCGAGCCGCAGTGGAAGGGCGTGCCCGAACTCGAGATCGCCGGCTGAGCGCGATACCGCTCACGCCCCGACGGCCCGGCCTTGCAATGGCCGGGCCTTTCTGCCCGCACCTCACCCCGCGCCAACGCGTACCCATCCCATGCCGACCCCATCGATATCCCCGCCCATCGCCCGCCCACGGCGATTTTCCCTGCGCGGTCTCCTGCAATGCGCCGCGGCGCTGCTGATCGTCACGACGGCGCCCGCCGCGCTGGCGGACAGCAAGAAGGTCGTGCTCTCGCAGCTGTTCCAGTCGATCCAGCTGCTGCCCGTCTACGTGGCCATCGACGGCGGCTTCTTCGACAAGGAAGGCCTCGCCGTCACCAAGCAGACCGCCGGATCGGCCAATGCGGCGCTCTCCGCGCTGCTTTCCGGGACCGCCGATTTCTCGCTGCACGGGCCCGAGTGGAGCGCCATCGCGGCGGAGAAGGGCGCATCGGTGCAGGTCATCGCGAGCGTGGTCAGCCGCCCGTCGTTCTGGATCGCGGCCGCGCCCGATGCAAAGTTCGACACGGTGGGCGACCTCAGGGGGCAGACCGTGGCCACCGGGATGATGCCGACCACGAGCACGTCGATGTTCATGAAGCTGCTCAAGCAGAATGGACTCAAGGCCGGTGGCGACGTCAAGGTGACGCAGGTGCAGATCGGCTCCGAGCCGGGGCCGCTGCTGGCCGGGCAGACGAAATTCGCGGTGCTGTACCAGCCGGGGCTCGACCAGGCCGTGGCGCAGGGCATGAAGGTCGTCTACAGTTTTTCGAGCATGGCCGATGCGTACACCGTGGCGGCGATCAGCACGCGCCGCGACGTCGATCCCGATACCGCGGCGCGATTCGTCAAGGGGATCCAGGCCGCGCTCGTCTATATGCAGCGCGATGTGCCCGGTACCGTGGCCATCGCGCGGCGCCAGTTCCCGACGCTGGACCCGGCCGTGGTGGAGGCCGCGGTCAGGCGCATGGTCAGCGAGCGCATCTATTCCACCTCGGTCGATATCTCGCCGGAGGCCTTCAGGAACTCGATGGCGACGCAGGTCGAGCTCGGCAACCTCAAGAGCATGCCTGCATACGACACCATCGTTTCGCGCCGCTATATCCGCGCGGCGCTCGGAGACAAACCATGACCGAAAGACACAGCGTGCCGACGCTCGGCATCTCGCAGGTACGCCGGGCCATCGTGCCGTTCGAGCAGCCGCTGAGCACCGCGAGCGGCATGATGCAGGCCGCGCCGCTGGTGATCCTCGATATCCCCACCAGTGCCGGCGTCACGGGCCATGCCTATCTGTTCTGCTATACGCCGACGGTACTGGAAGCCGCGGCGCGACTGACGCACGACGTCACCAAGGCGCTGGCCGGGCAGCCGCTGGCACCGTACCAGGCGATGCAGAAGCTGCGCAGCCAGTTCAAGCTGCTGGGCACGGCGGGGCTGCTGGACATGGTGCTGTCGGCCATCGACATGGCGCTCTGGGACGCCTGGAGCCAGTTTCTCGGCCAGCCGCTTGCGGCCTTGCTCGGTGCCGACCTGACGCAGCCGCGCGAGATACCGGTCTATGCGAGCTTCGGCATGGAGAACGCTGACACGACGCGCCGCAATATCGAGCAGGCGCTCGGCGATGGGCACCGCCATATCAAGATCAAGATCGGACATCCGACGCTCGGCGCCGACCTGACCGTCGTGGAGGCGGCGCTGGAGACCATGCAGGGCAGGGCGTCGCTGCTGATCGATTACAACCAGGGCCTGACCGTGGCCGAGGCGCTCGTCCGGTGCAAGGCGCTCGACGCCTATGGCCTGACGTGGATCGAGGAGCCGACGAACTTCGACGACTTCGCGGGCCACGCGGAGATCGCGCGCCATGTCACCACCCCGATCCAGGCTGGCGAGAACCTCTGGGGGCCGACGCAGGTCGCCGCGAGTCTCGCGGCCGGCGCGTCGGACCTCATGATGCCCGACCTCGGCAAGGTCGGTGGCGTGTCGGGCTGGCTGCAGGCCAGCGCGGTCTGCGCGGCGCGACGGGTGCCGGTGTCGAACCATTTCTACCAGGAGACCAGCGCGCATCTGATGCTCGTGACGCCGGGCGCCCATCTGCTCGAGTACTTCCGGATGGCGGACCCGATTCTCGAACATCCGCTGCAGGTGAGCGAGGGGCGCGCGCGGGTTGCCGATCTGCCGGGCAGCGGCGTGGCATGGAGGGAGGATCGCCTGAAGCCGTTTCTGTTCTGACCGCCACCCCGGCCGCCTTCTCGTCTCCACCCTCAGCCATCTTCCGCAGTTCGCTTTATGTCCGCTTCCCGTTCGTTGTTCCTCCCCGACCGCTTCACGCTGATGCTGGTCGGGGCGCTTGTGCTCGCCCGTCTGTTTCCCGCCAGCGGCACCGCCGGCATCGTCGTCCAGCACCTCACCACGGCCGGCGTGGCCGCGATGTTCTTCCTGCATGGCGCGCGCCTGTCGCGTGACGCCATCCTGTCCGGCATCGGCCACTGGCGTCTGCATGGCATGGTGCTCGGCAGCACCTTCCTGCTGTTTCCGCTGCTCGGGCTGGTGTTCCAGCCGCTGCTTGCCCGATGGGTAGGGCCCGCGCTCTACGTTGGCGTGCTCTACATGTGCCTGCTGCCGTCCACGGTGCAATCGTCGATCGCGATGGTGTCGATGGCGCGCGGCAATATCCCGGCAGCGGTTTGCAGCGCGTCGGCTTCGACACTGCTCGGTATCGTCGTCACGCCGCTGCTCGTCGGCCTGCTGATGGCGCGTCCGGACGCGACCACGGCTGCCAGCAGCGTCGATGCGATCGGCCGCATCACGCTGCAACTGTTCGTGCCGTTCGCGGCCGGTCATCTGCTGCGCCCGTGGATCGGCACGTTCGTCACCGGCAACGCGCGCCTGCTCAAGGTGGTCGATCAGGGTTCGGTGCTGCTCGTGGTGTACGCCGCGTTCAGCGCGGCCGTGGTGGAGGGGCTCTGGCGGCAGGTCAGCTGGAACGAGCTCGCGGGGCTGATGGTCATCGATGCCGTGCTGCTGGCCGTGGCGCTGTCGCTGACGGTATGGTCCGCGCGCCGGCTCGGCTTCAGCAAGGAGGACGAGATCACGATCATGTTCTGCGGCTCGAAGAAGAGCCTGGCCAGCGGCGCGCCGATGGCGAACATCCTGTTTGCCGGCAGCGCGGTGGGCGTGATCCTGCTGCCCGTGATGCTGTTCCACCAGATCCAGCTGATGGTCTGCGCGGTGCTGGCCCAGCGCTACGCGCGCCGGCTCTCGTAGCGGGCTTCCGCGCGTCAGGCGACCGAGGCGCGCCGGACCGGCTTTCTCGGGAGCCTGTAGCGGCTCGACGGGTCGTACAGGGCGTCCTCGAGCCATCGGATGAACGTCTCCACCTCGGGGCGCTGGTACGACTCGGGCGCGCACGTCGCATAGTAGGCGTAATAGGGCGCCGCCATGATGCTCGGGAACAGCACGGCCAGCGTCCCGTTCTCGAGGTGCTCTCCGACCATGCTCGGCCGCACCAGTGCGATGCCGGCCTGATGGGCCGCGGCGTCCGCGAACAGGCCGACGTCGGAGAACGAGAAGTGGCTTTCCGGCTCCGACCAGTCGAGCCGGGCCGCCTGGAACCATGGCCGCCAGGGATCGATCGAGCAGCGCAGCAGGTACTCGGGACGCAGGTCGGAAACCTTCTTGAACGGACCGTGCCGGCGCGCGAACTCGGGATGGCAAACCGCCACGACCTTCTCGTCGAGCACCTTCACGACATTGCGGCCCGGATAGTTGCCGTCGCCAAACCGAAAATCGATATCGGCGGGCTCGGCCTTTGCGCCGATCAGCGGCACCGACAGCTGGATATCGACCTCGATCGACGGGAACTGCTCGCGAATCTGCTCGAGGCGCGGAATCAGCATGCGCGCGGCAAAGGTGGGCGGGGAACTGAGCCGGAGTTTCTGCTTGGGCCTGGCGGCACGGCCGCGCGTGGAAAAGTAGCTGAGCGCATAGAGCGCGCCGCGGACCGTTTCCAGATACGACTGCCCGTCGGGCGTCAGCACGATATTGCCGTTGACCTTGGTGAACAGGGTCAGGTTGGTGAAGTCCTCGAGCTGGCGGATGCGATGGCTGACCGCGCTCGGCGTGATATTGAGTTCCTTCGCGACGAGCACGCCGCTTTCAAGCCGCGCGCGGGCCTCGAAGGCCAGCAGGCAGTGGATCGGGGGCAGGCGGGAGGAGATGGCGGACATGGCGGGCGGACATGGGGGGCGAACACTGAGATCCCATAAAAAAAACCCCGCAGTGCGGGGTTTTTTTCACCATCAGGCGAGCAGCAGCTTAGATCGCTTCGATCTTCGTTGCAGCCGGGCCCTTTTGGCCAACGCCAGCGACGTAGCGAACCTTCTGGCCTTCGGCGAGCGACTTGAAGCCGCTGCCCTGGATCTCGGAGAAGTGCGCGAACAGGTCGTTACCACCTGCGTCCGGGGTGATGAAGCCGAAGCCCTTTGCGTCGTTGAACCACTTAACGGTACCGGTTTCCATGTTGGATTCCTTAAAGAGAGAGTTCTCGGGCAGCAGAAACGCCACCGAGGCATGACGATCAAGGAAGCAACATTGAAAGCAACAACTTGAGATCCTGCGAGGGCTGTTTATACAGAGGGTTGCTGTGCACGTCAATGACTTTCTTTCAAGTCAAGCCAGGCGGCGGCGTACGGCGGCACGCAACGCGGGCAGCAATTCGGCCTCGAACCAAGGCTGCTGGCGCATCCAGAGCACCACGCGCCATGACGGATGCGGCAGCGGAAACACATTCGGTCCGAACCGGCGGAAGTCGGCAATGCGCTCGGTCATCGAGCATTTGGACTGCGGCAGATACCTTGCCTGCGCATAGGTCCCCACGAGCAGCGTCAGGCGATCCTGCGGCAGGCAGTCCAGCACGCGTGCGTGCCACAACGGCGCACATTCCCGCCGCGGGGGCAGGTCGCCGCTGCCGCCCTTGCCCGGATAGCAGAACCCCATGGGCATCAGCGCGATGCGCGAGGCGTCGTAGAACGTGTCCTTGCCGATGCCGAGCCAGTCGCGCAGGCGATCGCCGCTGGCGTCGTCGAACGGCACGCCGCTCGCATGCACGCGGGAGCCGGGCGCCTGGCCGACGATGAGGATGCGCGAGGTGGCGCTGAACTGGACGATCGGGCGTGGCCCGGCCTGCAGGTGCGCGGCGCAATGCGTGCAGGCGGCGATATCGCGCTGCAGGGCGTGCGTTGCCGGGGGCCTGTCGGGGAGCTTATGGAGGAGCTTATCGGGGAGCGGGAGGGTTTCTGGGTCTGGCACGGCGCCATTCTACGCATCCGCGGTTGCCGATTCGCACGCCCGCGTCAGGAGGGCGCAGGGCACACACGCTCCAAGTGCGCCATACGCCCTTATGATGCCTTTCGTCCCATCTTTCTCCCATGCCCGTCATGTCCACACCTCTCCTTCGCGCCACGCTGGTGGCTGCCGCCATGTGCCTCGCCGGCATGGCGCACGCGGAAGTCGTCAAGCCCATCAAAACCACCCGCACGGAAGTTCGCGGCGCGATCTTCAAGGGGCCGAACGCAAAGAAGGAGCCGGGCGAGAACGGCACGGCGGCCATCGATGCCGTCACGTCCACGTCGCGGGATGGCGCGTTCCAGACCGGCATGTACAAGTCGGGCCCGATGCGCGAGGAAATCGCGGAGGCCCCGGGGTTTCCGTACGAGGAGTTCCTGTACTTTCTCTCCGGCAGCGTCAAGCTGACCTCGTCGGACGGCTCGTCGATGATCGTTCACGCGGGAGAATCGGTAACGATTCCCAAGGGCTGGAGCGGTGTTTTCGAGACCAAGGGCTACACGAAGATCTACGTGGTCTACGACCCTGCCGCAGTGAAGAAATAGGCCAGGAAGAAATAGGCCAGGAAAAATATTCCTCTTATCGAGCGACCGATAGCATAAGTTTTCATGCGGGTCGCCATCGCTGGCAGATCTTGGAACGCCGTTCCAGACGCTGCGTCGTAGCATGGTCGTTCTACTTTGGAACTCCCTCTTGGAACGATCGGCAACAATGAGCACCGACACCCAGCGCTACTTCGATTACGCCGCGACCACCCCCGCGGACACCCGCGTCATGGACGCAATGTTCGGCTGCATGGGCGCCGCCGGTGTCTTCGGCAACCCGGCGTCGAGCTCTCACACGGCGGGGCTCAAGGCGAAGCACCTCGTCGAGCAGGCCCGTGCCCAGGTGGCGGCGCTCATTGGCGCGGCGGCTTCGGAGATCGTCTGGACGTCCGGCGCCACCGAGTCCAACAACCTGGCGCTCAAGGGGTTCTTCGATCGCGAGCAGCACCGCCGTCATCTGGTGACCAGCAAGCTCGAGCACAAGGCGATTCTCGATACGGCGTCCCATCTCGAACGGCTTGGCGTCGCCGTGAGCTATCTTGCGCCGGACGCGTCAGGCGAGATCTCGCTGGCCGCCGTCGAAGCCGCGCTCACCGATACCACGGGACTCGTGTCGCTGATGATGGTGAACAACGAAATTGGCACGCTGACCAACATTGCCGAGATTTCCCGCGTGGTGCACGCCGCTGGCGCCTTGCTGCACGTGGATGCCGCGCAGGCCGCGGGCAAGGTCGAGATCGACGTCAAGGCAATGGGCATCGATCTGTTGTCGATGTCGGCACACAAGTTCTATGGCCCGAAGGGTATCGGCGCGCTCTACGTGAGCCGCGAGGTGGCGCCGCGTGTCGCCTGCCAGATGCACGGCGGTGGCCACGAGCAGGGCCTGCGGTCCGGCACGTTGCCCACGCACCAGATCGTCGGCATGGGCACGGCTAGCGAACTCGCGCGCACGGAGATGGCGGCCGACAACCAGCGTATCGCGCAACTGAGCGCGCGCCTGCTCGATGGTGTACGGGCTTCGGGTGTCGTCACGCGAAACGCGGGCAACGCGCCGTGCATTCCGCATACGCTCAGCCTGACGGTGGCGTTGGCCGGCTTCTTCCCGTTCATGCTGGCCGGGGACCTCGCTGTGTCGTCCACGTCCGCCTGCAATTCGGCGGCGGGCACGCCGTCGCATGTGTTGACGGGTATCGGGCTGGCAGCCGACGCCGCGGAGCGCACGGTGCGGCTGAGTCTCGGCCGCTTTACGACGGAGGCCGACGTGGAGATTGCCATCCAGAGTTTCCAGCGGGCCATTGCACAATGCCGGCCTGTCGCGACCGAGCGTTTGAAGGCAGCGGAGCCTTTGGCCTGATAAGGTCATTCCGACAAGGCCATTCCGACGCAACCCACAAAAAAAAACCCGCCGGGGAGCGGCGGGGAGCAGGGGGTGATTCGGGGGGTGATTCAGGATGGGTCAGATCCTGAGATCCAATGTAGTCCCCGCTAGCAGGCCGCGATGTCGGTGTCTGTCTGATAACGCACGCTCAATACTTTTGTCAGATTTAAGCAAAGCTGGAACTCTTGGTAAAAAATTCCAATCGCCCGGTCCAGCATGTCGTGCATCGGAATTTTCTGCACCCTAAGCGCCCCCACGTTCGAGGGGATGGCGGTTTCATGACATGTCATCGCGGGGTCATGAGTCCGTTCGCATAATCCAGGTAAATCGATTCGCTGCCTCGCATAGAACGAGGCGGATTGCCTTCGCCTGAAGGGTTTGACATTCGTATTGCCGGGGAGCTTTGCCATGACCATTCGTCAGCGCATCGTGCTGCTGATCGTCCTGATGTGTCTGGCGTTGACCGCCATTGGCGGTTACGCCGTCCTGCAGACACGTGCCAGTGCATCCGAAGTGAAACGCGTGACCGAGGGCGTCGTGCCCAGCGCGCTGGCGTCCGCCGACGTGGTGTCGCTGGTCAAGGACGTGCAGCTGGCCACCATGGCGCTCGTCTACGCGCCCGACGCCAACCTGTTGGGCCAGGCGCAGGAAGACCTGAAGACCCGGCAGGCGGCGCTGCGCGAGGCGCTGGCCCGGCAGTCGGCCAATGCCGCGACCCATGCGCAGAAGGGGTTGATGACGCAGGCCGGCGAAAGCCTCGCCAATTATTTCGACGCCATTCGCGAAACCGCGGAGATGAAGGCCGCGGGCCGAGACGAGATCGCGCAGGCCTTCCTGTTCGCCAACGTCGCGCGGTATCGCGACGAGATGGAAAAGATCGTCGATACGCTGCGCGTGGAGAAGAATCGCGAGAAGGACGATGCGATTGCCTCGCTCAACGGCCAGCTGGACAGCGCCGCCGGCACCATCGGCCTGGTCAGCGCGGCGGCCGTGCTGCTGCTGTCGCTGGTCGGCTGGCTGCTCCACCGCCAGATCGCGCGGCCGCTCACGCGCATGCAGACCACGATGAGCGAGATTGCGGCGAGCCAGGATTTTACGCGCCGCATCGAAGTCGGTCGCATGGACGAGATTGGCCATTCGATCGCCGCGTTCAACCAGATGATCGAGCGGATCCAGGAGAGCGCGTCGCAGTTGCGACAGAAGACCACCGATATCCAGGCGATCCTGCAGAACATGCAGCAGGGCATCCTGACCGTGGTCGATGGCGGCATCGTGCACCCCGAGTATTCGGCGTACCTCGAACAGATCTTCGACACGCGCGACATTGCCGGCCGCAACGTCATGGAACTGGTCTTCGCCGATGCCGGGCTCGGCGCCGACGCGCTGTCGCAGACCGAAGCCGCCATCGACGCGTGCCTCGGCCAGGACGGCATCAACTTCGTATTCAACGAGCACCTGCTGCCGACCGAGGTCGAGAAGCGCATGGCCGACGGGGAGGTCAAGGTGCTCGACCTGAGCTGGTCCGCCATTACCGACGATGCCGATACGATCGTCCGCCTGATGCTATGCGTGCGCGACGTGACGCAACTGCGCGAACTGGCCGCCGAGGCCAGCGAGCAGCGACGCAGCCTCGAGATGATCGGCGAGATTCTCGCGGTGGGCGAAGAGAAGTTCCATCGCTTTATGGAGACCGCGCACGGCTTCGTCCACGAGAACGAGCACATCATCCGCCAGTCAACGGAAGCCGACGACGCCGCCATTGCCGCACTGTTCCGCAATATGCATACGATCAAGGGCAATGCGCGCACCTACAAGCTCCTGCATCTGACGGACGTCGTGCACGAGGCCGAGCAGCGGCTGGAGCTGCTGCGCAGCCTAGAGCGCGAGGCCAATGCGTGGAACCCCGATGCGCTGCTCAGCGACGTGGCGCGCGTGCGCGACACACTGGCGCGCTATCGCGAGATCAACGAGGACAAGCTCGGCCGCAAGCGCGCACGCGGTGGCGCGCCCGAGCGGAACGTGGCGCCTCAGGACGATACCGCGGGCCATGTGCGCGAGAGCCTGCGCCTGCTGGAAGGCGTACGGACCGATAGCCTTGCCGAACTGGTGTCGATGCGCGCGGCCGTGCACCGCATCCTGCGCGTGCTCGACGCCTCGAGCCTCGGCGAGGTACTGGCGCCGGTGGTGGAAGCCTTGCCGTCCCTGGCCGCCGAGCTCGGCAAGGCGGCGCCGGAGGTCATCATCCAGGACAACGGCTACCGGCTGCGCGCGGAAGTCGCGGGGATGCTCGAGAACGTATTCACGCATCTGCTGCGCAACGCGATCGACCATGGCATCGAGCCCGTGCAGGCGCGCATGGCGGCCGGCAAGCCCGTGGCGGGCCGGATTCGCATCGACGCGGGCGTCGATGGCCAGACGCTCCAGATCACCGTGGCCGACGACGGCCGCGGCCTCGCGCTGGCCCGGATCCGCGCGACCGCCGCCGAACGGGGCTGGGTCGCGGACGACGCGGTGCTGAGCGACGAAGCCATCGCGCAGTTCATCTTCCATCCCGGATTCTCCACGGCCGAGTCGATCACGACGGTCTCCGGACGCGGCGTGGGCATGGATGCGGTGCGCGAATTCCTGAGCCGCTCGGGCGGCACCATCGAACTGCGCTTTACCGATAACCATGCGGGCGCGTCGTTCCGGCAGTTCCAGACCGTGGTGAGCCTGCCGGGGAAGTTTGCCGTGGATAGCGTGGCCGCGCTGGCGGAGGCGCCTGCGTCGATGACACTGCAGGCGCCCTGATTCACGGTGACGGAAGGAGTACGCGGTATGGTCGAGTTTGGAATGGGCGCGCTGACCGGGGCGGCAGCCATCGCGGCGGTAGCGGGCATGGCGTGGCGCGCTCGCGCGCGGACCGCGGCAACGCACGCGAGAATCGAGCGGGACGGCGCGGTGACACTGCTGGAGCAGGCCAACGCCACGCTGCGGGGCGAGCTCGATGTCTGCGAGCAGGACCTGCAGACGCTGCATGCGGAACTGGAGCGCGTGGAAGCGGCGGCCGCGGAACAGGCGGCGCTGCTGGCCCAACGCGATGCCGAGCTGGCGGAAAGCCGGCGGCAGCAGGCCGACGCACAGGAACAGGCGCAGCGCATTGCCGGGGAAATCCAGCGGCTGCGCGGGCTCGCGCATACGTTCGAGCGGTGGCACGAGCAGATGATCTCGCTGATGGCCCGCAACCAGTCGATGCACGCGCAGAACATGGAACTGTCGTCGATCGTCCGGCACGTGGTCATCGTTTCGCTCAACGCGTCCATCGAAGCCGCCCGCGCCGGCGCGGCGGGCCGTGGCTTCGGCGTGGTGGCCGGCGAGGTGCGCGCGCTGGCGGCCCGCTCCGAGGCGCTGTCGAAGAGCTATGGCGACAGCCTGCATCAGAGCGATCTGACGACGACGGCGACGTTCCAGGATATCCAGGCCGGCGGCAAGATGGTCACGGCCTCGCTGGCCAGCGTTGCGATGCTGGCCGAGCGGCTCGAGGAGGCTTGCCAGTGCAAGGCGGCATGATCGGGACGCAGGCACGGCAAAGCCTCGAACACGTGCTCGAGCGCGCGGTGCGCTCGCGCCTCGTATTGCAGCCCGGCGACACCTGCACGATCGACCGCGTGACGATACCCGCCGCCGACAGCGATGGGCGCGTCGATGGGCGCGTCGAGGGCCGCATCGATGGCAGTGTCGATGGCAACGACCCGGTCGTGGCGCTCACGATCTCCGCCATGGGCTTCCGCTACATGCTGTTCCTGCGCTTCCGCAACGATGCGGCCACGGCGGCCTACTACGCGCGGGACAACGCGGGCGAACTGCGGGACACGCTGCTGGAGCTCGGCAACCTGTGCTGCGGCGCGATCAACCAGGAACTGGTCCGGCATTTCCCCGACCTCGGGATGTCCACGCCCTATGCACTGGGTGGCCATAGCCTGCGCCATATCGATAGCCTGAAGCCCGACTACCGCGCGGACGTGTGCGTCGCCATCGCGGACGGCGTGGTCATCGATGCGACGACATGCCTGTTCACGCGCGTGCCCATCGATTTCCATATCGATGCAGGCGCCGAGGAAGCGACGAGCAACGCGACGAGCAACGCGACGAGCGACGGCGAACTCGAACTGTTCTGATTTTTAGCAGGAGAATACCTTGGCAAAGATTCTGGTAGTGGACGATTCGAGCGCCGTGCGCGACGAAGTGGCGGGCTTTCTGCGCGGCAGCGGACTCGACGTGCAGATTGCCGTGGACGGCAAGGATGGCCTGTCGCGGCTCAAGGCGGACCCCGGCATCCGCCTGATCATCAGCGACGTCAACATGCCCAATATGGACGGCCTGACGATGGTCGAGAAGATCCGCGGCGAGCTCGGCAACAAGAGCGTGAACGTGGTGATGCTGACCACGGAAAGCAGCCCCGCGATGAAGGATCGGGGCAAGGCGGCCGGCGTGAAGGGCTGGATCGTCAAGCCCTTCAAGGGCGCCGCCGTGCTGGAAGGGCTGAAGAAGCTGGCCGTGTAAGTCGGCGAGGTTACTGGCGCCGGTACTGCGCCAGCGCCGCGGCCAGCGCGGCAATCTCGTCGTCGCTCGTGTAGTAATGCGGCGTCAGCCGCAACAGCGCGCGCGCATCGGGCGATCGAAAGGCCCACGGCGTGTGCTGGAGCCCAACGGCCGCCGTGTGGATCTCCTGCGCGCGCAGCGCATCGCTCAGTGCCTCGGCGCCCGGCAGGTACGCGGGCAATGCATAGGTGATCAGCGCGCTGTTATCGGCATCGGCCGCCTCGCGCGGCAGCCAGCCGCAGGCGGCTTCAATGGCCGTCACGATACGGCCACGCACCTGAGCGATGGTTCCCGCGATGCGATCGAGCCCGACTGCCTGCGCGTAATCGCTGGCCGCCCGAAACGCGAGCTTGAGCCCCGGATGCATTTCGCTCGGTTCGAAGCGGATCGCGCCTTCCCGCACATGCATGTCGTCCGCGGACCAGTACGCACCCCGGACATCGAGCCCATCGGGCAGATCGAGCAGCCGCAGCGCGCGCTCGGAATAATGCGCGGCCGCCATGCCGCGCGGACCGCGCAGCCATTTGCGGGGCGGAAACAGCAGTACGTCGGCGCCGCTGGCGCGTACGTCGAAGGGACGCTGGCCGATCAGGTGACTGGCATCGAGCAAGAACAGCCCATCGCGCGCATGCACGAGTTCGCCGATGCCATCGAGCGGCAACACGGTGCCGAACGTTGCCGACACGGCAGGCAGCGAGACCACGGGCATCGCGCCGGGCGCCATATCGCGCAGTGCCTGCCGCACCTGTTCCAGCAACGGCGTATCGGCATCGGCCGGCAGCACGGTCAGCGCGATTCGCCCCTTGCGCAGGGCCACGCGCAGATACGCGGCATTGGCTGCGTACTCGGACGCGGCACTGATCACGTGCACCGGACGGGAGGACTGCAATGCGCCGCTGAGCGCCGTCGCCCATGCCGCGCTGGCCGAAGGCGCAAGCGCAATGGAGTGGGCCGGAACGCCGAGCAGGCGCCCGATGCTCGCATGCACGTCCCCGAGGGTCTCCGCATGCTCGGCCAGCGCGCGATGCGGCCCCACGGCACGCTCGCGCCCGATCCAGCCCGACAATGCGTCGAGCACCGCAGCCGGCGCCAGACTCGCCGAACCGTTATTGAAATGCGCCGTGGCGCCGTGCGCCGGCGTCTCGCGCCGAATGCGTGCCAGCGCCTCGTGATCGAGCGCGCGCCATGTCGGATGTCCCGGTATTTCCATGCATTCCCCTGCGGAAACCGGCGCGTTCGCGCCGTGCATCGCGCATGGTACATGAGCCGAAAAAGTGGTGCAGAGGACGTGGTGCAGAGCGGTTACGCGAAGATTCCCCTTCGGGTTTAACGAGCGCTGCCGATATACGGGCAGCGCTGGCACGACTGGCGTCCACAGGTCCGTCAGAGACCTCGCAGTGCACTCGTCAAACAAGCTAGAGAACGGGGAGTTCTTCATGATGTTCAGCAAATCCTGGACCGTCCGGGGCAAGCTGCGCGCGAGTTATGGCGCGCTGGTGGCCATTGTCCTGATCGTGTCGGCACTGTCGATCTATGCGCTCGGCGACGCCAATCGCCGCTTTGCCGGATTTATCGACGGCATCAACGGCCGGGCGCTGCTTGCGCACGACATCCGCACGGCCGTCGATCGACGTGCCATCGCGGCGCGCAATCTCGTGCTGGTCACTACCGACGCGGACCGCAAGCTCGAGTACGCCGAAGTCCAGCGCGCCCACGAGGAAGTCATGCACAAGCTGGAAACGCTGCAGTCGCGCATTGCGAGCGCGCCGGACGCGAGCGACACCGCGCGCAGGCTGGTGGCGGATATCGCGCGCGTGGAGTCGCGCTATGGGCCCGTCGCGCTCGATATCGTGCGTCTGGCGATGGCCGGCGAGCGCGAGCAGGCCGTCACCAAGATCAACGTCGAATGCCGGCCGCTGCTGGCCGCGCTGGTACAGGCAACGGACGCCTACCAGCAATACACGGCTGGCCGCGCCGAACAGAGCGTGAGCGACGCCGAAGCGCGCGCCGTGACCCTGCGCAACACGGTGCTGGGCATCAGCCTCCTCGCGCTGGCGGCGGCCATCGGATTCGGGCTGCTGATCACGCGCGGGCTGCTGCGCGCGCTCGGTGCCGAACCGTCGGTCCTGAGCGCGGCGACGCAACGCGTGGCGTCGGGCGACCTGAGCCCGATCGACGGTGCGGACGCCGCCTACGCAGGCAGCGTGCTGGCGTCCATGGGCGTGATGCAGAACGGGCTGGTGCACCTCATCGGCAAGGTCCGCCATGCGTCCGACGCGATTGCTTCCGGTTCGGCCGAGATCGCCTCCGGCACCGACGACCTGTCGTCGCGCACCACGCAGCAGGCCGCATCGCTCGAAGAAACCGCGGCGAGCATGGAAGAGCTGACCACCACGGTGCGCCAGACGGCCGAGCACGCGACGCGCGCCAACGATCTGGCGTCCGATGCCTCCGATGTGGCGCGGCGCGGCGGCGGCCACGTCGGTAACGTGGTGCGCACGATGCACGATATCAACGAGAGCTCGGCGCGCATCGAGGACATCGTCGGGATCATCGAGGGCATTGCGTTCCAGACCAATATCCTCGCGCTCAATGCGGCCGTGGAAGCCGCGCGTGCCGGGGAGCAGGGGCGTGGCTTCGCGGTGGTGGCGGGCGAGGTCCGGACGCTGGCGCAGCGTTCCTCGACGGCGGCCAAGGAGATCAAGACGCTGATCCATGCGTCGCTGGAAAAGATCCGCAATGGGTCGGGCGTAGCGGAAGAAGCGGGCAAGACCATGTCCGAGGTCATGCACGCGGTGGAGCGCGTGACGCAGATCATCGCCAAGATCACGAGCGCGGCCGGCGAGCAGAGCCGTGGCATCGGCCAGATCAATCAGGCGATCGTGCAGATGGACGAGGTGACGCAGCGCAACGCCGCGCTCGTGGAGCAGGCGGCTGCCGCTTCGCGCTCGCTCGAAGACCAGGGGCGCGAACTCGATCGCGCGGTGGCGTACTTCCGGGCGGCGTGATCGGGCAAGGCACGGTCCTTGCGCGCCCCGGTGTATCGATCATCCACCGGAGCGCGGCATGACCAAGGTATCGAAGGGCGTCTCGAAGGGCGTCTCGAAGGGGGACAAGGTCCGTTGGCAGACCTCGCAAGGCCCCACCGAAGGCACGGTCACCCGCAAGGTGACCGCTACCGCCAAGGCCGGCGGCCATACGGCCAAGGCCACGCCGGCCGACCCGCAATATGAGGTAAAGAGCGCACGCAGCGGGAAAAAAGCGATTCACAAGGCGGATGCGCTGAAGAAGATCGGCTGAGTCCGGTGCACGCACCTTGCATGTCGGAGGCAGATGCGTAGAATACTGTATATCCATACAGTATCGGCGCCCGCCCCCATGGAACTGCTCACCAAACTCGAGATTCTGGCGGATGCCGCCAAGTACGACGCCTCCTGCGCCAGCAGTGGTGCGCCCAGGCGCGACTCGCGCGGGCGAGAGGGGCTGGGTGCCAGCACGGGCGCCGGCATCTGCCACAGCTTTACGCCGGATGGCCGCTGCGTCTCGCTGCTCAAGATCCTGCTGACCAATTTCTGCCAGTACGATTGCCAATATTGCGTGAACCGGCGGTCCAGCAATGTGCCCCGGGCGCGGTTTCTGCCGAGCGAGGTCGTGGACCTGACGCTCGATTTTTACCGCCGCAACTATATCGACGGGCTGTTCCTGAGCTCGGGCATCATCCGCAGCGCCGACTACACGATGGAGCAGCTGGTCGAGGTGGCGCGATCGCTGCGCGAGGACCATCGGTTCCGCGGCTATATCCACCTGAAGACGATTCCGGATGCCGATCCGAAACTGATCGACGCGGCCGGACGTCATGCGGACCGGCTCAGCGTCAACATCGAATTGCCGACCGACGGCGGCCTGCAGCGGCTGGCGCCCGAGAAGAGCGTGCATACGATCAAGCGCGCGATGGGGACCATCCGGCTGGCGCAGGAAGAGGCCGAGCACGAAAAGCGGGCGCCGCATCATGCGCCAGCCAAGGCGCCGGCCGGACAGAGCACGCAGATGATCGTCGGCGCCGATGACGCCGATGACCGCACGATTCTCCAGACCGCGCAGACGCTCTATGGCGCGTACAAGCTCAAGCGCGTCTATTACTCGGCGTTCAGCCCGATCCCCGACAGTCCCGGCGGGTTGCCGGCCAAGGCGCCCCCGCTGTTGCGCGAGCATCGGCTCTATCAGGCGGACTTTCTGTTGCGCGGCTACGGGTTCGGCGCGGAGGAGCTGTTCCAGAACGATGGCGACCTGCCGCTCGATATCGATCCCAAGCTGGCCTGGGCGCTGGCACACCGCGAGTCGTTTCCCGTCGATCTGAATCGCGCGCCGCAGCGGATGATTGCGCGTGTGCCGGGCATCGGCATGCGCAATGCCAAACGGATCGCCGAGTTGCGGCGGTTGCGCGCGGTGCGGTACCAGGACCTCGTGCGGCTGCGGTGTGCGATGGATACGGTCAAGCCGTTCGTCGTCGTGCAGGACTATCGGCCCGCGCTCGCGGATCCGACGTCCGAGCAACTGCGGCGCGCCTTGTCACCGCTGCAGCCGATGCAGCAGCAACTCGCCTTGTTATGAGCATGGCCGCGCGCACGCTTACCGTCGAGTGCGCGGTCGGCGGCGGTTATGCCGCGTGGCGCGAGCAGGCATTGCGCGCGCTGGCCGCGCAGTGGGCGCCGGAAACGGTGACATGGCTCGAACGCGGCCCGGGGCGGGCGACGGCGATGGAGCAACTGGCGCTGGACGCCGCACCCGTCCCGGATGCATTCCCCGAGGCCGCTGCATCGCCGGCACTTGCATCGCCGTCACCTCCCCAGGTCCGCATTTCCAAAGCGCTTTCCCAGTTGCTGCGCGACGCCGCGCGATTCCGCTCGCCCGAACGCTGGGCATTCCTCTACCGCGTGCTCTGGCGCTGGCAGCAGGGCGACCGCGCCGTCGCCTCCGCCGCCGACGAGGACGGCGCGCGCCTGCATGCCATGGCGAAATCGGTCCGCCGCGCGATGCACGACATGATCGCCTACGTGCGCTTTCGCGAATGCGGCGGGCCGCCGCCCGGCCCCGAGGCCGACGCCATCGCCGCCGGCGAAGTGGCCGGCGATCTGCCGCAGTTCGTCGCATGGTACGAACCGGACCACGACGTGCTCGAAGAAGCGGCCGAGCATTTTGCCAAACGCATGGGCACGGCATCGTGGTGGATCGGCACGCCGCAGGGCGCGGCGCTCTGGAACGGCCAGACGATGCAGTTGTCGGCGGCACCGGACGACGCCGATGCGTCCGGCGCGGCGGCATTGCACAACGCCGCCGCCGGCGACCGCGCCGAACCGCTATGGCTCGCGTACTACCGCAGCACGTTCAATCCGGCGCGCATCAACGAGGGCGCGCTGCACCAGCACATGCCGGTGCGCTTCTGGAAAGGCCTGCCCGAAGGCGCGCTGATTCCCGGCATGGTCGCCGAAGCGCGCAATGGCGCGCGCCGCGTGGCGCAGGCAGGCACCGTGGGCGCGATGCGCGGCAAGCAGGTGGCCGTGGAGGCCGAACAGGCGTTGCCGCAGCGCGCGGCCCCGACGTCGCTCGACCAATGCCGCCGCTGCGAACTCTGGCAGCACGCGACGCAGGCGGTCGCGGGCCACGGCCCGGACGCCGCGCGCATCATGCTCGTGGGCGAGCAGCCCGGCGATCAGGAAGATCTGGCCGGACGGCCGTTCGTGGGTCCCGCCGGCAAGGTGCTGAACGATGCGATGCGCCGCGCCGGCGTGGCACCGGACACGGTCTTCATGACCAATGCGGTCAAACATTTCAAATGGATCGCAAGCGGAAAGCGGCGCCTGCACAAGACCCCCGCGCAACGCGAGGTGGAGGCCTGCGCCCACTGGCTGGAACAGGAGCGCGCGACGGTGCGGCCCATGGTCATCGTCACGCTCGGTGCCACGGCCCTGCGCGCGATCCTCGGGCACAAGGCCGAGTTGCGCGATTATCTGGACACCCCCGTTCGTACCGACGACGGCACGTGGCTCGTCGCGACATGGCATCCGTCGTACGCGTTGCGCGCGCGCGAACCGGGCGCGCCGCAGAAGATCGCGGCTGCCATCGAAGCGGCCATGGCCTGCGCGAGACGGCTCGCCGACAGCTAAGAAGATTCGTGCACACGCAAGCGTCGTCGGCGTTACATTTTCACAGCGTTTAACCACGCACTATCGTGCGGACTGCTAGTTTCCAGGGTGATCACCGATGAACGAGGAGTCCTGCCATGATCGAAGTTGTCCAGGCGTTCGACCGCAAGCCGATTGCCGATATCGAGAGCGACGACGCCGCGGCGCTGGAGCGCAAGCTCGTCACGGCCCGGCGGCTGTTCCGCGACCGGTCCACATGGATTCCCGTTCATGAGCGCATGGCCATCCTGCAACGGCTGGCCGCGCTCATGGAGGCCGAACGCGATGCGCTCGGCATGCAGATCGCGCGCGAGGGCGGCAAGCCGCTGACCGATGCGCTGATCGAGACCGATCGCGCGATCGATGGCGTGCGCAATGGCATCGACGTGCTGCGCACGAAGGCCGGGCGTGAGATTCCGATGGGCCTTACGCGCGCGAGCGACGCGCGGCGCGCGTTCACGATCGTCGAGCCGATCGGCGTCGTGGCGGCCATCTCGGCATTCAATCATCCGCTGAATCTCGTCGTGCACCAGATCGTGCCGGCCATCGTCGCGGGCTGTCCGGTCATCATCAAGCCCGCGGGGCCGACGCCGCTGTCCTGCCTGCGGTTCGCCGAACTCGTGCGGGAGGCGGGATTGCCCGATGGCTGGTGCCAGACCTTCGTGCCTGAATCGACCGACCTCGCCGAGAAGCTCGTCACCGATCCGCGCACGGCATTCCTGAGCTTTATCGGCTCCGCGCGCGTGGGCTGGCATCTGCGTTCGAAGCTCGCGCCGGGCGCGCGCTGCGCGCTCGAGCACGGCGGCGTGGCACCGGCCATCATCGACCGCTCCGCCGATCTCGACAAGATCGTCGAGCCGCTGGTCAAGGGCGGGTACTACCACGCGGGGCAGGTCTGCGTTTCCACGCAGCGCATCTACGTGCATGCCGATCTTGCCGACGCGTTCACCGAGCGCTTTGCCGCGCGCGTGGCGCAACTGAAGGTGGGCGATCCCACGCTGGCGGAAACGGAAGTGGGGCCGCTGATCTCGCCGAAGGAGGCCGCGCGCGTGCAGAGCTGGATCGACGAGGCCGTGACCGGCGGCGCGCGGCTGATCGGCGGCGGCCGTCTGAGCGACACCACGCTCAAGCCGTCGGTGCTGGTCGAACCGCCGCGCGATGCCAAGGTCTCCACGCTGGAAGTCTTCGGTCCGCTTACCTGCATCTATCGCTACACCGATATCGACGAGGCGATCGAATCGGCCAATTCGCTGCCGGTCGCATTCCAGGCGAGCGTGTTCACCGAGAACCTGCGCGTGGCGCTCGACGCGGCGGAGCGCCTCGATGCCTCGGCGGTCATGATCAACGACCACACCGCGTTCCGTACGGACTGGATGCCCTTTGCGGGCCGCCGCGAATCGGGTTACGGCATCGGCGGCATTCCGTGGACCGTCGATGAGATGACCGAAGAGAAGATGATCGTCTTCAAGTCATGACCCATTTTTTACCACCCTCGGAGAGGAATCGATGTTGAAGCATGTCGTGCGAACGCTGGCCGCGGTGGCCGTGAGCCTGGGAATGGTGGGAGTCGCGGGAGTCGTGACACCTGCCCGCGCGCAGAGTGCGCCCCCCGTGACGATGGGCCAGATCAACCTGACCTTCTACGTCGCCACCGGCGCGGTGGTGCAGGCCGTGCTCGAAGATCTGGGCCACAAGGTCACCGTGTCCGAAGGCAATCACCCGACCATCTACGACCGTCTTGGCAAGGGGGAGGTCGATATGCTCGTCGCCTCGTGGCTGCCGAATGCGCATGGCAAGCTGCAGGCGCCGCTCGCCAGCCAGCTTGTCGAGGCGACCACGCTCTACGAGGGCGCGAAGCTCTACTGGGCCGTGCCCGCGCATGTGCCCGAATCGGCGGTGCGTTCGGTGGATGACCTGCGCAAGCCCGACGTGGCCGCGCGCATGGACAAGGACATCATCGGCGTCGGGCCCGGGTCGGGATTGATGGTGGGTTCCGGCGAGATCATGAAGCGCTACGGGCTCGAAGCGGCCGGCTACAAGCTCGGCATCGCGCCGGCGCCGGAATGGGCCAGGCGCCTCGCCGACGCGACCGCATCGGGCAAGTGGATGGTCATGCCGCTCTGGCAGCCGCAGTACCTGAACGCGGTATATCCGGTGCGCGCGCTCGAGGAACCGCAGGGCGTGTTCGGTACCGATCGGGCGGTGGTGGTGGTACGCAAGGCGATATGGGAGACATGGCCCGCGCGCACGCGCACGGTGCTGTCGCGCGTGCAGCTGGGCATTCCCGTCGTGACCGAGCTCGAACGGCAGATCGTCGTGGACAAGAAGCCGTCGGCGCAGGTCGCGCGCGACTGGATGCGCGCGAACCCCGACATCGTCAAGGCATGGTTCGCGCAGTAATGCGGGGCTAGTCTTCAGGCGGCGCTGGCAATGGCCGCCTCGAGCGCCTCGGTGGCCGCGGCCCTGGCGCTGCTTACATCGAGCAGCGTCTTGCGGAACGACTCCACGAGCGGGCGCAGATTCACACGATGCCATGCCGCCCACAGCGGCGTGCGATATGCGAACCACGGCAGTTCGTGCAGCACCACGCCATCGGGCGCCTGGTGACGCAGGCTCTGCTGGATCGTCGTCACCCCGAGCCCGGCCGCCACGAGTCCCAGCGCGGCCAGCGGCTCCGTCGCTTCCATCTTGATCGTCGGCGTAAAGCCGGCCCGCGCGCACGCGGCGATGAACGTATCGTGGCGCAGCACGCTTTCCTTGTGCATCACGCCGATCCACTCCTGCGCGGCCAGGTCGTCGGGCGTGAACTGCGTGGCGTTGGCGAGCGGATGCGAGGCGGGCAGCACGAGCAGCATCGGATCGTTGAGCACCTGCGCCGCGTCGAGATCGGGATCGTCGGCCGGAGGGGGCTCGCAGACCAGCGCGATATCGAGGCTGCGCTGGCGCAGGCCTTCGAGTTGCGCGGCCGATTGCTGGTTGTAGAGCGCGATATGCACGGCGGGGCGCGTCTCGCGCAGCTGCCGCAACGCATTGGGCAGCACGCCCGAATGCATCGCGTACTCGAGGTAGCCGATGCACAGGCCGCCTTCGTCGCCGCTGCCGAGCCGTCGCGCGAGCGATTCAAGCCGGCTGGCGTGCGTGAGGAACGCGCGCGCCTCGGCAAGAAACACCCGGCCATCGCGCGTGAGGCGAATGCGTTGCTGCGCGCGCTCGAACAGCACGAGGCCGAGTTTTTCCTCGAGCTGGGCGATCTGCCGGCTCAGCGGAGACTGGGAAATATGCAGCCGTTCGGCGGCACGGCCGACGTGCTCGTCCTCGGCGACCGCCACGAAATAGTGCAGTTGGCGGATATCCAGCATGCGGGTACTCCTGATGTTTCAAGTCTCCTGCATTTTGTCCCGAGCCGCGACGCGCCGCAACTGCATGGCGCGCTTCGTACGCGCGATGGGCGCCAGTGCGCAGATCAGGCCACCGCGCAGGAACATCACCGTGCCCACGAACAACAGTCCGCTGACGATCGTGACCGATTCGCCGAGCGCGTTGAGTGCAGGAATGCCGGTCAGCGATGCGAGCGAGGCGCCGATATCGCCGATGCGCGTCTCCAGCGTGACGATGACGAGCGCACCGAGCACGGGGCCCCAGCGCGTGCCGATGCCGCCCAGCAGCGCCATCAGGATCACGGTGCCCGACATCGACCAGTGCACGTCGGTCAGCGTCTCGAAACCGAGCACGAGCACCTTGAGCGAGCCGGCAAGCCCGGAGATCGCGGCCGACAGCACGAACGCGAGCAGCTTGAAGCGGTCCGCGTCATAGCCGAGCGAGACGGCGCGCGGCTCATGCTCCTTGATCGCGGCCAGCACGGACCCGAACGGCGAGGCGACGATACGGCCGAGCAGCACGAATGCGGCGGCGACGATCGCCACGACCACGTAATAGAGCACGCGATCGTCCTCCAGCGACAGCAGGCCGAACAGGTTGCCGCGCGGCACACCCTGCAGGCCGTCCTCGCCCCCCGTGAACGGCGCCTGCAGGCAGGCGAAGTACAGCATCTGCGCGAGGGCGAGCGTGATCATCGAGAAGTAGATGCCCTGGCGGCGAATGGCCAGCGCACCCATGCCCGCGCCGAGTAACGCACCGGTCAGCGTGCCCACGAGCAGGGCCAGCTCGGGCGTGATGCCCCAGTGCTTGAGCGCATGGCCCGCGATATAGCCGGCGCCGCCGAAGAGTGCCGCGTGGCCGAACGACAGCAGGCCCGCGTAGCCGATTAGCAGGTTGAACGCGCAGGCGAACAGCGCGAAGCACAGCACCTTCAGCACGAACAGCGGATAGACGCCCGCAAATGGCGCGACGAGGATGACGACGAGAACGAGCAGGGGGAGTATTTTCTTGTCCACGGCAGGAATCCTCAGGGGTTCTATTTGTCTTTGCCGAACAGGCCGGCGGGACGAATCAGCAGCACGATGGCCATGATCGCGAACACGACCGTGGCGGAGGCCTCGGGATAGAACACCTTGGTCAGGCCCTCGATGACGCCGAGGCCCAGGCCCGTGAGAATCGAGCCCATGATCGAACCCATGCCGCCGATCACGACCACCGCGAACACGACGATGATCAGGTTCTGGCCCATGAGCGGCGAGATCTGGATGACGGGCGCCGCGAGCACGCCCGCGAACGCGGCCAGCGCCACGCCGAAGCCATACGTCAGCGTGACCATGAGCGGCACGTTGATGCCGAACGCCTCGACCATCTTCGGGTTTTCGGTGCCGGCACGCAGATAGGCGCCGAGCTTGGTCTTCTCGATCACGTACCACGTGGCGATACAGACGACGAGCGAGGCCACCACGACCCAGCCGCGATAGTTCGGCAGGATCATGAAGCCGAGGTCGGTCGCGCCCTGCAGCGCTTCTGGCGGCGAGTACGGCAGGCCCGACACGCCGTAGATGGAGCGGAGCACGCCCTCGATCACGAGCGTGATGCCGAGCGTCAGCAGCAGGCCGTAGATGTGATCGAGCTTGTAGATCCACCGCAGCATGGTCTTCTCGATGATCACGCCGAGCGCGCCGACAACGAGCGGCGAGAGTGCGAGCATCACCCAGTAGTTGAGGCCCGCATACTCCATGCCGGCCCACGCGAGCACGGCGCCGAGCATGAACAGCGCACCGTGCGCGAAATTGATCACGTTGAGCAGGCCGAAGATCACGGCCAGCCCCAGACTCAGCATCGCGTAGAACGCGCCATTGACGAGGCCCAGCAGCAGCTGGGACAGCAGCGCCGGCAGCGGATAGCCGAAGATATCCATCGTGTTCAGACTCCCAGCAATTCGTTGAGGACGGGCATCTTCTTCTGGAGCTCGTTGGCCGCGAAGCGTTCGACGATGTTGCCGTGTTCCATGACGTAGAAGCGGTCCGCGAGCGGCGCGGCGAAGCGGAAGTTCTGCTCCACCATCACCACCGTGTAGCCCTTCTTCTTGAGCGTGAGGATCATGCGCGCGAGCGCCTGCACGATGACGGGCGCCAGCCCTTCCGAGATCTCGTCGAGCAGCAGCAGGTTCGCGCCCGTGCGCAGGATGCGGCCGACGGCCAGCATCTGCTGCTCGCCGCCCGAGAGGCGTGTGCCCTGACTCTGCCGGCGTTCGGCGAGGTTCGGGAACATCTCGTAGATCTCGGCCTCGCTCATGGCCTCCTTCATGCCCGCCCGTTGGTGCTTCAGTGGGGGTGGCAGCCGCAGGTTCTCTTCGCACGAGAGGCTCGAGAAGATGGCCCGCTCTTCCGGGCAGTAGCCGATGCCGTAGTGCGCGATCTTGTGCGTGGGCAGGCCGATGGTCTCGTGCCCGTTCACCTGGATCGAGCCCTTGCGCGTGCCCGTGAGGCCCATGATCGCGCGCAGCGTCGTGGTGCGGCCCGCGCCGTTGCGGCCCAGCAGCGTGACCACTTCACCGTGGTTCACGGTGAGGTTCACGCCGTGCAGGATGTGCGATTCGCCATACCAGGCGTGCAGGCCCTCGATCTCGAGGGCAGGGATGGTGGATGTCATCTCAGTGCGCCCCCTGCAGTTCGGCATCGACGGTGCCCATGTACGCTTCCATCACGCGCGGGTCCTTCGACACCTCCGCGTACGAACCTTCGGCGAGAATCGCGCCACGCTGCAGGACGGTGATCTTGTCGGCGATCGACGAGACCACGTTCATGTTGTGCTCGACCATCAGGATCGTGCGGCCCGCGGAGACCTTCCTGATCAACTGCGTCACGCGGTCCACATCCTCGTGGCCCATGCCCTGCGTGGGCTCGTCCAGCAGCATGAGTTCCGGTTCCATCGCGAGCGTGGTGGCGATCTCGAGCGCGCGCTTGCGGCCGTACGGCAGGTTCACCGTGACGGTCTCCGCGAACTCGGTCAGGCCGACCTGCTCCAGCAGCGCCATCGCGCGATCGTTCAGCACGTCGAGCGAACGCTCGCTGCGCCAGAACTGGAACGCGGTGCCGAGCTGGCGTTGCAGACCGATGCGAACGTTTTCCCGCACCGTGAGGTGCGGGAAAACGGCCGAGATCTGAAACGAGCGGATCACGCCGCGGCGCGCGATCTGCGCGGGCTTGTCGCGCGTGATGTCGATACCGTTGAACAGGATCGTGCCCGTCGTCGGTTCGAGGAACTTCGTCAGCAGGTTGAAACATGTGGTCTTGCCGGCCCCGTTGGGGCCGATCAAGGCATGAATCGAACCACGCTTCACGCGCAGGTTCACGTCGCTGACCGCGGTAAAACCCTTGAACGTCTTGGTCAGCGCGTGCGTCTCGAGTATCAGATCGTCTGGAGTCATGCCGTGTACGAGCCTGGGGCCGGGCTACTTCGAGGCGTTCTTGAAGACCCGGCACTGGCTGTTGCCGACCGGCAGGAATACGTCGTCGCCGGGCAGCGTTTTCTCCAGTGCGTACAGATCCCACGGCCCCTTCGACTCCTCGGGGTTCTTCACGCGGAAGTAGTAGTAGTCATGCACCATGCGGCCGTCGGGGCGTAGCTTGGGATTGCGTACCACGTCGTCCTGGATGGGAAGCTGGTGCATGGTGCGGATGGCCACCTGGGCGTCATCGGACTTGCTGGATGCCACGGCCTTCAGGTAGTGCAGCACGGACGAGTAGACACCGGCGTGCGTCAGCGACGGCGGTCCCTTCTTGTAGATGTCCATGAAGCGCTTGCTGAAGCGGCGCGTGCCGTCGTCGATGTCCCAGTAGAAGCTCTCCGGAAAGCGCAGCCCCTTGGCCTGGTCGAGACCGATGCCCTTGATCTCGTAGACCGTCGGGAAGAACGCCGCCTGCATCTTCTTGGCGCCGAGCTTGAACTGGCTCGCGGTCTTGATGGCATTGGCCGAGTCCGCGCCCGAGTTGACGTACGCGATCACGTCCGCGTTGGACTGCTGCGCGGCGATGATCTGCGACGACATGTCGCTGCTGTTGAGCGGGTGCTTGGTCTCGCCGACGGTCTGCGCGCCAAGCGCCTCCAGCTGCTTGCGCGCCTCGGCGGCCGCCGCGTTGCCGTACGCGTAGTCCACCGTGATGAAGTACCAGCGTTGCTTCGCCTGCGCGATGCCCTTGATGGCCGCGGCGGTCTGCGAGTAGGTGTCCCACATCCACTGCACGACGTACTCGGGCTGGCAGTCCTCGTTGGTAATGCGCACGGGACCGCCGGCGAACAGCGCGGCCTTCTTCTTCTGCACGGCCAGGCTCTCCATGGCGAGCGCCACCGCGGAGTTGACCATGTCAGCGTAGGCATCCACCTTGTTGACGTCGGCCCACTCGCGGGCCTTGGCCAGCGCGATATCGGTCTTGTTCTGATGGTCGGCGGTCAGCAGCTCGATCTTCAGTCCCTTGCACTCTCTGGCGAGACAGTCATCGATGGCCATCTGGGCGGCCACGACCGACCCCTGGCCGGAGAACTGCGAGAACGCGCCCGACATGTCGGTCAGCAGACCGATGCGGACCACGCCGTCGGAGATCTCGGCCTGCGCGCCAGCGGCGCCAAGCAGCAGCGCCGACGCCGCGATCGACTTCACAAACGATTGGGACAGCACACCACTGAAACGATGCTTCATGATTTCTATTCCCCCAAAGAGTGCCGCACGGTCTAGCGCGCGCTGGCTACCATGCCATCACAGATATCGGCTTCCACCAGTTCCGGGGTGCGCTCGCTCGCATCGCCGTAACCGCCCCCGCCGCCCATGAACACCTTGACACGGTCGCCCTTGTTCAGCGTGACCATCGACTTCGACGCCAGGCGTTCGGTGACGCCGTTGCGCGTGATTTCGCAATAGCCGCGCTTGCCTTCCTCGCCGCCGAAGAGCCCGCGTGGTGCATAACGGTGACGGTCCGCGTAGATTGCAAATACCACGCCATCCTTGAGCACCGAGTATTCGCGGCTGAAACCGGCACCGCCACGGTGCTTGCCCGTGCCGAAGGAGTCCGCTTCCAGCGCGTAACGCTCCAGACGGAAGAAGTCGTACTCCATGTCGAGCGCTTCCGCTGGCGTGTTCGCGCAATTGGAGAGCGGCGAGTCCACCGCATCGCAACCGTCGCCGTGCTGCGAGCCACCGTAGCCGCCGCCGAAGATTTCAAGATAGACGCTGTAGCTCTCGTCGCGCTGGATGGAGAAGCATGCGGCGGTCAGCGTGTCGAAGCCCGTGGCGATGACCTTCTCGGGCACCACCGTGGACAGCGCGCGCATGACGGCGTTGTAGATCCGGTAGTTGGCCTCCAGGCGCGCGCGCACCGGCGACGGCGGCGCCGGGTTCAGGATCGACCCGTACGGCGCCGAGATGCGGACCGCGCGCAGAATGCCGTCGTTAAACGGGATATCCGGCGAGGTGAGGATCGACTTGACCACCGTGACCGCGGCGGACACCGTGCACGAGTACGGCGAGTTGAGGTTGCGGCGTACCTGCGGGCTGCTGCCGTCGAAGTCGATGTCGATCGAGTCGCCGGCCACGGTGACCTTGGCCTTGATCAGCAGCGGTTCGTCGCTGACACCGTCGTCGTCGATCACATCTTCGCCGTAGTACACGCCATCGGGCACCTGCTGGATGGCGGCGCGGAAGCGGCGCTCCGAGTAGTTGACCATTTCGGCCATGACTTCGGTGACCGTCGCTTCGCCGTACTTGTCGCAGAGCTGCGTGACGCGCGCATTGGCAATGGCATTGGCCGCGAACATCGCGTTCATGTCGCCGATGGTCAGGTCCGGCACGCGGATATTGGCGCGCACGAGCTGCTCGAACGGACCGCCGTCCCAGTCCTTGCTCTTCGACCACTTGGTCAGCGGCAGGCGCAGGCCTTCCTGATAGATGTCGCTGGCACCGGGGTCCAGGCCCGGGGCGCCGCCGCCAAAATCGATCTGGTGCGCCACGCTGGCCGCGAAGCCGATGAGCTTTCCGCTGTAGAAGATCGGGCAGAAGATATAGACGTCGGGCAAGTGCTGGCCACCCGAGTACGGATCGTTCGTGATCATGAAGTCGTCCGGCGTGATCGTCTCCGCCGGATGCTTCTTGAGCAGCGCCTTCAGCGTCATGCCGATGGGACCCAGCTGGATGGGAATCAGCTCGGCCTGGGCGACGATGTCGCCATGCACGTTGGCAATCGCGGCGGAGCCGTCGCTGGCCTCGCGCAGGATGGTGGTATACGCGGAGCGAATCAGCTTGACGCCCATCTCGCGGGCGGCCGCGAGCATGCTCTGGCTGATGATCGCGTTGTCGAACGGATTGACCGGCATGCTCAGGCCTCCTTGGAGAGAATCAGGTTGGATTGCGAATCGACGGCGGCTTTCCAGCCGGCGGGCACGAGCACCGTCGTGGTGTAGTCCTCGAGCACGGCGGGGCCCTGCACCGACTGGTTGGTCGTGGCGAGGCCCGTCACGGTGCGGCGCGCGCACGGTGCCCAGGCGTTGCCGTCGTACAGCGCCGGTTCGCCCGCGGCGGCCGTGGCGCTGCCCGTGTTCTGCGAGGTGGCGGCCAGCGGCGGTGCGGCGAGCGTGGCGCCTACGCGCAGCGCGACCACTTCCATCGGGCGGCCCGACTTGTCGCTATGGAAATAGATACGGTGATGCGCGTCGATGAACGCGGCCTCGAGGCCGGCGCGGTCGAGTTTCGCCAGCGCGTCGGCGTCCAGCTCCAGCGGCACTTCGAAGGCCTGGCCCACGTAACGCATCTCGAGCGTGTAGCCGAACGTCAGCGGCTGGTCGAACGACATACGCTGGAACTGCGCCTCGAGGTCCTGCTTCATCGCGGCAAAGCGCGTGCGGAGCTCGCCGCAGGTGTCGTCGCTGACCTGCACGCGGTGCGTCGTCGTCTCGTACTTGATGAAGTCGGAGGCGAGCAGGCCGTGGGCCGAGGTCACGCCGGGGTTCGGCGGTGCCACCACGGTGTCGATACCGAGTTCCTCGGCGATCTGCGCGGCCTGCATCGGACCGGCGCCACCGAACGGCACGAGCACGTAGTCGCGCGGGTCGCGGCCGCGCTCGGTCGAGACCAGCTGGATCGCGCGGACGATGTTTGCATTGGACAGGCGCACGGCGTTATAGGCCACGGCTTCCACGGGCAGCTTGAAGTGCGCGGCCAGCGCATCGAATGCGCGGTGCGCGGCGGCCACGTCGAGCGACATCTGGCCGCCGAGGAACGCTTCCGGCCGCACGGTGCCGAGCACGACGTGCGCATCGGTGATCGTCGGCAGCGTGCCGCCCTTGCCGTAGCAGGCTGGGCCAGGCTGCGCGCCGGCGCTTTCCGGGCCCACGCGCAGCATGCCGCCGTCGTCGATCCAGATCAGGCTGCCGCCACCGGCGCCCACCGACACGATATCGAGTACGGGCGTGCGCACGGGCAGGCCGTCGATCTCGGTTTCCGGAGCCAGCGTCGGCTTGCCGTCCTGCACGAGGCACACGTCGGAGCTTGTGCCGCCCATGTCGAACGTGATGATATTGCGGTGGCCGGAACGCACGACCTGGCGCACCGCGCCGACCACGCCGGCGGCGGGGCCGGAGAAGAGGGCGCTGATCGCGTTCTCGCGCATGGCCTCGGCCGGCAGGCGGCCGCCGTTGGACTGCATGACCGAGAAGCGGCCGCGGAACCCTTCGCGCGTCAGCGTCTCCGTCAGGCGGCCCAGGTAGCCCGCGATGACGGGCTGCACGAAGGCCGACAGCGTGGCCGTGCTGGCGCGTTCGTATTCGCGGAATTCGCAGGCGACCTGGTGCGAGCAGGTCACGACGATGCCCGGCAGCGCGTCGCGGATCAGCTGCGCGAGGCGCAGCTCATGATCGGGGTTGCGGTAGGCGTTGAGCAGGCAGATGGCCACCGCGTCGTAGGCGCCGGCTTCGAGCAGCGGCAGCACCTCGAGGCGGAAGCGGCGCTCGTCGAGGGCGCGCTCGACGGAGCCATCGGTCAGGATGCGTTCGTGCGCTTCGAAGCAGGCACGGCGTGGCAGCGGCGGCGCGGGCTTCTTGTAGAACAGGTCATAGATCTGACGGCGATCGTGACGCTGCAAGAAGAGAATGTCGCGGAATCCCTCGGTGGCGACGAACGCCACCTTGCCGCCCTTGCGTTCGAGGACGGCATTCGTCGCCACGGTGGAGCCGTGCGCGAAGTCCTCGATCTGCGAAAAGTCGATGCCCGCGGCGCGCAACGCATTGACGACGCCGATGTCCGGCGACGAAGGCGTGCTGGGCACCTTGATGACACGAACCTGGCCGCCGCTATGGGCGACGAGATCCGTGAACGTTCCTCCCACTTCCACTCCGACTTTCATTGCGTTTCCTCATTCCTTTCGGATCGATTGACGGTGCGAACGGTCGCCGTTGTCTTGGTGCGACTTTGGTGCGGATAACGGCGCCGTTCTGGTGCGCTTGCACAAAAAAGTGCGTCACGTTAATCGCTATGCGATATACTGTGTCTGTGCAGCGATTACGGAAAGTCTACGAAGAAGTCGGCGTTCGGTAAACGCTTATGTGCGTTCGCATATCGATTAATTTGTTACGGAAAAAGGGTTGCCACATGGACAGCGATCAGAAGGATTCGCCGATGTTCAACCAGTCGGTCGAGAAGGGCCTCGCCGTGCTGGCGGCCTTTGGCGCCCGCAACCGGCATATGAGCCTGGGGCAGATCGCGGAAACGGTCGGCATTACGCGTAGTTCCGCGCAGCGCATCGTGTTCACGCTGGAGGCGCTGGGCTACGTCACCAAGGACCCGCATACGCGGCGCTATGAGCTGGCGAACAAGGTCATGGAGATCGGCTGCAACTACGTCGCCTCCAATACGCTGATCGACAGCGCCAATCCGTTCCTGTCCGCGATGAACAGCAACTGCGACGAGACGGTGTCGCTTACCGAGCCGTGCGGGCTCAACATGGTCTACGTGGCCTCGTTTACGAGCCGCAAGCCGATCGTCGCGCATCAGGCCATCGGTAGCCGCATGCCGATGTATTGCACGGCGGCGGGGCGCGCCTATCTGGCGGGACTGCCCGATGCGGAGATCCACGCGCTGCTGCGCGATATGGATATCAAGCCGCTGACGTCGCACACGAACCTCGATCGCGAGCAGATCTTCAAGGCGGTCGTCGAAGGCCGGGCGCGTGGTTACTCGATCAACTTCGAGGAGTACTACATCGGACATCTCAATGTTGGCGCGCCCGTCTACAACAAGGACGGACGCGCGGTGGCGGCCGTGCATGTCGTGGCGCCGGGAAGCCGATGGACCGCCGACGAAGTGCTGGGCAAGCTCGGGCCGATGGTGCGCGAATGCGCGGGCGCCATCACGAATGCCGTGCGCGCCCACTGACGCGCGTCATTCCCACTCGTGCGGCATGGCGCGCGGGCGCCATTGCGCCCACGGCGCGCCAGGCGAGGGCATCGTCTCGCCGGGCGCCGGGCCGCACAACCGTAACGCGGCATGCCGCGGCCACTGCGGATTCTCGATGATCGCGTGGCCGATCGCGATCACGTCCGCATCGCCATTGCACACGATCGCCTCGGCCTGCTCGAAGCCCATGATCCAGCCCGCCGCGATGACGGGCACGCCTGTCTCGTGGCGAAGCGCGCGCGCGAACGGCACCTGATAGCCGGGGGCCGCCGGGATGCCTGCATCGTCGAGCAGTCCGCCTCCGGCGATATGGATCGCATCGCAGCCATGCCGCGCGAGTTCGTGGGCGAATGCCGTGGCCTGTGCGAGATCCCAGCCGCCGTCGAGCCAGTCCGTCGCGGGCATGCGTACCGTGACCGTGCATCGCTCCGCCGACATCACGCACACTTCGTCGCGAATCGCATCCAGTACTTCGAGCGGAAAGCGCATGCGGTTGGCAAGCGAGCCGCCGTATTCGTCGGTGCGCTGATTGGAGAGCGGCGACAGGAACTGGTGAAGCAGGTGGCCGCTGGCCGCCTGCAGCTGGATCGCATCGATACCGATGTTCGCGGCGCGCCGCGCGGCGGCCGTAAAGCCGTCGCGTATACGCTTGATGTCGCGGCGGTCGAGCGCGCGCGGAGAGATATCGCCCTGTCGGCGGGCCAGTGCCGACGGGGCGCGGGTCTGCCAGCCGTGCCCGTCCCCGGGCGGCATCTGCGCGCCGCCGCGTGACGGCACTTCCACCGAGGCGCGGCGCCCGGCATGGCTCAGCTGCACCGCGAGCGGCATGTCCGACCAGCGACGGATGCTTTCGATCGTCAGGCCCATCGCGGCTTCGTTCTGCACGTTCCAGAGGCCGACGTCGGCATGGCTCGTGCGGCCCTCGGGCAGCACGGCGGTGGTCTCGATCGTCAGCAAGGCCGCGCCCGACAGCGCGAGCTGACCCAGCTGGATCAGGTGCCAGTCGTTCATGCATCCATCCTCGGCCGCATACTGGCATATGGGCGCGATCGCGATGCGGTTGGCAAGATCGAGTGTGCCGATACGCACAGGCTCGAACAGGACGGGGCGAAGCACGGCGCCTCCTCCGGCCCTCTCACGCACTGCTAGGACGGCAGCGGGCTCGCCATCAGCCGCTGCAGGCCCGGCAACAGCGGCGGTGCGATCGCGAGCACGGGTTGCGCGGCGGCGATCGTCTCGTTCATGCGGGTCGCCTCGGCGAGCCGCATCGCCGCATAGGTGCGCATCGTGTCCAGCAGCCGCAGCCGCGTCCGACCGTCCACCGTATTGACGGCGACCAGCGACTTGTCGATCAGGTCGCCGATCGATTCCGCAGCCTCCGCGGTGGTGCACAGGTCATCCGCCGCGACCGCTACCGCCGCGTCGAGCGAGAACTCGCCCGTGAATACGCTCAGCCGGTACAACACCATTCGGTCCCGCGCCGGCAGCAGGTTGCAGCTCCAGTCGAGCATCGCCTCCACCGTCCGGTGCCGCGGCGCCGCGTCGCGCCGGCCCCGCCAGCGCAGCGCAAGCTGGTTGCCGAGCAGGTCCGCCACGCCCTGGATGCCGTACCGCCCAACCCGGCTGGCCACGAGTTCGATGGCGAGCGGGTTACCGTCGAGCCGCCGGCAGATGCCCGCGACCACCGCCGCGTGCTCGTTGCTCAGCGGCGGATGATGTCCGCCTTCCTGGGCGCGTTCCATGAACAGCTGCACCGCCGGCCACGCGAGTGCCTGCCGTGCCGTCAGTCGCCCCGTATGCGGCGGCGACCCCAGCGGGCGCAGCAGATAGACCGACTCGCCATGCACGCGCAAGGCTTCGCGGCTCGTAACGAGCAGGCGGGTATGGGGCGCGTGCGCGACCAGCTGTTCGACCAGCGATGCCACCGATTCGATCAGATGCTCGCAGTTGTCGAGGACGATCAGCATCCGCCGCTCGGCCAGGAACGCCAGCAATTCGTCTAGCCGATTGACGTCTAGCCGATTGCCCCCCGTCACATGCAACCCCACCGCTGCGATCACATGATCGAGCACGAGCACGCCATGCTCGACCATGCCGAGATCGACGAAGCACGTCGCGTCCGCGTACTGATGCATCGCATGCGCGACGAGCACGGACAGCGTGGTCTTTCCCACACCGCCGGGCCCCACGACCGTGACGAAGCCACGGCTGGCAATCATGTCGGAAAGCTCGACGATCTGCTCGCCGCGGCCGAGCGCGCGCTCGAGCGGCGGCGGAAGCGGGCGCGGCACGCCGACGCGCCGGAGGGGCGACAGCGATTTCTCGGCGGCAAAGCATTGCAAGGGCGCGACAAAGCAGTAACCCCGCCCCGCGATACTCGCGATATAGCGCACCCCTTCGCTGCCGCAACCGAGCTTGCGCCGCAGATTGGCCATCTGCACGCGCACGTTGGAATCCTCGACGACCAGATCCGGCCAGGCAATTGCCATCAGGTCCCGGTGCGACAGGACATCGCCGGCGCGATCGACCATCGCGACGAGCATGTCGAACGCGCGACTACCCAGCTGGACGTCCGTGCCGTCGCGTTGCAGCACACGTGCCTGCGGGTAGAGTCGATAGGGCCCGAATACGAAAATGTCGCTCATGATGGGAGTCTCTCGCGACCGTGAGTCGGCTGAGGGCGAGGCGGCTTCGTGTGACGAGTGCATGTAATCCGTTTTACCGGACCGGTCGCTCGTCTGCGGTTAAGTCGGGTAAATCGAGGTAAATCCTTCTCGATGTCTCCGCCTCTGGCCCGCTGTTCCCGCCGCCTCGCGCACTTGCTGCGCGGATCGGAGCCAATCAGCCGCGATCGATCGGCAGCGGCGCGTTCGCGGCGACCAGCCGCTCCGCGCGCAGTTCGCGCCAGAAGTCGGCCGGAATGACCTCGGCCAGCGCGGCCACGTCCTCGGCGATGCGTTCGGGCTTGCTGGCACCGGGGATCACCGCGGCGACCGCCGGATTGGCCAGCGCGAACTGCAGCGCGGCGGCCTTCACGCTCACGCCGTGGCGCTGGGCGACGGACTTGATGCGTTCCACCTTGGCGATGATGTCGGCCGGCGCCTTCTGGTATTCGAAGTGCGCGCCACCCGCCAGGATGCCCGAGCTGTACGGACCGCCGACGACGATCTCGGTCTGGCGCTCGGCCGCCTTGGGCATCACGCGCTGCAGCGCCCGTTCGTGGTCGAGCAGCGAGTAGCGGCCCGCGAGCAGGAAGCCGTCGGGCTGTGCCTCGCCCAGATCGAGCGTCAGTTCGATGGGCTCGACCTTGTTCACGCCGAGGCCCCAGCCCTTGATGACGCCTTCGTCGCGCAGACGGGTCAGCGCGCGGAACGCACCCTTGCGCGCGGCTTCGAAGTACGAGAGCCATTCGTCGCCATAGAAATCCTGTGCAATATCGTGAATCCAGACGATATCGAGCCGATCGGTCTTCATGCGCTCGAGGCTGTCCTCGATCGACCGCAGCGTGGCGTCTGCCGAGTAGTCGTTGACGATCTTGTTCGGGCGGCCCGCGGCGAATACGCCGCTCTTCTCGCCCAGCGAGCGCGCGCTGGCATCCTCTACCTCGTCGAGGATGATGCGGCCGACCTTCGTGCTGAGCACGTACTCGTCGCGCTTGTACTGATCGAGCACTTCGCCCAGGCGAATCTCGGCGAGGCCGGCGCCGTAGAACGGTGCCGTATCGAAGTAACGGACGCCCTGGTTCCAGGCCGCCTCGACGGTGGCTTTCGCCTCTGCCTCGGGAATGGCGCGGAACATGTTGCCCAGCGGGGCGGTGCCGAAGCCGAGCACGTGGCCGGCCAGTGTGTCGCGGATGCTCATGATGATCTCGTTTCTCGAAAAGAAGTGGATGAAGGGCAGTCTAGGTGGCGGACTTAAGCCTGTCCAAGACGGAATGTGGATGAGTTGAGTCGCCTTCGGTCTCAACCACATTCCTGTTGCGCCCACTTCACGACGATTAACCCCGCATTCACGCATCGCCCCGCGGTATCGGCCTAGTATGGCCGTATCGATGGAATAGACAGAGGGGTCCCCCGTGAAAAGTCCAGCCTTGGCGAGCCATCCTTCCCTCGACGTCATGTCCATCGACGATGCGACCGTGCTGATCGTCGATGACGATGCGGGCGTGCGCATCGCGCTGTCGAACCTGCTGCGGTCGGTCGGCTTGCGGTACCAGCTGTTCGCGTCCGCCGAGGAAGCCCTGGCCGTGACGCCGCCCGAAAGCCCCGCCTGCATGGTCCTGGACGTTCGCCTGCGGGGCCTCAGCGGCCTGTCGCTGCAGACGAAGCTCGCGCGCACGGAACGCGCGCTGCCGATCGTCTTCATCTCTGGCTACGCGGACTTCACGATGGGCGTTGCCGCGATGAAGGAGGGCGCCATCGATTTCATCGCCAAGCCGTTTCGCGACCAGGACCTGCTCGACGCGGTCTATCGTGGCCTCGATGTCGATCGCGAGCGCTATCGGTCGATCTGTCATACGGCGAGCCTCCGCGCGCGATTCGATTCGCTGACGCCGCGCGAGCGCGAGGTCATGGTCCTGGCGACGCACGGGCTGCTCAACAAGCAGGTAGCCGAGCGCATCGGCATCAGCGAGGCGACGGTCAAGATGCATCGCAGCCAGGCCATGCGCAAGATGCAGGCGGCATCGTTCGCGGAGCTCGTGCGCATGGTCGATCTTCTCGATATCGGTGTGCCAGAGCCGGTCGAAGAAGAGCGCGAGGTGGTTCAGGAGCGCTTTGCCGCGTACGCGTCGGCCAGCGCCTTCAGGCCGTCTTCGTAGATGCCGAGGAACAGCTGCGAAGCCTCCTCGTTGCCGACGCCCGGGGCCGGCGTGAATTGCCCCGACCATTCGACGCGGCAGGCGTGGCCGCCGTCGCGTTCCACCACGCGCAGCGTGGACAGATAGCCGGTCACCGGAAACGGCGCCTCGAGAATCGCATAGCTGTAGCTGCGCCCGGCCTCGTCGAACGACATCAGCCGCTCGACGATCGGATCGCCGTTCGGGTTGGCGAGCCGGCGCACGCGGCCGCCGTCGTCGAGTTCGCTCTTGGGGATATAGGGCAGCCAGTCGGGCAGCGAATCGAATCCGCCGATCAGGCCCCATACCTCGCCGGGCGGCACCGCGAGATCGATACTGGCAGATGCCTGCGCCATGGCGGTTCTCCGATAAAAGTGAAAGGGGTCGGTGCCTCTGACACTTTTGCACGTTCGGCGCGCGGGCGTGCGTTAAGGCTGGTTAAACGTGGTGAAGGTGCATGGTCGCCAGCAATGCGCGCGCGGCGAGGTAGTCCGCGGTACGAAAGCCCTCGGTGAACTTTGCCTGCACGGGCGCGAGCAGCGCAAGCGCCTCCGCCGCGCGATTCCGGGCGGCCAATAGCTTTGCGAGATCGAAGGCGGCGCGCAATTCCCACGACAAGGCACGTTGGTGGCGCGCAAGATCCACGGCCTGCCGAAGATGCGCGGCCGCCGCCTCGAGATCGCCATCGCCCTCGCGGATCAGCCCGCCCTTGATGCGCAGGAGCTCCGGCAGGCACCAGCGTTCGCCGGTGCGCGCGGACCACGACAGCGCCTCGTCGATCGCGGCATGGGCTTCCGTGAACTGCCCGGCCGCGCCCATGCCGTCGGCCAGCACGCCCAGATAGGCAGGATAGCGTAGCCGGAAGCCGCTGCTCTCGAGCGCATCGAGTCCCCCGCGCATGACGCAAATCCCCGTGAAATCGTGCTGGCGCAGGCGCAGCATGCCGTCGACGACGGTAGACAAGGCGTTCCAGAACGTGACGGGCTGGCGCGCGAGATGCTGCGCCAGCATGGCATGCGCGTGCCGCGCGGTCTCGATATCGCCGACGAGCAGCGCGATCGGGCACACGGCATTGACCAGCGCGTTGGAGACGGACAGCGCATGGTGCGTGCCGCGCGCGTCGTCGAGGGCGCGGCGCGCGGACGCCATCGCCTGGTCGGGAAAGCCCTGCAGCCACTGCACACTGGACAGCGTACCGAGCGCGGCGGCGCGCTGGTCGAGCTGGAAGCGTGCAATATGCGAGCGATGCACGGGCGACACGTACTGGCCGAGCATGCGGTCCAGATAGCGTCGCGCCTGATCCTGTTCGCCAAGATAGCGCAGCGCCGTGGCGCTCATGCGATCGATGCTGAGCTGCGCGGCGCGATCTCCCTGGCCGGCGGCCACCTCGCGGAACCGCGCGGCCAGGTCCAGCGCGATGCGATGTTCGCCGACGTACGTGTGATAGACCGACAGTCCCCACAACGCGCGCAACTGGTATTCGCCATCGCTAAGCTGCTCCGCGAGCGCGAGCGCGCGGCTCCAGACGCGGCCGGTCTGCACGGTCGGGCCCTGCGCATAGAGCAGTGCCGCGCCCAGTGCCGCATTGAGCTTCATTTCGTCGCGGCGGTCCTGCGTGCCGTCGCTGGCCCGCTCGGCCGCGACGGCCAGCGCGCCCTCGGCGGCCTGCCGGCATTCCTCGAACAGCGCCAGATGCATCCACAGCGGAATGGCCGCCACCGTGAGCGAAATGCCGAGCTCGACATCTCCGGCAGGGGAGAACGCCCAGCGCAGCGCCGCGCGCACGTCGTCGATCTTGCCGCCGTAATCCGCCAGCCATGCGGCAGTGGGGCGCGCTTCCCATTCCGCCGCGGCGCGGGTAAGCAGGTCGCGATGATGCTCCGCATGCCGGCGCACGCAATGTGCGTACTCGCCGAGCGCGATCAGCTTGTGCTGGCCGTAGGCCCGCGTGGTGTCGAGCAGGCGGTAGTACACGAAATGGCCCGTCACATCGGCCACGAGCAGGGACTTGGCGACGAGGTTCGCCATGGCTTCGACGACTTCGGCGGGCTCGCTATCGAGTGCCCCGAGCGCGGCAGCCGTTTCGCGCGTAAAGGGGCCGATGCAGACCGAAAGGCGCCGCAGCAGCGTCTGCTCGCGGACCGGCAGGTATTCGTAGCTCCAGTCGAGCGCGGCGGCCAGCGTGCGATGGCGCGGCAGCGTGCCGCGGCGGTCCTGGTACAGCAGCCGCAGCCGGTCCTCGAGCAGGATCGACAGGTCGTGGATGCTGAACGCGTCCAGGCGCGTGGCCGCCAGTTCGATGGCCAGCGCGATGCCGTCGAGCTTGCGGCAGATCTCGGCGACGACCGGCGCATCGGCATCGCGCAGTTCGAATCCATCCACGCATTCGGCTGCGCGTTCGACGAACAGCTGCACGGCGGGAGACGCCAGCGCTTCCCTGGCCGTGAGCGTCGCCGAGTCCGGCGGCAGGTCGAGCGGCGCCAGGCGGTAGATGACCTCGCCGCGCACACGCAGCGATTCGCGGCTCGTGGCCAGGATGCGTACGTCGGGCGCGCCCGAGACGATCTGCTCGGCGAACGCCGCGGCGGCATCGATCACATGTTCGCAGCTGTCGAGCACGATGAGCATGGGCCGCTCGCGCAGGCAGGCGACAACGGCGGGCAGCGCATCGCTGCCCTGTACCGAAAGACCGAGCGCGGCCGCGATGGTGCCGCCCACGAAGTGGCTGTCGGACAACGGCGCGAGGTCGACGAATCGAACCTCGGACGGCACTTCGCGCGCGCTGCCGGCAATGACGGCGTCCGCCACGGCGAGCGCGACCGTGGTCTTGCCGATCCCGCCCGGGCCCACGACGGTGACGAACCGCCGCTCCCGCAGTTGTGACAGCAGCGTGTCGATAGCGTCGCCGCGACCGATGACGCGCGTCGTCAGCGCGGGCAGGTTGTGCGGCGGTGACGCGAGTTCCGCCGGTTGCAACGAGGAGGTCGTGGAGGACACGGGCGCCACGAAGCGATAACCGCGGCCGATCACGGTCGCGATATAGCGCTGCCCCGGCTGGCCGTCGCCCAGCGCGCGCCGCAGCGCTGCCATGTGGACCTTGAGATTGCTGTCCTCGACGACCGTGTTCGGCCACGCGCGCGCCATGAGCTCTGCCTTGCTGACGAGATCGCCGGGCCGTTCGACCAGCGCCGCCAGAATCTCGAGCGCGCGCCCGCCGATGCGGACCGGGGTCTCCCCGTCGAGCAACAGCTGCCGGCCCGGAATCAGGCGAAAGCGTCCGAACCCGAACCCATTGCCGTCCGCGTTGGCCGAACCTTCTGGAGGAGTCGTCTGCGCTTCAGTCACCTTGTCTCTTCAAACCGAAGAAGCCGCGATGATAGCGGATACCTCACCCGCTTTGGGGTTCACCGGATTTGACTACGCTTAACGAGAAGTCCACTGCCGTAGCCGATAGCATCGATTTCTACCAATGTGGGAGAAAACATGTCTGAGGATAATATCGATCGCAGCGACAAGCTCGTCAACGACGCGGCGCGCGCGCTGCCCAACGTCGGACGGCGCGATCTGCTGATGGCCGCGGGCCTCGCTTCCGTGGGCGGCATTGCGGGCGCGCTGGCGGCAGCCCCGACGACGGCCATGGCACAGTCGTTTCCATCGGCACCATCGGCACCATCGGCATCACGCGCGGGTGCCGGGGCGTCCCTCGGCGCCCGGCTGCGCGGTGTCCAGCACTTCGGGCTGACGGTCCAGAACATGGATCGCGCGTTCGAGTTCTACACCCAGGTGCTCGGCGGCACCGAGATCCTGCGCGATGGCAATTTCAGCGGGGAGAAGATCCAGAACACGCTGCTGCTGACCGAGGAGATCCGCGCGCGGCAGGAGCACGTGAATCCGCGCGCGATCGGCGTGCCCGATCTTCGCAGCGGTGCCCAGCGGCTGGATGTGCGGTTCGTCCAGTTCGACAACGTGGTGCTGGAGCTGTTGCAGTATCGCGACCGCGATCAGCCGCAGGGGACCGGCGATAGCTATGCGCCGCCGCACAACCTGACGAGCCCGGCGTACCCGCGCTCGATGCACATCTGCTTCTATATTCGCGACGATGTGGATTTCAACCAGTTCGTGCACGACCTGGAAGCCGAGTCCGCGCGCCGTGGCATGACCAATGTGAAGGCCAACCGCATCGTAACCGCGCGGACCGATCAGGAGCGCCTCGCGCTGCCCGTCGATACCAATACGAATCGCATCACGGAAGGGCCGTCCGACGGCTGGTCGCTGATCTACTGCAAGGGCCCCGAGGGCGAACAGCTCGAGTTCGTGCAGGTACTCGGTCGCGCCAAGCAGGCGTTCGGCAGCGCGTACGAGACGCGCCGCCGCGCGGTGGGCGATCGGACCTGATCGCCACGCGCCTACGCGTGGCCCGCGTCGTCGGGGTCCGTGACCTCGACGATGCGGGCCGGTTCTTGCGTCGGCGCCTCGGCTAGCGCATGAGCCGGCGCCGCCATGATCGCTTCGCCGATCTCCGCGAGCTGCCGGCCCGCGCCGTCGCGGTCGCCGCGGCTCAATAGCCGGAACACCAGCGATACCGCATCGGCCATCGTGGTCCCGAGCGGCGTCGCCACCGTCGTATTCGCGATCGACAGACCCGTGATGAACTTGCCCCACGCCTTGTCGTCCTTCGCGATGGGATCGTTGAGCGCGGCATTCGTGCCATAGCAGAACGCCATCACGCCGCTGAAGCCGACCCACTGCGAGAACGCATCGTGCGATTCCTGCACGCTCGCCCCCGGGTTGCGGAGGATGGCGCCCATATGGAACATCGTGAATGCATAGTCGATCAGCAGATCGACGAGCGGGATGGTTTCCAGCTTCGGCTTGATGCCGGCGCCCGTGACGGGGATGATCGGCGCGAACAGGACCGCCGCGCTGATCCCGAACATGATGCCCTTGCCGACCTTGTCCTCGTTGCGGCTGGCCCGCGCGGCCGGCTGCGGGACGCCCGCGAGCCGCAGCATATCGTTCTCGAGGTTCTGCAATCCGCCGAGGATATGGCTGACGTGTCCGTCGGCGGTGTTGGTGAGCCGCTGGCCGCTCGCCTTGAAGTCGGCGCGCGCACGTTGCAGTGCGCCATATTGCGCCGCCGTGCCCGTGGCCATGTCCCCCAGAAATGCGCGCGATTCCGGCGACAACTGGGCCGTGAACGCGCCGAGCGAGCCCGGCGTGGCGGCACCGTGACGATAGCGGTCGATCTGCGCTTTCGCGGCATTCGCGCCGTAGAAGGCCGCCATGAGCGCCACAAAGCCCGCCACGCCCACGACGAGGTTGTAGGCAAGGTTCTCGGACACGGCCTCCGCCTGCTTCGTCGGGACGATATTCGCGATCAGCAGTACGGCCTGCAGGCTGTTGGCAAGGTCGCGATTGAGCACGTGCTGCCCGACGACACGGCCGTTGGCCGTCGGGTTCATGAACAGCCCCGCCGCGATCAGCCATGTCTTGCACAGCGAGGCGACGATCAGCGCCACGCCGTTGCGTTGCTGTTCGTGCGACAGCAATGGCAGCAGCAACGGCAATGGCGTCAGCGCCAGCCGTGTCGCCACGAGGCCGATGCTGGCGGCCTTGCTCTTATCCTCGGTCAGGCCGTTCAGCGCGGCCTCGATGCTGGCGATATCGCGCAGCAGCCGGTTGCGGGCGGGAGCGGGGAGGTCGTACCGGTATCCGCCTTCGGTGCCCTGGCCCTCGAGAATCTCGTCGCGAATCGTGTTCAGGTGCTCGCGTAGCTGCACGGCAAGCGCGGCGCCATCGTCACCGCCGGTGCCGCCGATCTGTGTCCGGAATGCGCGATCCTGGCGCGGCGCGAGCGCGTTGACGATATCGACCTGATGGAACTTCTCCACGGCATAGTCCTTGAGCGCACGCGCGATCGGGCGGCGGCCTTCGTTTACCGGGACAGTGCGCGCGGGCGTGGCCGATGCCAGTTGTGCAGGCACCTGCGCGGAGGCCCGGCGCCGCCGGGATGATGTGGGCGAGGGCGACTGCCGCTCGGGGGGCACGAGACCGGCGTCGGCCTCGTGCGTGGCAAGTTGGGACCGGTCCCGCAGTTCGATGCTTTGCATGGTGTACTACCTCTTGGTTCGGCGATAGGAGCGCCAAGGGTAGGTGTCAGGGCCGGTGCGCGCGGCCGGGCGCACCGAAGCGATCGGTGCCGATGCGAAGCCGGGCTTCGAAGCATTTCGGCTAAGCAAATCCGGTGCTGACGAGCATGCAAGCTACAAAAATGTGCGAGGCGGTGAGCCATGCTTCAGTGGGCTGCTGCCGACATGCCTCCGCCTCCGCGTGCGGGACGTGTGATCCAGATCAGCGGAATGATCACGATCATCGCGATGGCGGCGCCGTAGAAGATATCGTTGAGCGCCATCATCGCGGCCTGCGACTGCACGGTGAGGTCGAACAGCGCATAGCCGGCGTCGTGGCTCAGCCCCAGCGTCGCATGATAGCGATCGAGCTGGCCCGTGAATACCGGGTTGTTGGCGCTGGCCTGCTCGGTCAGCACCTGGTGATGCAGGATGGTCCGGTTGTTCCACAGCACGTTGGCCACGGACGTGCCGACGCCGCCGAAGAACATCCGCGCGAAGGTCGACAGGCCCGCGGCGGCAGGCACCTTCTCGGGCGGCTGGCCCGCGAGGATGATCGTCGTGAGCGGCGCGAAGAACAGCGCCATCGGAATGCCCTGCAGCAGCGTGGGCACGATGATGTGCCACTCGTCGATGCCCACGTAGAAGTTCGTGCGCATGTAGTACACCGCGGCAAAGCCGGCGAACGCGAGCGTGCCGATGACGCGCGCATCGGTCTTCGGCAGGAGCCGGCCCATGATCGGCGCGCCGATCACCGCGAAGAAGCCCAGCGGCGCGGTGGCGAGCCCGGAGTCGAGCGCGCGGTAGCCGAGGTACTCCTGCATCCATTGCGGCAGCAGCACGAGCGTGCCGAAAAAGATGCCATAGGCGATGGAGATGGCCACCGTGCCGCCGAGGAAGTTGCGCTGCCTGAACAGCGTCAGATCGACGATCGGGTTCTTGTCCGTGAGCTCCCATACCACGAACAGCGCGAACGCTATCACCGCGACCACGGTCAGTACCACGATGGTGGTGGACGAGAACCAGTCGAGGTCCTTGCCCTTGTCGAGCATGATCTGGAGCGCGGCTACCCAGATGACCAGCAGCGCGAGCCCCACGGTGTCGATAGGCAGCTTGCGCGCGGGTGTCTCCCGCTTGCGATACAGCGACCAGACCAGCGTGGCCGACAGCAAGCCCACGGGCACGTTGATAAAGAAGATCCACGACCAGCTATAGCTGTCGGTGACCCAGCCGCCGAGCGATGGGCCCACGATCGGGCCCGTGACGACGATCATCGAGAACAACGACAGCGCAAGCGACGCTTTCTGTTTCGGCCACGAACTCAGTAGCAGCGCCTGCGAGAGCGGAATCAGCGGGCCGGCAACCGCGCCCTGCAGCGCCCGCGCCGCCAGCAGCAGCGGCAGCGACGGTGCGATGCCGCAGAGGAAGGACGCCAGCACGAACAGCACGATCGACGTCACGAACAGCTTGACCTGTCCGAAGCGCTGGGTCAGCCAGCCGGTCAGCGGAATGGCGACCGAATTTGCGGCGGCGAAAACGGTGATGACCCATGTCCCTTCATCGACGGACACGCCGAGATTGCCCGAGATGGTCGGAATCGCGACGTTGGCGATGGACGAATCCAGCACGGTCATGAAGCCGGCCAGCCCGATGCCGAGCGAGCCGAGCACCATGCGGGCGCCGGTCAGCGGCGGAAGATCGGTCTGGGCGGTCATCGTACTCTCCGGGCCTGTCGTGCTTAGCGTGCGTTTGCCGCGACGATGCGCGCGATCTCCGCGTCGGCCTCGTCGCCGTACCGCGCGAAGACATCGGTCTGGTCGTCCGCGAACGACGTCGCCATCAGCGCCCTGGTCTGCGCGACGGCCTTCGCATCCTGCGGGCCGGCGGTATCGCGAATATCGATATCGACATTCATCGACAGCCCCACGCGCAGCGGATGGGCGCGCAGTTCCTCCACCGGAATCGCGATGCGGACCGGCAGGCGTTGCACGACCTTGATCCAGTTGCCGGTGGCATTCTGCGCGGGCAGCAACGCGAGCGCCGAGCCGGTGCCGGGGGCGAGGCCGACCACGCGGCCGTGGTAGGTGACCGTGTCGCCGTAGACATCGGCCGTGATGGTCGCAGGCTGGCCCACGCGGATGCTGCGGAGCTGCCATTCCTTGAAATTGGCATCGACCCACGCCTGTTCGAGCGGGACCAGCGACATCAGCGGCGTGCCGGGCGCCACGCGCTGGCCCACCTGCACGTTGCGCTGCGTCACGTAGCCGGTGACGGGCGCGGGCATCGTGGTGCGCGCGTAGGCCAGATAGGCGTCGCGGACGCGCGCGGCGGCGGCCTGCACGTCGGGATGCTGCGCTACGGACGTATCGTCGGTCATCGCGCGGTTCTCGCGCAGGGCCTGCTGCGCGGCGTTCAGTGCGGCGCGGGCCGTGGCCACGGCGTCCTGCGCGTGCGAGATGTCCTCGGTGGAGACCGCGCCGGCCGCGCCCGTGGCCAGCCGGCGCTGAAGGTCGCCCTGCGCGCGTGCAAGGTCGGTCTGCCGCTGCACGACGTCCGCACGGAGCTTGTCGTCGCCGACGAAGACTGCATGCACGCGGCGCACGGTCTGGCCGAGGTCCGCCTCGGCCTTTTGCAGCGCGATACGGGCGTCGGCGGGATCGATGCGTACCAGCGGCTTGCCTTTCTCGACGATCTGCGTGTTGTTGGCATCGACCGCGATGACGGTGCCCGTGATCTGCGGCGTGATCGGCACGATATTGCCGTTGACGTAGGCGTCGTCGGTGTCGATATGGAAGCGCGCCACGCGTTCGTAATAGACGCCGTAACCGATGCCGGCGGCCACGACGACCACGCCGATGACGGAGAGCCAGCGTTTGCGCGCGCGGGTCTTGCCGTCGGGGGCGGGGGCGGCCGCGGGCGGCGGCAGGCTGACGTCGGCGGCGGAGGCAGGTGCGTTCATGGAGCACTCCTGAGAGCTTGGGTATCGTTGTCCGTGTGGCTATCGAAGCCCCCGCCGAGCGCGTGGATCAATGCGATCTGCATGTCGCGACGATCCATCTCGAGGTTCACGACGGCGGTCTCGGCGGCCAGGCGGTTGTCGTCGGCGCGCAGCAGCGTCAGTTGTTCGATCAGGCCCGCGCGATAGCGAATCAGCGCGAGCCGGTAAGCGGTGGTCTGCGCATCGAGGGCCTGCCGCGCATCGACGAGCTGCCTGTCGGCCGCACGGATACGCGCGACCTGGCTCGCCACGTCGGAGAGTGCGTCGATCAACGTGCGGTCGTAGTGGGCGACGGACGCATCGACGTCGGCGTAGTTGCCCTTGAGCTGCGAGCGCAACGCGCCGGCGTCGAAGATCGGCAGGTGAATGGCGGGGCCCGCGATCAGCTGTCGCGACGAGGTCTGCAGGAATCGTCCCCAGCCGAGCGCGCTCAGGCCGGCATCGACCGACAGGTTGATATCGGGGTAGAACTCGGCCTTCGTCACCTTGACGCCGTGCAGCGCGGCATCCACCTGCCAGTACGCGGCGACGATATCGGGACGGCGCGACACGAGGTCGGCGGGCAGGTTGTCGGGCAGGGTCATGACGGGTGTGCCGGTATCGAGGCCAGCGAAGGTCGGCCGCGCGATCCGCTGACCGCGATCCGGTCCCGCGCCAAGCAACGCGGCGAGCTGGTAGCGCACGGCCAGGATCTGGCCATCGAGTCCGCTGACCGTCGATTGCGTGGTCGAGGCCTCGCCATGGGCGGTCTGGCGCTCGACGTCCGTGTCGAGTCCCGCGCGCACGCGGCGTTCGGTCACGTCGCCGATATCCTGCCGGTTGTCCACCTCGCGCGCCTGGATGTCATGCAGCGCGTAGAGGCGCGCGAGCTGGTTGTAGGCGCTGGCGACCGAGGCGGCGAGCGCGATGCGCACGGCCTCGGCTTCCGCTTCCGTCGCTTTTTCCTGCGACACGGCCTGCCGGAATCCTTCGCGCTGCTTGCCCCATAGATCGAGGTCCCACGACGCGTGCGCGAATGCGTTGTTGAGGTTCTGCCACGATCCGCCGTACGGCGGCGGCACGAGCGAGTTGTCCGAGAGCCGCGCGCGCGTCCACGAGTATGAGCCGCTGACATTGGGATATCGCGCGGCATCGGCTTCGCCGACATACGCACGCGCCTTCGCAATGCGCGCCATTGCCGCGTCGATGGTCGGACTGCCGCGCAGCGCTTCGTCGATCAGCGCCGGCAGTTGCGGATCGCCGAACTGTTGCGCCCACGCGAGGGTCGGCCACCGCCCGTGCTCGTCGGGCAGGCTCTGCCTGGCCTCGAACTGCGCGGGCGTCGCGATATGCCGGTCGTCATGGATGCCCGCATAGTTGACGCAACCGGTCAGGTCCGTCACCACGGCCATTGCCACGACCACGAGCAATACGCCCCTGGCGATCCACACCGGCTTACGCTTCCTGAAATCTGGCATGCGCATGACATTCCCCTCCTGCGATATAGCCAGAATGCTAGGGGGCGGGATTGTCGGCGCCTATTGACGCGTGGTGTATCCGGGGTCGACCGATGGTATGAGTGACCCTGCTGCCGGGCGGTGACCCGTACGCGACGAAGGTGTCGGAGGGCGGGGTCTTTGTGACGCGCTCACCGCTCGCGCGGATGGTCGCGTCCCTGCAGATCGGCCAGCGGAGGGTGCTATGGGGAGACCCGCGCGATCCGGCACAGGCGTCCGAGGTCCACGGCCGTTGGCGGCGCGTCGGATATCGCGGGCCTGGGCATGGGACGAGATCGCGCAGCCGGCGGCGGACGCGGGCGATGTCTCTCTTCCTCGAGCAACGCGCGATAGCGCATCGGCAGACGAAGCGTCCCGCAGTGCTAGACCCTAGACCCTAGACCCTAGACCGCGGCCTGCGGCGCGAGCGAGACCGCCGCCAGTTCCATGCGGCCGGCGAGGGCCAGCAGCATGCCGCCGTAGCGGAGGCTGTCCTCGCGGCCATGGCCCGTGCGCTGGGGGTAGCTGATATTCAGGCCATAGACCTGCCCGTCGATCCCCGTGAATGCGGTGCCGACCGCTGCCAGATGACCGTACTGGTAGGGCGCGGCGCAATACCCCTGCCGCTGCGCCTGCGCGATGCGGCGCAGGACGCCGCTCCCTTCGCGTGCCCAGCGCTCGCCCGCGCGGGCCGCGATGCGCGCGAGCAGTTCGTCGCGCACGGCGGGTGCCTGCATGGCCAGCCACGCGAGCCCGATCGTGGCGCTGTCCATGGGCACGCGCGTGCCCGGTGCCACGCGCCGGGTGCGGGAAACGCTGTCGCCGCTATGGCGAATCGATACCACGTAGACCATTTCGGTCTGGTCACCGATGGCCAGGCCGACGTTGACGCGTTCCGCCTCCGCAAGGTCCTGCATGGCCAGCAACGCCTGGCGCGGCACGGGCGTCGATTGCACGAACGCATCGGCGAGGCTCAGGACCACGGGCGCCAGCCGATAGGCGCGCGTGGTCAGGTCGTAGCGCAGAAAGCCCGCGGCGACGAGCGAATGCGTGAGGCGGCTCACGGTCGGCCGCGGCAGGCCCGTGCGCGCCGCGAGTTCCGCATTGCTGAGGAAGGTGGTCCCGGCGCGGAACGCGCGCAGCAGCAGAAGCCCGCGTTCGAGCGTCTGGCTGCCGGCATTGTCGCGCGTGAAGCGGCCGGTGTCCTGCGTGCGGCGTCGGCTGGAGGTGCCTTCGGCCGATGGCGTCGATACGGTGGACGAGCGCATTGCACCAATTTCAATCATTGAAATTGCAGTGTAGGCGCGCGCTGGCCTTTGTTGAATACTGAAAAACCACAAGGCCCGCGCGCTGGATGGAACGCGGGTGTGGCCTTGCATGACGAGACAAGGAGACAACCGCCAAATGACGACCGAAGCCAATGCCATGTCGGACGCCGTGGTTCGCCACGCCACGGAAGCGCACGTCGCGCTGATCGAACTCACACGCCCGCCGCACAATTTCGTCAATGCCGACGTCATGCGCGCGCTCGCCGATGCGTTCGACGACTGCGACGCCGATGACGAGTGCCGCGCGGTCGTGCTCGCCTCGGGCCTGCGCACGTTTTGCGCGGGCGCCGATTTCAGCGGCAGCGAACGCGGCGCGGTCCATGCGGATCCGGCGCCGTTCTATGCGCAGGCACTGCGGCTGTTCCGCAATCGCAAGCCCGTCGTGGCCGCCATTCAGGGACCGGCGGTCGGCGCGGGCCTCGGCATCGCGCTCGCGGCGGACTTCCGCGTGACCTGCCAGGAGGCGCGCTTCTCGGCCAATTTCAATCGGCTCGGCTTCCATCCCGGTTTCGGTCTCAGCGTGACGCTGCCGAGGCTCGTCGGCCAGCAGCATGCGGCGCGACTGTTCTACACCGGCGCCCGCATCGGTGGCGAAGAGGCCGTGGCCATCGGTCTGGCCGACGAACTCGTGCCTGAGGACGAAGTCCGCTTTCGCGCGCTCGCGCTGGCTGGCGAGATCGCGCTTTCCGCGCCGCTCGCGGTCGAAAGCACGCGCCAGACGCTGCGCATGGGGCTCGCCGACCAGATCGTCGCGGTCAACCAGCGCGAACTGGCCGAGCAACGCGTGCAGTTTGCCACCGCGGATTTCCGCGAGGGCGTCGCCGCGATGGCCGAGCGGCGCGAACCCAATTTCCAGCGCCGCTGATCGTACGTCAGGGAGACATCGCATGAAGCAGGACGACAGGGTCGGCCGGCCCGCGCTCGCCGGTCCGCTGGACGGCATTCGCGTGCTGGACCTGACATCGGTGGTACTCGGACCGATGGCCACGCAGATTCTCGGCGACCTCGGCGCCGATGTGATCAAGATCGAGGGGCCGGAGGGCGACCTGATGCGCAGCAACGGCGTATCGCGGCATCCGGGCCTGAGCTCGATTTACCTCGCCCTGAACCGCAACAAGCGCTCGGTCGTGCTGGACCTGAAGACCGAAGACGGCAAGGCCGGCCTGCGCGCGTTGATCGCCGATGCCGATGTGCTCGTGCACAACATGCGCGTCTCGGCCATCGAACGGCTCGGGTTCGGCTACGCGGCCGCCGCCGCGATCAATCCGCGACTGGTCTATTGCGTGGCCACGGGCTTCGGCCAGGACGGTCCCGATCGCGACAAGCCCGCCTTCGACGACATCATCCAGGCGGCCTGCGGCCTCGTGGGGCTGCTCACGCCCGAGGGCGAGCGGCCCGAGTATGTGCCGAGCCTGATCGCCGACAAGACCGTCGGCATGGCCCTCGCCAACGCCGTGCTCGCGGCGCTGCTCCATCGCGAGCGTCGCGGCGAAGGCCAGCAGGTCGAGGTCCCGATGCTCGAGACGATGGCGAGCTTCATCATGGCCGAGCACCTCGGCGGGCTGACCTTCGCGCCGCCCACGGGCGGAGCGGGATACGCGCGGCTGTTGCAGGGCGGCCGCCGTCCCGCGCGCACGCGCGATGGCTGGATTTGCGCGCTGCCTTACACGGACCGCCACTGGCGCGCGTTCTTCGAGTCGGCGGGACGCGGGCATCTGCTCGATCAGTTCGATATTTCGGACCGCGCGCAGCGGAACGCCAATATCCGGATGTTGTACGCGCAGATGGCCGAGATCACCGTGGAACGGACGACGGCCGAATGGCTCGCGCTGTTCGCGGAACTCGATATCCCCGCGACCCCGATCCTCGCGCTCGACGATGTGCCGCAGCACCCGCATCTTCAGGCGGTGGGACTGTTTCAGGAAACGACGCATCCCGCGGCCGGCCCGCTGCGCGAGATGCGTCCCGCCGCGCGGTTCTCGGCCACGCCGCTGTCGTTGCGCCGGCACGCGCCGACGCTGGGCGAGCACACGGAAGAAGTGCTGTCGGCGGCCGGCATCAAGACCGCGCCATAACCACGGAGACCCCATGCAATTCGAGATCGATCACGAACACCGGATGGTGAAGGACCTCGTCGCACGCTTCGTGCGCGAGCACATGATGCCGCTGGAGCCCGCGGTACTCGCACGCGAGGCCGAAGGCGGCCACCTGTCGCTGTTGCCTGCGGAAAAGGCGAAGCTCGACGCGATGTCGCGCGAACTGGGCCTCTGGGGGCTCGACGCGCCCGAATCGATGGGCGGGTCGGACCTCCCCGTGGTCGCGATGGTCGGCGTCAACGAGGAAATGGGCCGCACGATCGTCCCGTACTCGCTGCCGCCCGATACGCCGAACCTGCGCATGCTGCTGGAGGCCGCCAACGCGGCCCAGCGCGAGCGCTATCTGGATCCGTACGCGCGCGGCGAGACCGTGTCCGCGATTGCGATCTCGGAGCCCGGCGCGGGCGGCGATCCCGCGATGATGACCACGCGCGCGGAGCGCGATGGCGATGGATGGGTGCTCAACGGCCGCAAGATCTGGATCAGCCGCGCGGAGCAGGCCGACTGGACCATCGTCATGGCCGTGACGGCGCGTGTTCCGGGCAAGCGGCCAGCGATCTCGGCCTTTATCGTCGAGCGCGGCACGCCCGGGTTCAAGATCGAACGGCGCATCCCGATGATCGGCGGCCACTCTACGTACGAGATCGTGCTCGAGGACTGCCGCGTCGCGGGCAGCCAGTTGCTCGGCGTGGAGGGCGAGGGTTTCGCACCGATGCAGACGCGCCTGTCGTCGCGCCGCGTCCAGATGGCCGCATGGTGCATCGGCCGCGCGCAGCGGGCGCTCGACATGATCTGCGAGTACGCGCCGCAGCGTCGTACATTCGGCAGCACGCTGGCGGAGCGGCAGGCCATCCAGTGGTGGGTCGCCGACGCAGCCACGCGCATCCATGCGTGCCGGCTCATGACGTACGACGCGGCCGCGCGCATCGATGCGGGGCAGCAGGCGCGCACGCAGGTATCGATGATCAAGGTCTTCGCCACGGAAATGGCATGGGACGTGATCGACCGCGCGATGCAGACATTCGGCGCGATGGGCATGACCAAGGAGATGCCGTTGCAGATGATGGCGAACGAGACGCGGCTGATGCGGATTTACGAGGGGCCCTCGGAGGTGCATCGCTGGGTGATTGCGCGCGATCTGCTGGGGCTCAAGCGGCAGCAGTAGGCACCGCTTCCCTCCATGGCGACCGCCGGCACAGGCGGCGCCTTCCCAATCCGACATGGCAGGAGACACCATGCAGACGTTGACCCGCATTTTTCATGCAGTACGCAAGCCAGCCGCGCTGGCACTGGCCCTCATCATGCCGTGGGCGGCCGCGCCGGCCTCGGCGTCCGACGGCGATTATCCGTCGCGGCCCATCCGCTTCGTGGTGCCGTTCCCGCCCGGCAGCGGCACCGATTCCACCGCGCGGATCTTCGCGAAGAAGATCACGGACCTGACCGGGCAGGGCGTGGTCGTCGAGAACAAGCCCGGCGGCAACGGGTTTATCGGCGTGCAGACGGTGCTCGGCGCGCCGGCCGACGGGTATACGGTGTTCGTCGGCAGCAATTCGACGCTCTCCACGAATGCCGCGGCCTTTCGCAAGCTGCCCTACGATCCGATCGAGGATTTCGCACCCGTGTCGCTGCTGACGCGCGGTCCGTGCCTCGTGCTCGTGCCGCAGAACTCGCGCTACACGACGCTCAAGGCACTGATCGATGCCGCGCACGAGAAGCCCGGCGCGCTCAATTACGGATCGGGCTCGGTGTCGTATACGTTGTATAGCGAATGGCTCAACGAGCTGGCCAATATGAAGACCACCAACGTGCCGTACAAGGGCGCGGGCGATGCCATCAACGCCGTGGTCGCGGGCAATGTGGACTTCGCGGTGGTCGATGCATCGGGCGCGATCGAGCTGGCCAAGGCCGGCAAGGCGCGCGCGCTGGCGTATACGGCGCCGCGCCGGACGCCGCTGCTGCCCGACGTGCCGACCTCGGCGGAGGCGGGCGTGCCGGACTTCCAGTGCTTCAACTGGGTGGCCGCGGCGCTGCCGGTCAAGACGCCGCCGGCGGTGGTGCAGCGGGTGATTGCCTTGTTCGCCAAGGCCGGTGCGGCGCCCGAGGTGCAGGACTATTACCGGCAGCAATCGAACCAGTTGATCCTTTCCACGCCCGCGGAACTGCGCAGGTACCAGACCGAGGAGATCGCGCGCTGGAAGCGGCTGATTCAGGTGACCAAGCTCGAACTGCAATAACGAAGGGGGTGTCCGATGTTCGTGTCTGATCTGTTTGCAGGGCGGCGCGTGCTGATTACGGGCGGCGGGACCGGTATCGGCGCGAGCATCGGGCGGCGGCTCGTTTCGCTCGGGGCGCAACTGGTGGTCTGCGGCCGGCGGGAGGCTGTGCTTGGCGAGTTTGCCGAGGACGTTCAGCGCGCATTCGGCGCTACGGTCGAGACCCATGTGTGCGACGTGCGCGATCCCGAGGCCGTGGACCGGATGCTTTCGTCGATCTGGGAGACCGGGCCGCTCGACGCGCTGGTCAACAATGCGGCCGCCAGCTTCATCGCGCGCACGGAGCAGCTCTCGGCCCGCGCGGCGGATGCGATCCTGGGCGTCACGATGCATGGCGCGCTGTATTGCACGCTTGGGGTGGGGCGGCGATGGATCGATGCGCGGCGGGGCGGGACGGTGCTGAGCATCCTGTCGACGTCGGTTCGCACGGGGCGGGCATTCACGGTGCCGTCGGCGATGGCGAAGTCCGCTGTCCAGGCGATGACGCGCAGCCTTGCGGTCGAATGGGGGCCGCATGGCATCCGCACCGTGGGCATCGCACCGGGTCCGTTCCCGACCGCGGGCGCGGGGGCCGGGCTCGACCCGACGGGCAGCCGCGCGGCCGTCGATCCGGCGCGCACGAACCCGCTCGGGCGCGTGGGCGAGCATGGGGAACTGGCCAACCTGGCGGCTTATCTCTTGTCCGATCATGCGGGCTATATCAACGGCGAGGTCATCGCCATCGACGGCGGGCAGCATCTGCGCACGTCGGGGGCCGAAGACCTGCTGCAATGGACCGAGGCCCAGTGGCAACAGGCCTCGGCCCGACGCGGCAGCCGGGGCTGATTACGCCCGCATCCGAATCAGATCCGCCGCCTTCTCCGCAAGCATGATCGTCGGCAGGTTCGTGTTGGCGCTCGGCACGGACGGCATGACCGACGCATCGGCCACGCGCAGGCCATCGATGCCGATCACCCGGCAACGGGCATCGACCACGGCCTGGCGATCGTCTGCCCGCCCCATGCGGCAAGTGGACGTCGGATGGCCCATCGGCGCGACGGCGCCGAGGATCTCCTCGTCGGTCAGTCGCTGCTGGCCGATCCAGCGCCCCGGTTTCAACGCGTTGGCCATCACCCGGCGCGACACCCGTGCCGGCGCATTGAGCGCGAGCTTCGCCCCCACCGCCACGAGCGTGCCCGCGAGGCCCGGCCGGTTGAACTGATTCGCGGCCATCACGGGCGGCAGGATAAACGCGTCGTGATAGCTGCGCCGCATCGCGGGCGAGGCCAACAACGCCTCCACCATCCGCGCGGCCAGCACCATGCGCGGCGCATCGCGTGGGTCGTCGAGCAACCGGAAATCGATCGACGGCGGCGCATCTGCGTCGGGCGACGTCACGCGCACCGATCCACGCGAGTAGGGCGCATACAGGGCCGCGCTCACCATCGCGAGATCGGTGCCAAAACTGCGGGGCCCCACGCGCCCGAGCAACGACAGGATCAGGTCGCCCTCGGGGCAATCCGGCTGCCCGGAAGAATGCCGCACCCCCGCGCAGGCAAACGTGCGCACCGCGGACGACTGCCGCGCATGCCGCGGCAACGTGAGCGCGAATTGCAGATAGGGGTGGTTCTGAAGCTGACGCCCCACACCGGGCAGGTGCCAGCGCGGCACGATGCCCGCCGCACGCAAGGCGTCGCTGTCGCCGATGCCCGACCGCAGCAGGATGGCTGGCGAATGCACGCCGCCCGCGCACAGCACGACTTCATCCGCGTCGAGCCGAATCGCCGCATCGCCCCCGGTCTCGCCCCGCCGGTACGTGACACCAGTCGCCCGCCGAACGCCCGCATCGTCCGAGACCTCCACCCGCAGCACCGTGGCATCCGTCACGATCGTCAGGTTCGGCCGCGCGCGCACCGCGGCCGTCAGATAGCACGACACCCCGGACGAGCGGCGACCGTCGCGCGCCGCATAGGGCATGGCGAAGAAACCGCATCCGGGCCGCTCGTTGATATCGTCGATCGTCGCCAGCCCGCGCGCATGCGCCGCCGCCTCGATCGCACTCGCGATACCGGGCCACTCCGCGCGCGGCGCCCGCCGCACGGCGAACGGCCCATCGCTGCCGGGCCTGCCATCGCGTCCGGCATCACCCTCCGCGCGCTCGAAATAGGGCCGCACATCGTCCCACCCCCAGCCACCCGCGCCGGCATCGACCCAGCGCTCGTAGTCGGACGGCAGCCCGCGCAGCGTCCACATACCGTTGATGCTCGACCCGCCGCCCAGAATGCGCGCCTGCGGATACGGAAACTCGTCGCCACCGACGCGCCGCCGCGCCCGCAGTCCCGGCCAGAAATACGACGGGTTCAGCGACGCGCTCGGAAACGCATCGTCGATATCGGCCGGAATCGCATCGGGCCGCACATCGGCGCCGGCCTCGAGCAGCACCACCGTCGCGGCCGGATCCTCCGACAGCCGCGCGGCCAGCACCGCGCCCGCCGTGCCGCCGCCGACGATCAGATACCGCGTCCTAGCGATTGTCGACACGCTTGTTGAACGGGTGGATATTGACCTGCTGCCAGAGGCCCGCATGCGCGAACGGATCGTTGGCGTTGAACGCCACGACATCCTCCTTGCGGTCGGCCTCGACGAGGAAGAACGAACCGATCATCGTTTCGCCATCGTCGGCCAGCAGCGGGCCGGAGACAAGCGTGCGCAGCGTGGCCTGGGACAGATAGGCCTTGTGCGCTTCGTAGTTGGCCAGCCGCACAGACACCGCGTTGGGCTTGTCCAGCGCGTGGATCACGTAGAACATGGTTTCTCCTAGGGTTGATAGTCGACCTGATACCGGGCAATGCGCAGATCGCCGAGCTCGCGCTTCACGCGCTGGTGTTCGGGGTGCACCGCGTACTGTTCCAGCGCGCCCTGCGAGTCGAACTCGGAGTAGAGCACCACGTCGCAGGCATAGTCGACGCGGCTGGAATCCACACCGATCTCGAGGTGCAGCAGCCCTGGAATCTTGCCGCGCAGGCTCTCGAACGCGGCCTTCAGTTGCGCGACGGCCGACAGCTTGTCGCTCTCGCTCTCGCCGCGCAGGTTCCACATCACGATGTGCTTGACGGTCACGCGATTGCCTCCCTGGTCACCGGATTGAGAATAAAGTCGAAGTCGAGCGTGTAGAACGGCGTCGCCGACTCGCTGCCGTCGGGCGCGCGCCCCGGCCGATGCTCGACCCAGTCCGCGATCAGCGACGAGCGCACGCCGAACACCGCATCGGAGTCGAGATACTGGCACCCCTCGCGGAACACATGCGTGACGAGTGTCTCGTAGCCCGGCGCCGACACCATGAAGTGCAGATGCGCGGGCCGCCACGGATGGCGCCCCATGGCGTCGAGCATGCGCCCGACCGGCCCGTCGTGCGGAATCGGATAGCTTTCCGCGACGATCGACTTGAAGTGGAAGCGGCCCTCGGGATCGGCCAGCAGCGTGCCACGGCCCTGCGCGGGCCCGCCGTCGCGCTGGACGTCGTAGAAGCCCTCGGCGTCCGCCTGCCAGACCTCGAGCTTGGCACCGGGGACGATCTCGCCGGTGATGCTGCGCACCTGGCCGCTCACGAAGCACGGTTCCCCGGCCATGCCGTTGCCGACGTCCGCGCCCAGCGCGTAGTCGGGCGCGTCATCGACGTAGAACGGCCCGAAGACCGTGGCCTCCGTGCAGCCCTGCGGCTTGCGATGATTCTGCGCGGTCACGAGCGTGGACAGGCCGAGCGTGTCCGACAGCAGGATGAACTCCTGCCGCGTCGGCGTGCACGTCTGGCCTACCTCGGTCAGGAACTGGATGCCGGCGGCCCATTCCTCCTCGGTCAGCCGGGTTTCCCGGGCAAACGCGTGGAGATGCTGGACCAGGCTCGTCATGATCTCCTTGAGCCGGCTGTCCTTCATGTCGTGGTTGCGCGCCAGTACCGCCTGGGTAATGGTCTCCTCATTGAGGTTGCGCATGATGGTCGCTCCTGATGAAAGAAAGGGTTGGTTACGCCTTGTCGACGTCTTCCCAGCGCGGGCAGGTACGCTTGTCCGCGGGGATGTCCACCGACTGGTAGTTGGTCTTGTCGATCACGGTGGCCGGCAGCACGATCTCGGTCTTCACCGGCAGGTTGCGCAGCTTGCGGATCGCGGTCATCGTGCCGAGGCAGCCCTGGATAAAGCCGTTGTAGTCGCCCGTGGCGAGCAGCGTGCCTGCCTTGATTGCATCGACCGCCTCCTTGGTGCCGTTGATGCCGGACACCAGCGCCTTGCGGTTGGCGCCCTGCAGCGCTTCGATCGCGCCGATCGCCATGGCGTCGTTGGCCGCGAACACCGCGTCGATCTGCGGGTACGACTGCATCAGGTTCTCCATCACCTGCAGGGCCTGCAGGCGCTGGTAGTTGGCCGGCTGCGAGGCCACGAGCTTGATGTTCGGGAACGCCTTCAGCGCGTCGCGCACGCCGCGCGTGCGGTCGATACTGGTGGCCGAACCCTTCACGCCTTCCAGCAGAATCAGGTTGCCCTTGCCGCCCATCGCCTTGAACAGGTGCGTCGCGGTCTTCAGACCCAGCTCGTAGTCGCTGGCGCCGACGAACGCGACGAAGTTACCCACTTCGCTGCGATCGGTCACGTTCACCACCGGGATATTCGCGGCGTTGATCTTCTTGACGCCGGGGCCCATCGCCTTGTAGTCCACGGGCACGAACACCACCGCATCGGCCTTCTTGATGATCACATCCTCGATCTGGCTCATCTGCTCGGGAATGCTGTCCGGCTTGGTCGGGATGTAGTGCGTGACCTTGGCGTTGAGATCCTTCGCGGCCGCATCGGCGCCCTGGCGCAGCGCCTGAAAATACGGGTTGGTCTGGTTCTTCGTGAACACCGCGATTTTCTCGCCGTCCGCATGCGCGGCGGACATCGCGAGCAGCGACATCGCAAGGGCACCGGTCAGCGTGAGGATATGCTTGGGCATGTCAGTCTCCGTTTTACGTATGGTTGTGTGAAATCAGCGCGTTCCGCTTCTGCGGCGGGACAGCGTGTCGAAGAACACCGCGAGCACGACGATGACGCCCGTGACCAGCGGCTGCCAGTTCGCGCTGATGGTCAGCAGGTTCATGCCGTTGAGCACGAGCGTGAGGATGATCGCGCCGATCAGCGTGCCCGAGACACGGCCGACGCCGCCGAACAGCGAGGTGCCGCCGATCAGCACGGCCGCGATCGCGGGCAGCGTCAGCGCCTCGCCGATATCGCCTTCGGCCGAATTCAGCCGCGCGAGGAAGACGAGGCTTGCGAGTCCGGCCATGGCGCCGCTGATCACGTAGACGAGAATCAGCCGGCGGCTCACCGGCACGCCCGAGAGGCGCGCGGCCACGGGGTTGGCGCCGATGGCGTAGATCTCCTGCCCGAACGTGGTCTTTTGCGCCACGGCGATGCCGACGAACAGGAATGCGAGCATCAGGAACACCGGGATCGGCACGCCCCACAGGTAGCCACTGCCGATGGCGCGGAACTCGGGCGGAAATCCATGGATCGTTTCACCGGCCATGAACCAGTAGGTCAGGCCGTGCAGCACCCACAACATGCCGTAGTTCGCGATAAACGGCGGTATGCGCAGCTTGGCCACGAGCAGGCCATTGGCCAGCCCGATGAGCGTGCCGCAGCCGAGGCCGACGGCCACGCCGAGCAGCGGGGAACCCGTGCCCTTGATCACGCTCGCGGCCAGGCAGGCGGACATCGCCACATTGGCCCCGACGGACAGATCGAGCCCGCCGGTCAGGATCACGAGCGTCAGCCCGGACGCGAGCAGGAACAGCAGGCTTGCCTGCCGCAACACGTTGATCAGGTTGCCGGTGGTGAGGAACGCGTCCGAGGCGACGGCCAGCAGTGCGCAAAGCACGCCGAGCGCGGCCAGCCGGTACACGAGCGATCGCGCATCGGACGACAGGGACAGCGGCGCGGCGCCGCCAGCGGTGGTGGTCGTGGTCATGCGCGCTCCTTCGTGTTCTTGAACGATTCGATCAGCAGCACGAGCAGCACCAGCAGACCGATGGCCGCCACCTGCACCGCGGATGGCACGCCCAGCAGGTTCAGGCCATTGCGCAGCACGCCGACGGCCAGCACGCCGAGCACGGTGCCGGGCAGCCAGCCGTTGCCGCGATCGAACGTGGTACCGCCCACGGCCACCGCGGCAATCGCGTCGAACTCCATGCCCATGGCGGCCGTCGGATGCCCGGCGTTCATGCGCGCGGTCAGCAGCAGCGCGGCAATCCCGGCCATGACGCCGCCGAGCACGTACACGGCAATCAGGTAACGATGGATGCTGACGCCCGCGAACTTCAGCGCCTCGCGGTTGCCGCCGAGTGCGAATACGTAGGTGCCGAAGCGCGTGCGGTAGAGCAGCCAGTGGAACAGCGCATAGCTGGCGGCCGCGATATAGATCGGAATCGGCACGCCGAGCCATTCGCCCGCGTAGAGGTCCGGAATCGCGTCCGAGATGCCGACCACGCTCTGGCCATCGGTCAGCACGAGCGCGAGGCCTTGCGCGGCGCCGAGCGTCCCCAGCGTGGCCACGAACGGCGGAATGCCGAGACCGGTGACCAGGCCGCCGTTGACGAGCCCGAACGCGACGCCGACGCCCAGCGCGGCGAGCAGCGCCAGCGATACCGAGCCCGTGGAGATGTTGACCATGGCCAGCACCACGCCGCACAGCGTCAGTACCGCCCCGATCGACAGATCGAGACCTTCGGTCATGATGATCAGCGTCATCGGCAATGCAATCAGCAGCAGGATGGTCGATTGCGTGCCGACGTTGAGCAGGTTGGCCACGCTGAGGAATCCCGAACCGAATACGCTGAAGGCGGCGATCAGCAATAGCAGCACCCATGCGGCGCCGGGAATGCGGCCCGCAAGGCCGGCGGTGGGCACGAGAGCGGCAGCGCGTGGGGTGGCGGGTGTCAGCGACATGGCATCGGGATGCAGGATGGCTTGTGGAGCAGGGCGGGTATCAGGCATGTCAGGCATCGTTCATCCCCAGTTGCAGAACGCTTTCCTCTGTCATTTGCGTGTAGTCGAGTTCGCCGGCGATCCGGCCCTCGCGCATCACGTACGTGCGATCGCAGACGTTGACGATCTCGGGCAGCTCGGAACTGATCAGCAGCACCGCGGCGCCGTCCTTCACGAGCCCATCGATCAGCGCGAAGATCTCGGCCTTGGCGCCCACGTCGATACCGCGCGTCGGCTCGTCGAAGATGAACAGCTTCGATTCCGCGAGCAGCCATTTGCCGATGACGATCTTCTGCTGGTTGCCGCCCGACAGGTTCTGCGCGAGCTGGTCGCCATTCGGCGTGGCGATGCGCAGCCGTTCGATCTCGCGGCTGGACATCACGTCGGCCTTGCGGCCGCTGTACCAGCGCGCCGGAAACGCGCGGCCCAGGCCGGCCAGCATCAGGTTGTCGCGCACGGTGCGGATCAGCGCGAGGCCCTCGGTCTTGCGGCTCTCGGGGATCAGCGCGGCGCCCAGCGCGCGCGCCTTCTCGGGGCCGCCCGTCATCGGCTTGCCGAAGATGCGGATCTCGCCCTCGCGGATCGCATCGGCGCCAAAGATCGCGCGCGCCACCTCGCTGCGGCCCGACCCGACAAGGCCGGCCAGCCCGACGATTTCACCGGCGCGCACATTCAGGTTGATGCCCTCGATACCGTTGGCGGCACTCACGCCGCGCACCTCCAGCGCGAGGTCGCCGGTGGGCCCGCCGCGCGTGCGCTGATAGGTCATGTCCACCTTGCGGCCGACCATGCGCGCGACCAGCTCGTCGGGCGTGGCATCGCCGGGCAGGTAGCTGCCGACCTTGCGGCCGTCGCGCATCACCGTGATGCGGTCGCCGAGCGCGAAGACCTCGGCCATGCGATGCGAGATATAGATCAGGGAGACGCCGTCGGCCTTCAGGCGGCCGATGACCTCGAACAGCTTTTCCGTTTCGCGGTCGGAGAGCGCCGCGGTCGGCTCGTCGAGCACGAGGATGCGCGCCTTCTGGGACAGCGCCTTCGCAATCTCGATCATCTGCTGCTGCGCCACGCCGAGCTCGTGCACGAGCGTGTGCGTGGACAGATCCATGCCCAGCATGTCGAGCAGCCGGCGGGCCTCCGCATGCATGGCCTTGTGATCGACCGATCCCGGCAGCCAGCCGCGCGGCTCGCGGCCGAGAAAGATGTTCTGCGCGATGTTCAGGTATGGCACCAGCGAGAATTCCTGGAAGATCACGGCGATGCCAAGGCGCATCGTGTCCGAGGGGCTTGCCACGCTCACGGGCTGGCCCTCGTGATAGAACGCGCCGGCATCGGCCACATAGACGCCGCACAGCACCTTCATCAGCGACGATTTGCCCGCGCCATTCTCGCCGAGCAGCATATGGACTTCGCCCGGATAAACCGAGAATGACACGTCGTCGAGCGCCTTGACGCCCGGAAAGGTCTTCGAGATGCCGCGCATCTCGAGTAAGGGCGCGCGCGGCGGCGTGGCCGACGGCGGCGCGTCGCAGATTGCGTTCATGGTCTCCTCCTACTTATGGGTATGGCGCTGCAGCAGCCGTTCGCCCGATGCGCGCAGCGTCGCCAGGGCGGAGGGCAGTCCGTCCGCGAGCAACTGGCCGTTACGCTTGCGGGCAACCCCGCCGACGAACACGCTGTCGATATTGGCGAGGCTCGCCTGCATCACGACCGCGCTGACGGGGTCGTGCACGGGGAACATGTTCATGCGCCGCGCGTCGATCATCACGAGGTCCGCCTGCCTGCCCGGCGCGAGCGAGCCGATGCGGTCGGACATGCCGAGCATCCGCGCGCCTTCCACGGTGATCCATGCCAGCGCGTCGGCACAGCTCACATCGTGCTGGGCGGCAATGCCATCGTGCGCCCGGCGATATGCCGCATGATCGAGCGCGCGCTGCACGCCGAGCGCGATCCGCGCGGTCACGAACATCTCGCCCGACAGGCCGGACTCCAGGTCCACGCCAAGCGACGGCGCCGCGCCGAGCGTGCGCAGGCGCCCCGTGATCGGAAACCCGTGCCCCTGCGTGAGCTCGTTCTCGGGCGTCACCGAGAAGCTCATGCCGGCCGCGACGAAGCGCGCCAGCTGCGCGTCCGTGAGGTTGTTGCCGTGCACGATATTGATCTGGGGCCCGAGCAGGCCGGCGGCTTCCAGGCGGTCCCAGCCTTCGGGCGTGCGGGCCGCGCCGCCGCCCTGATGCATGCTCGCGATCAGGCCAAACTCCTTCGCCAGCGCGAAGTCGTGCAGCGCCACGTCCATGGTCGAGTAATGCGGGCCCAGGATCGCCAGGCCGAGACTCACGCGGGCATCGCCTTGCAGCCGGCGCGCGATGTGCTCGACCTCGGCACGCGGATGGGGCGTTTCCCAGAACGGCGCGACGCCAGGTTTCGGATCGGGCTTGGGCGAACCGTGAAAGAACGCGGCGCGGATGCCGGATGCCTGCAGCGCATCGATGGCGGCGTCGCTATGCGCGGGCGTCGGGTTGTTGTGGCACCAGTCGACGAGCGTCGTCGTGCCGCAATCGAGCTGGTTCCAGGCACCGACGAGCGTGGCGATATGGATGTCCTCGGGCGTGAAGCGCGTGGCCAGTCCCGCATGCATCTGCCGGAAGTACTCGGTCAGCGTCCAGCCTGCCGCGACGCCGCGCAGGGCGGTCTGCCACGTATGCATATGGGCGTTGATAAAGCCGGGCGTGACGATGAATCCTTCGGCATCGATCGCGGGAGCTTCCGCGTCGAGATGCTTGCCGATGGCCGCGATGCGGTCGCCGTCGATCAGCAGATCGCCGGTCGTCACGCCGCACGGGTTGCCAGGTTCGGCCTCCATCGTGACGAGCGTCGCCCCGCGTATGAGCGTTCGCGTCATCGTTCTTGTCTCCTCGTCCGGCATCGTGATCGGCCGGTTGAAAGCAGTCTATACTCCGCCAAATCGAAAAAAAACGATGCCAGAGGAAATCTTTCTTCCGCCTGGCGAGAAAATGGCGGCAAAGGTGGAGACCACATCATGGATCGTTGGACCGAGATCGAATTGTTCGTACAGACGGCCGAACTGGGCAGCCTGACCCGGGCCGCCGAGAATCTCGAAATGTCGAATGCCGCGGCCAGCCGGTATCTGAACTCGCTGGAGCGCCGGTTATCGGCGCGGCTGATCGAGCGCAGCACCAGGCGGCTCTATCTGACGCAGGTCGGGGAACAGTTCTTCCGGCGCTGCAAGGAATTGCTCGCGGAAATGAAGGAGGCGGAGGCGGACGTCAGCGCGAACGTGCTCGAGCCCGGCGGCACGCTGACGGTCACAGCCTCGCTGTCGTTCTCGATGATCCATATCGCGCCGATCCTGCCCGAGTTCACGGCGCGCTATCCGAAGGTCAGCGTCAATATCATTGCCGCCAACCGCTACTACGACATCATGGACAGCGGGATCGACCTCGCGATTCGCACGCGCGAGTTCGAGCCCGATTCGAACCTGACGGTTCGCCGGCTGGCGCAGACGCGGCGGATCCTCGCGGCCTCGCCCAAGTACCTCGACCAGCGCGGCACGCCGCGCACGGTGGAAGACCTCGCCCATCATGCGATGCTGATCTATTCGTATGCCAACCGGCCCAACGAGCTGATCTTTACGCGCGGTGGCGAGGACGATGGGGAAAAACGCGTGATCAATGTCCGCAGCACATTCGAGTCGAACGACGGGCAGGTGCTGCGCGCGGCCGCGCTCAAGGGCATGGGCATTCTCGTGCAGCCCAAGTACATCATCTACGACGATATCGTCGCGGGCCGGCTGGTGCCGGTGCTCGATGAGTGGGATCTACCACGCCTGACCGTGAACATCGCGTTCCAGAACCGCGCGCACCTGCCCGCGCGGATCCGGCTGTTCATCGAGTTTCTGGTCGATAACTTCCGCCGGATGGATTACGAGCGGAAGTGGACCAGCTGAGCGCTGTCCGGCGCGCCTAGTCCGGCAGGCCCGCGGCGCGACCCGCCGATTTGATCACCGCCGCATAGTCGTCCCCGGCAAAGCCCTGCGCCGCGGCACCCTGCAGCATCTGGCCGAGCAGGGCGGTGAGCCCCATCGGCACGCGCAGGTCCGCGCCGGCGTCGAGGATCAGGCCGACGTCCTTGAGCATCTGGTCCACCGTGAACGTCGGCGTGTAGTCGTGCACCGACAGTTGCGCCGACTTTGCCTTGACGATCGGGGACGCCACCGCGCTCGCGCCAATCACGTCCCACATCGCCTGCCAGTCGAGGCCGCCCTTCTTCCCGAGCGTCAGCGCTTCCGCGAGCATGCCCGAGGTCAGCCCGATCAGCAGGTTGATCACGAGCTTCATCAGCCGGGCCTGTTCGCCATCGCCCAGATAGAACTGCGTCGGGCCGAACAGTGCGAGCAGCGGCTGCACGCGTTCGTAGGCGCGCGCGGGGCCGGACACCATCGAGGTCAGCTTGGCCGCCTCGGCCATATGGTTGTTGCCGGACACCGTTACGCGCAGATAGCCGATATCGCGCGCGGCCAGCGTTTCGGCGGCCGCCGCGGAGGCGGCGGGCGAAATCGTGCTGGTATCTATATAGAGGGTGCCCGGCCTGGCAGCGGCCGCGACCTGGCCCGAGACCGCCGCAAAGGCCGCGTCGTGCGGCATCGAACTGAATGTGGCGTCGGCGCCGCCGGCCGCTTCGGCCAGCGAGGCCGCGACGGTCAGGCGCGCGGCGCGGGCCGCGTCGGCCTGCGCGGGGGCGATATCGAATACCACGACGTCGTGGCCGCCATGGGCGAGGTGTCGGGCCATCGGGAGGCCCATCTTGCCGGTGCCAACGAATGCAATCTTCATTTGTCTCGCTCCTGGTTATGTTGTCAGTCGGGTCGCGTCCCGGCGTATGCGGCCTGAATCAGCGCCCGCAGCGGCTCGCGCTCGATCTGGCGCGGATTCCAGTACGGATTCGCGAGCGCGCGTTCCAGTGCGACCTCGATATCGGCCTCGCGCATGCCGATATCGCGCAGGGCAGTGGGCACGCCGTGTCGCGCCGCCATATCGAACAGCCTTCCCGGGACGCCCGCGGCGTCGCCGCCGATGGCGCGGGCAATGCGGGCGATGGCGTCCGGCACCGCCACGGCGTTGTAGGCGAGCGCATGGGGCAGCACGATCGTATGCGTTTCGGCGTGCGGCAGGTCGAAGCTGCCGCCGATCGTGTGGCACAGCTTGTGGTGGAGCGCCATGCCGACATTGCCGAGCACGGTGCCGCAGAGCCATGCCCCGTACAGGCATTGCGCGCGGCCTTCGGCATCGCGCGGATTGGCGACCACGGCGGGGATGCCTGCGAACAGTGCACGGATGCCTTCCTCGGCCATCAGCGACATGACGGGGTTGGCATCGCGCGCGTAGAGCCCTTCCGCCGCGTGGGCGATCGCGTTCAGGCCGCTGGTCACGGTCAGCTGGGCGGGGAGGTCGTACGTCAGTTCGGGGTCGTAGATCACGGTGCGCGCGAGCACGCGAAGGTCGCGGCCCGTGCGCTTCTGACCGCCTTCGGTCAGGCCATAGATCGGGGTCATTTCCGAGCCGGCATAGCTGGTCGGGATGGCGATATAGGGAAGGCCGGTCTCGAGCGCGATGGCCTTGGCGAGCCCGGTCGTGGAACCGCCACCGATGGCCACCATGCAGTCCGCGCCGACCGCGTTGGCACGTTCGACGGCTTGCCGGGCGATGTCGATGGGGACGTGCATGACGGCGCTGGCATGGACGCCGGCACTGCGGGTACCCAGCTGCGCGGCGACGCTTTCGGCCGCATTGGCCTGGTTGGGTGTGCTCAGGACCAGCGCCCGGGTGCAGCCGAGGCGGTCGACTTCCTCACCGACCTGCCGGACGGTACCGGCTCCGAAGACGACGCGTGCCGCGTGGGCTTCGTACGTAAAGCTTTGCATTGTGCGTATCCGTTCTATTTGTCTCCGGCTTAGACCTTATATTTCCTGCCGGTGGAAGGAAACACCGCTTGCGAAAAACAGTCTTCAGCCTGGTGGAAAAATCGGGCAGGCCGGTATTGTCACTATCCGACCGGATAATTGGCATCGTGCCGGTCCGCGCCTAAGCTTGCCGCTGCCCGCCGCCAACATAAGATCGCATGACCACCACCAACACGTCCGTCCCCGTCGCCCCCGCCACCACCGGGTTCGCCATCCCCGCCTCCGCGCTAGGCATCGTCCTCGGCATGTCCGGCCTGGCCAACTGCTGGAAAGTCGCCCATAGCCTCTGGGGCGCGAGCCTGGTCGTCCACGATGCGATTTTCGTCGTCACCACGCTGATCTGGGCGGTTCTGGTCCTGTCGTTCGCCGCCAAGTGGGTCTGGCACCGCGAAGAAGCGCTGAACGAAGCGCGCCACCCGGTGGCCTGCTGCTTTATCGGGCTGATTCCCGTCGCCACGCTGCTGGTTGCCGTCTGGGTCCATGGCTACGTGCCAGCGCTCGGCTCGGCGCTGGTGGTCGTGGGCGCGCTTGGCCAGCTCGGCTTCTCCACATACCGCAGCGGCGGCATGATGCGCGGCGGGCGCAAGCTCGGCGATACCACCGCGGTCATGTACCTGCCGACTGTGGCCGGCAACTTCGTGTCCGCCATTGCCATGAGCGCGCTCGGCTGGACCGATCTTGCCAGGCTGTTCTTCGGCGCGGGTCTGTTCTCGTGGCTGGCGATCGAATCGATTCTCACATACCGCCTCTATCTTGGCGATGAACTCCCGCCCGCCATCCGGCCGACGCTCGGCATCCAGCTGGCCCCGCCCGTGGTGGGGGCCGTCGCCTACCTGTCGGTGACCGGTGGCAGCCTGGACTGGCCGTTCTATGCGATGTTCGGCTATGGCATCCTCCAGTTCCTGTTTCTCGCGCGGCTGGCGGGATGGTTCTCCGCCTCGGGCACCACGCCGGCGTTCTGGGCCTTCAGCTTCGGCGTGACCGCGCTGGGCCTCGCCTGCCTGCGCGCCGCGACGATTGCGCCGAACTCGCTGTTCGCGAGCCTGGCGCTGCCGCTGTTCATTTTCGTCAACGTCTTTATCGGGGCGCTGTTCCTGATGACGCTGCGGCTGCTGTGGCAGGGGCGCCTGTTCCGCCGCACGGCTTGAACACACGGTCAAAACCCTGTCGGACGGGGACCGATGGCGGCCACGCCCCGGAAGCGTGCACAATGCGCAATGCGCGCCGGCTGCCGTCCGGCGCGCCCATCCAAATCCGGTAGCGCAAGGGGTATTCATGGCCGAACCGACGGGCTCCACGGGCCTGCATCACAAGACGTTCCTGTTACTGCTGGCTGCCGTCACGATCGCATTTTTCTGGATCCTGCTGCCGTTCTATGGCGCGGTATTCTGGGGCGCCGTGCTGGCGATCATCTTCGCGCCGCTGCAACGGCGGCTCGTGGCCGCGCTGCATGGGCGGGCCAATATCGCCTCGCTGCTGACGCTGCTTCTGGTCTTGCTGCTGGTGATCCTGCCGCTGACGCTCATCGCGATCTCGCTCGTCAACGAGGGCATGAACCTCTACGAGAGCATCAAATCGGGACAGATCAACTTCGGCGTCTATTTCCAGCGCGCGGTCGATGCGCTGCCGCCTTACTTCCGTGACCTGCTGTCGCGCTTCGACGTGCAGAGCCTGTCCGACCTGCAGCAGAAGCTCAGCGCCAGCGCGATGCAGACCAGCCAGTTCCTGGCCACGCGCGCGCTCAGCATCGGCCAGAACACCGCGCATTTGCTGATCGGCTTCGGCATCATGATGTATCTGCTGTTCTTCCTGCTGCGCGACGGCCCGCAACTGTCGCGGCGCGTGCGCATCGCGGTGCCGCTGAGCGCGTCGCACAAGCAGCATCTGATCAAGAAGTTCACGATGGTCGTGCGCGCGACGGTCAAGGGCAATATCGCGGTGGCGGTCGTGCAGGGCTCGCTCGGGGGCGTGATCTTCGCGATCCTGGGCATCCAGGGCTCGATGCTCTGGGGCGCGATCATGGCGTTCCTGTCGCTGCTGCCCGCGGTCGGCGCGGCGCTGATCTGGCTGCCGGTGGCCGTGTATTTCCTGCTGACCGGCGACCTCGTCAAGGGCTTCGTGCTGATCGGCTTCGGCACACTCGTCATCGGCATGGTCGATAACGTGCTGCGCCCGATTCTGGTGGGCAAGGACACGCAGATGCCGGACTACGTCGTGCTGATCTCGACGCTGGGCGGTATGGCGCTGTTCGGTCTCAACGGGTTCGTGATCGGGCCGCTCGTGGCGGCCCTGTTTATCGCCTGCTGGGATCTGCACAGCATCGGTGAAGGCGCGCCGCCCGAGACGCTGCGCGAGGAAGCGCAGGGCGGGCCCGCGCGGGCGGAGGCGCAGGAAGCTCGCTTGCGCGCCGAAAAAGACCGCGCCACGGCCGACTGAGCGTGCCGGGCGCGCCGAAGTTCACGCCTCTGCGAGGTTGGCGCCCCTAGGTCCGCGCGCATAACTCGAGGCAGAATTCGAGAAATGCCTCCACCGCAGCCGGCGGCAACCGGCGGGACGGCCGCACGATATAGAGCGGAAACGTTTCGCCGGGCCAGTCGGGAAACAGATCCACGAGCGCGCCGCTGGCCATCAGCGGCTCCACGCTGAGCGCCAGCACCTGCGCGATACCCGCGCCGGCAAGGCAGGCGCCGATCAGCGTATCGCCGTCGGACAACGTCAGCCGGCCCTTCGTCTCCACCGTGATGGTTTCCTTGCCGCGCATAAACAGCCATTCGAACGGCTTGCCGCGCTGCGGATCGATAAACTGGATGCAGTCGTGCTCGACCAGCTTGCGCGGCGTCTTCGGCTGGCCGTACTGCCGCAGATAGGCGGGGGATGCCACGGTCAGCACGCGAGTATCCAGCAGCTTGCGCGAGGTCATGCCCGACGAGCGTGGCTGGCCGAAGCGCACCGCCATATCGACACCGGCCGCGACGAGGTCCGATGAGTCGGGCAACGTCACCGTGGTCAGTTCCACTTCCGGATAGCGCTGCGTAAACCTGCCCAGCGCGGACGCCAGCACATGCCGCGCGAATATCGGGTTCAGGCTCACGCGCAGGGCGCCGCGCACGTTCGTGGCCGCGCCCGATACCGCGTTCGCGGCTTCCTCGATGCCCGACAGATGCGGCGCGGCCAGTTCGTAGAGCCGCGCGCCTTCGCTCGTCAGGTGCAGGGCGCGCGTGGTCCGGTCGAGCAGCCGGACGCCGATCCGTTCCTCGAGCCGCGATACGGCGCGGCTCACGCCCGACGCCGAGAGCCCGAGCACGTCGCCCGCCCGGGTAAAACTGCCGCTCTCGACCACCGCGGCCAATACGCTCATCCCCGACAACAGCCTGCCATCGAAGCTCATGGGGTTGCCTCCGTGCGCGGATTCATGACTTTAAGCAAAGATGATTTGAGAGCCCCTATCTTAATCAAAAATCGTCTGGCCCCTAATCTTGGCTCCAACGACGCCGCACCGGTCGTCGCCGACTTGTTCGAAACGCTTTCCAAACCTTCGCTGGAGCCCACCATGCCTCAAATTCAACGCACGCTGTTCAAGGGCGGCACCGTCGTCACGATGGATGCCAATGTTCCCAACCTCGCCGTCGGCGATGTCCTCGTGGAGGACGACCGCATTGCCATGATCGGCGAAGAGATCGTCGCCGCCGACGCGAAGGTCATCGACGCCCGGGGCACGATCGTGATGCCGGGGCTGATCGATGCCCACCATCACGCGTGGCTGGGCGTCATGCGCCGCCTGATGCCGAACGTGGACGACCTGTTTGCCTATATCGACGTCGTGGCGGAGACGCTCGGCGCGCACTACCGCCCGCAGGACATGTACGCGAGCACGCGGCTGACCGCGGTGGCGTCGCTCGACGCCGGCATTACGACGATCATCGATGCGTGCCATAGCTCGCGCAGCCCGCTCCACACCGATGCCGCGCTGGAAGCGTTGGAGGAATCGGGTATTCGCGCCTTGCATATGGTCGGCGCGGCGATGGACAAGCGCGCCTCCAATGCGCATTTGCCGCACGATCTGGCGCGGCTGGCCAAGCGTTGGAACGGTGCCGGCAGCCGCGTGCAGGTGGGCCTGTTCGGCCAGTTCAACCTCGAATGGTGGCAGGCCGCGCGCCGGCTCGACATGCAGATCCTCACCGAATTCATCGGCGATCTGGCCAAGCTTGGGCCTGAGTTCGCGGCACCGGGCGTGCTCGGCGCGCACAACATCTTCAACCACTGCACGCGGCTGCCCGAGGAAACGTGGAAGCTGCTGGCCGGGGCCGGTGTCAACGTGACGATCAATCCGCGGTCCGATGCGCTCTTCGGCTTCGACGACGATCGTTTTGCGTGGCAGCAGGCCGTCGATCATGGACTTAGCCCGGCCATCGGTATCGACCTCGACACCGCGTTCGGCAGCGATCTGTTCGGGGAGATGCATGCACTGTTCGGCCAGCAGCGCTCGGCCATGCGGTATCGGCGTTTCCGCGGAGAGGCCGACGTGCCCGCGCCGATCTCGGTGCAGGCGGTGCTCGAATCCGCCACGGTCAACGGCGCACGGGCGGCGGGGCTCTCGCATGCCATCGGCACGCTGACGCCGGGCAAGCAGGCCGACATCATCATGGTGCGGACCGATGACGTGGCGGTGTTTCCGGTGACCGACGCGGTCGGCACGATCGTGCAGGCGGTCGAGCGGTCGGATGTCGATACGGTGATGGTGGCGGGCAAGTTGCGGAAGCAGGGCGGCACGCTGATCGGTGTCGATGTCGGCAAGCTGCAGGCCGAGGCGGTGGCGTCGCGCGATTATCTGCTGGAGGCCAGCGGCTATCGCACGGCGCTGTTCGCCAGCGCCTGACTGGCGGCTATCGGGAGCGCATCATGTCTATAACGTCCATGGCATCCACACGTAACGAAGCCGCTGGCGCCGACCACGTGGCGACCGGAGCCGCCGGTGGGCCGGCGGGCGTCGGCGGCGAGCCGCGGCCCCTGGCCGAGCAGCGGCCGGCCGGTGCGTCATCTGGTGCGGCGCATCTCGCCCGGCCCTCGCTACCCGTCATCGCCGCGCTATTCGCAGGCTATCTCGCGGTCGGCCTGCCGTTGCCCGTCATGCCCCTGTTCGTCCACGACAAGCTCGGCTTCAGCAACGTGATCGTCGGCCTCGTCATCGGCATCCAGTTCCTGGCCACGGTGCTGACACGCGGCTACGCCGGCGCGGTCACGGACAGGCAGGGCGGCCGGCGTGCCGCGCTGCAGGGCGCCGCGTTCTGCGCCGTCGGCGGCCTGCTGTACGCACTGGCGGCGCTCCCGATGCTCTCGCCCACGGCAAGTCTCGCGACCATCGTGGCAGGCCGGCTCGCCGCGGGTCTCGGCGAAAGCCAGTTCGTGACCGGCTGCGTGTCATGGTCGATCGCCTCGGTCGGCCCGCAGCGCGCGGGCATGTCGATGTCGTGGACCGGCATCGCGATGTTCGCCGCGCTCGCAATCGGCGCGCCCGCCGGCATGGCGCTGTACCAGCAGTGGGGCTTCCAGGCCGCCATGCAGGCCTGCGTCGCCGCACCGGTGACGGCCGCCGTCATCGCATTCGGCGCGAAGGCCTATGTGTCGCCCGGCGGCCAGCGCCTGCCGTTCCACCGCGTGATTGCGCAGATCTGGCGCGAAGGACTGGGTTTGATGCTGCAGGGCGTCGGCCTGGCCGGCCTCACCGCGTTCGCCTCGCTGTATTTCGCGGCGCGTCACTGGGGCCACGCCGGGCTGGTCATGACCGCATTCGGCATCGGCTTTATCTTCGTGCGCCTGGTCTTCGGCCATCTGCCCGACAGGATCGGCGGCTATCGCGTCGCGCTGTATTCGCTCGGCGTCGAAGCCATCGGCCAGATGATGGTATGGGCCGCGACGCATGAAGCGGTGGCACTGGCCGGTGCGCTGGTGACAGGACTCGGCTGCGCGCTGATCTTCCCCGCACTGGGCGTGGAAGCGCTCAAGCGGGTACCGCCCGCGAACCGTGGCAGCGCGATGGGCGCATTCGTCGCGTTCCTCGATATCGCCTACGGCATCTCGGGCCCGCTAGCCGGTGCGATTGCCGCGCAGGCCGGCTATGCGGCCGTCTATATCTTCGGCGCGATCTGCGCGTTGCTGGGTGGCGCACTCGTGCTTGCCGCCAGCCGTCCACCGCGCCAGTCACGCCAATCGTGACTATCCTTTTGTTTTGCAGGAGTTCATCATGTCTCGCATCTTTATCTCCGGCTCGTCCACGGGCCTCGGCCTGATGGCCGCCGAAAAACTGATCGCCGACGGCCACCGCGTCGTGCTCCATGCACGCAATGCGGCGCGCGCCCACGACGCCATGACCGCATTGCCCGCGGCGGAGGCCATCGTTACCGGCGATCTGGAAACCATCGACGGCGCGAAGGACGTTGCCGCCCAGGTCAATGCGCTAGGCCCGTTCGACGCGGTCATCCACAACGCCGCGGTTGGCTACCGCGAGTCGTATCGCGAAACGTCCGACGGCCTGCCACACCTGTTCGCGATCAACACGCTATCGGCCTATATCCTGACCGCGCTGATCGATCGTCCGTCACGGCTCGTCTATCTGAGCTCCGGCATGCATCACGACGCCGACGCCAATCTCGGCGACATCCGCTGGCAACAACGTCGCTGGAATGGCGCTACGGCGTACGCGGAAAGCAAGCTGCACGACACGCTGCTGGCGTTCGCCATCGCCAGGCGCTGGCCCGACGTCCTGTCGAACGCGCTGGAACCGGGTTGGGTCCCGACCCGCATGGGCGGTGCCGGCGCGCCCGACGACATGCAGCAGGCCCATCTGACACAGGCCTGGCTGGCGACCAGCGACGACCCGCGCGCCCGCGTCACCGGTGAGTACTTCTATCACCTCAAGCGCATGACCGCGAACCCGCAGGCGCGAGATCCGGTGCTGCAGCGGCGGCTGCTGGAGACTTGCGCGGAGTTGTCGGGGGTGGACATGCCGGCGTGAGGCACAGCCGCCCTCGTTCATGGCGGCTTTATTGCGGCTTGATGGCGAGCAATCGGTCAACCATCGCGTTGACCGCCCGCATCTGCGCGCCGGATTTCACGGCATAGTCCATGCCGGTATAGCCGAACCAATCCCAGCAGCCTTGCGGGTTGAAGGGCACGGTGGATGCGTTCACCTGCGGATACAGCACGAGGATATCGTTCGTATCGGCCCAGTTGTTGTAATGCGTGCGCGCGTAGAAATCATTGCCCACCACAGCGGCCGATTGCTTGCAGCCGTGGAACGCGACGTGGACCTTGCACGCGGCACCTGTATCGCACGACTTCGGCACATAGAGGAAGCCAGTATCCGCCATGCTGGTCTCGGCCCCCGCGAACTCGCGCTGATCGAACGGCACGATCCTGCCGGTCAGCGTCGTGGCCGGCTGCTGCAACGGGCCGTAGATCTGCTGCAGCAACGCGCCGGCCTGATCGTACGCCTGCCGGTCCACGGTGCAGTGACTGATATAGGGCGACGCATTGTCGGCGCACACGTTACCGAACGCCGGCGTGATAAACGCATGGCCGGCCGCCACGCTGTTCACATATTGCAGGTTCGATGCGGGAACGCCGGCCTCCTTGAAGAACGACACCGTGGCATCGACGGCCTGCTGGTAGACCACGGTGTCTTTCGTGCCGCTGAACACGTAGATATTGGCCTTCTGCAGGTTGGAGAGCGGATCGATCTGCCCCAGCGAAGCAAATCCCGTCGCGGCCGCGACCATCAACGCCGGATTCGGCGGCACGAACGGCACCTGTCCCATGCAGACCGTGGCGTTCAGAATATTCCCAGCCGCACAGTAGTACGGCCCACCGGCCACCACGCCGGCACCGATCACCGAGCCCGAGTAGGCGACCTGATACTGCACGGCCATAAAGGCGCCCGAGGACAGGCCCGATACCGACGTCTTCGTTGGATTGCCACCATAGGCGGGCAGGGCGCTGGCCGCCCGTGCGGCATGGGTGAAGGTCGAGAGTGCAAAGGCGGCAGCGGCAAGCGTGCAAAGGGCTTTCATGGCGTAGCTCCTGTGACGTCGGAAAGGGAGCAAGAATGAAACGCCTTTGCGGTTCAAGCCTTGATTTCAGTCAAGCCTTGGGCGCCGCGGATTTAAGGATTATTCGAGGTCGGCGGACTGATAAATCTAGCTGCTTGAGAGCGGGCCTACCAGGGCAAGATTGGCGACGAAAAATCTCTTATATATCTTCCCCGCTCATGCGAATTTTTCATCTTTTCTCCCACCGCGGGCCACGTTATGCAATGGATGGCTCAGCATTTTTGTCTTTCATAATGGGGCTAGCAAAGATAGAATCAAATAAATGGCAACTATGCTGGCTGCCGGCAAGAAAACGTACAGCATACTTTCACGTTCATCCACCTGAATCGCATGGATAGCCTCCGCCATTCGAGTGGCCGTCGCGCAAGATATTATTAAAAAAGTCTTAATAAATGAAATGCATCATTAAAAACGGAAATCTTAGTGGACTGGCGATTGTGGCGCTCATAATTGTCGGTTTGGTTCTGGTGTATGCCTGTATCTACTGGATAGACAGTTATATGGGGCGATTCGCCGCTTTCACGATCGGTCTTACATGTGTGGCAGCGTCAGGATTTGCTGGGCGAGCCAAAGCACTAGGATTGCGGCCATTTGGTGAGTCATCGTGGCGCCATGCGAAAAAAACCTATAGCAAAGACGATACGAAATCTTCCGTTTAGTCGCCATCCGCGGCCAGTTCACGAACGACCGTCTGGACGACCAAGGAGATACGATATGGAGAGAGATGGAAGCCGCCCTGTTTCTGGATACGAGCTGGCAACACTTCGCAGCCTCCTCTCGAAAAGCGGTGTCCTGCAGCACTCCGTTGTCAGGCAACGATCCTGGATCGTGGGCGAGATTGATGATAAATCGCTCTTTGGTAGCGACGCAGAAAATATCGGGTCCGCATTCCGGGTAGCGGGGATTTCAACATTTCTTGTGGTTAGTGTTACCGAACTGCTTTCGACTCGAAGCACTGTGTTGGCGCATGAATTCATGGCGGACAAGATCGGAATTGAAGCATTTCAAAGCCCAGATTGGTATGCGCTGAATTTGGATGATTGTGTCCTCTTTACGCTGCCAATGACGGGGATAGTTGTTCGCCCTGGCGAAGTGGATACGACTTACATCGCTGGGCCTGAGCCGTTTGTTAATGCAGTACTCGGTCGATGCTAGTTTTACCCCAACGGCGAAAAATGGGGCAGGTAGATTGATTCTCTTTCCAAAAAAAGAAGAACTATATCTTGGCCTGGCAGGCATGATTCTTTTTGCGCTGGGATTTTCGCTGGCCCAAGGTGCAAGCTGGCGGCCGGTCATTGTCGGAGCCCCGGTCTATCTGACATTCTTCCTCGGTCTCACGTACTCCTTCATCAAGGAGATCCGCGCGCAAGGGCGGAAAGAGCGCGGCAAGCCGGAGCCGCCGCCACGGAAGAGTCCGTGGGAAGAAGAGTAGCCTCGTCCTGCTGGCGCGCCCGCCACCCTAGCTGATCCATCCACGTACCCCCCGGTCTTCTGGTCTTCTAATAGTGGACAAACACAACAATATCCAATACAGTGTCCACCAACAACAAGCAGTACAGACCAAGGAGACAAGATGTTGCGCGTGATGAGGGGCATGCTGTGCGTGGCCGCCTTGCTGGCCTTCGGGTCGGCGAAGGCGGCGTTTCCGGAGAAGCCGATCGTTCTGATCGTGCCGTTCGCCGCCGGTGGCCCGGCCGATGTGATGGCGCGGACGCTGGCGAAGTCGATGGGCACGAAGCTCGGGCAGACCATTGTGGTCGAGAACCGCCCCGGCGCCGGGGGCCTCGTGGGCATCTCGGGTGTCACGCGCGCCGCGCCGGACGGCTATACGCTCGGCATGGCCGGCACCGGTGCGATGGTCTATGCGCCGTTTATCTCGCCCAAGATGCCGTTCGACCCGCTCAAGGACGTCACCTACCTGACCACCATGGTCTCGACGCCCAATCTGCTCGTCGTCAGCGCGAACTCCCCCTTCAAGACCGCCGCCGACCTCATGGCCGCCGCGAAGCGCGAGCCGGATAAGTACACCGTCGCCTCCGCCGGCGTGGGTAGCAGCACCCATGTGGTCGGCGCGCTGTTTCAGCGCGAGGCCGGCATCAAGCTGCGTCACGTGCCGTACAAGGGCGGTGCGCCCGCCGTGCAGGACCTGATCGGCGGCCAGGTGGACATGTTTATCGCCGAAGTCCCCGCCGTGGCGCATCTGATCAAGGCCGGCAAGCTGCGCGGCTTGATGGTCACCGACAGCAAGCGGCTGGCCGCGCTGCCCGAGGTGCCGACCGCGGCCGACGTGGGCCTGCCCAAGGTGCTCGCCGCCGGCGCGTACGGCATCGTGGCGCCGCACGGCCTGCCCAACGATATCGCCGCGAAGATCGTGGACGCGGCCACCGCCGCGCTGCGGACGCCCGATGTCGTGGAGAAATTCGCGGAGCAGGGCGGCATCGCGCAGTCCAGCACGCCCGATGCGTATCGCAATCAGGTCAAGGCCGAACAGGGGCGTTGGGGTCCGATCATCAAGGCGGCCGGCATCACCGCGGAATAGCGTCACACGTTTCTACACGGGAATCGAGAGGAACCGATACATGAGCTTCAAGACGCGCATCACCGAACTGCTCGGGATCCGCTACCCCATCATCCAGGCTGGCATGAGCTGGGCCTCCTCCAGTTCCCGCCTCGCCGGCGAGGTATCCAGGGCCGGCGGCCTCGGCGTGATCGCCGCGGGACCGATGCGTCCCGACGACCTGCGTCGCGCGATCCGCGAAGTGCGCGAGATCACCGACGCGCCGTTCGCGGTCAACGTCGCGCTATACAACAAGCGCGCGGCCGAGCATCTGCAGATCGTGCTCGACGAACACGTGCCCGTGCTGATCGCCTCGCAGGGCAGCCCGCGCGAGCATATCGCGCGCTTTCAGGCCGCAGGCGTCAAGTGGCTGCATGTCGTCGCCCACCCCGACCACGCACGCAAGGCCGCCGACGCGGGGGTCGATGGCCTCGTGGTGGTCGGGGGCGAAGCCGGCGGCCACCCGCCGCCGAGCGGCACCAGCACGCTCGTACTCGTGCGCCTGATCGCACGGGCGGTGAACCTGCCGATCGTCGCGGGCGGCGGGATTGCCGACGGCGCGGGTGTCGCGGCCGTACTGTGCCTCGGGGCCGATGCGGCGCAGCTGGGCACGCGCTTCTTGCTGACGCCCGAGGCCTCGCTGCACGATGCCTACAAGGACAAGGTGCTCGGCGCCGGCGTCGGCGACACCACGCTCGTGGGCTGGCGCGGCCTGCCCATCCGCGCCGTGCGTAACGCGTTCACAGCCGAATACGAGGCCGCCGAGCGCGAAGGACAACCGCGTGAAGCGCTCGAGGCGCTGTTCGGCAGCCGCTCGCTGCGCATGGCCGCCGTCGATGGCGACGTGGAACAGGGCAAGGTCGAAGCCGGCCAAAGCGCGGCGCTGATCGACGAACTGGTGCCGGCGGCGACGCTGGTCGAACGCATCGTGGCGGAGACGCGCGAGGCGATGGCGAACATTGCAGGATTATCGAGGTAATCACCATGAACGAACTGCTGATCGAAGACGTGGGTCAGGTCCGCGTGCTGCGCATGAACCGGCCCGAGAAGCGCAATGCGCTCAACAACGCGCTGACCCGCGCGCTCGTCGATGCGCTGGCCGCTGCCGAAGCCGCCGACACCGTGCACGTGGTGGTGCTTACCGGCAACGGCGCCGCATTCTGCGCGGGCGCCGATATCACCGAGTTCAAGGACCTGACGCCCGACCAGATGTCGCGCGTGGAAGAGCGCGCGGAACTCACGATGCAATTGCACCTGAGCGTATCGCGCATGAGCAAGCCCGTTATCGCGGCGATCAACGGCTTCGCAATGGGCGGCGGCGCGGGGCTGGCCATCGCCTGCGATCTCGCCATCGCGGGCCGCTCGGCGCGCCTCGGCTATCCGGAAGTCAAGCACGGGATCGTCGCGGCCATCGTGCTGCCGAACCTCACGCGCCAGATCGGCCGCAAGGCGGCGTTCCACCTCGTGGCGACGGGCGAGACCATCGATGCGGAACGCGCGGTGGAACTGGGCATGGTCAACGCGGTCCACGACGACGCGGTGCTGATGGACGAAGCGATGGCCATGGCCAGCCGGATGGCCGCGGTCAGCCGCGCCGCGATGGCCACCACCAAGAAAACGTTCCACGAGGTCGTCGATCTGCCGCTCGCGCAGGGGCTCGAAGTGGGCCGCGAAGCGAACAAGCGCATGCGCAGTTTCGTGCGGACGGAACGGTAACGCGCCATGGCCAGGCCACTCGAGCACATCACGATCCTCGACCTGTCGCGGGTCCTCGCCTGTCCGTTCGCCTCGATGATTCTCGCCGAGCTCGGCGCGAACGTCATCAAGGTGGAGCAGCCCGGCACCGGGGACGAGACGCGCAGCTTCGAGCCGCGCGTGGAAGGGAAGGACGCCGGCCATCGCGGCAGCGAGAGCGCGTACTACATGGCGTTCAACCGCAGCAAGCAGTCGATTACCGTCAATCTGCGCAGCGAGCAGGGCCAGCAGATCGTGCGCGATCTCGCCGCCGGCGTGGATGTGGTCATCGAGAACTTTCCGGTCGGCACGCTCAAACGGTACGGCCTCGACGCGGACAGGCTGCGCGAGATCAACCCGAAACTGGTCTACCTGTCATGCACAGGGTTCGGCCAGACCGGGCCGTATGCCTCGCGCAAGGGCTACGACACGGTGTTCCAGGCGATGGGCGGCATCATGAGCCTGACCGGCGAGCGCGATGGCGGACCGGTCAAGCCGGGCCTGCCCGTCGCGGATCTGACGTCGGGGCTGTGGGCCGCCATCGCGCTGCTGTCGGCGCTGGAGGGGCGCAGCGCGACGGGGCAGGGGTGCCATATCGATCTGTCCATGTTCGACGCGCAGGTCAGCCTGCTCACGCTGGCGGCCGCGCGCTGGTTCGCGCTGAACGAGGTACCGCCGCGCCTGGGCACCGAGCATCCGGGCCGCGTGCCGTCGGCAAGCTTCCAGGCGGAAGGCGGCCGCTGGCTCCATATCACCGCGAGCGACCAGCACTGGACGCCGTTGTGCGGCGTGCTGGGGATCGATGCATGGGGTGCCGATCCGGCATTGCAGACCAATGCGGGCCGCGTGGAGAACCGCGACGAAGTCATGCGGCATCTGACCAAGGCCATCGCCACGTGGGACCGCGACGCCTTGTGCGATGCGATGGAGGCGGCCGGCGTCCCGGCGGGCCCGATCAACGCGGTGGACGAAGTCCTCGCCGATCCGCACGTGCGGGCGCGCGGCATGGTCGCGCATTTCGATCACCCGGAGATTGGCACGTTTCCGGCCCTGCCCGTGCCGCTGCGGTTCGACGGCTGGGACGACCCCCTCGTCGGCCGGCCACCGCTGCTGGGCGAGCATACGGAAACCGTGCTGCGCGAGCGGCTGGGCATGGACGCGGAACGCGTGCGCGCGCTGCGCGAGGCGAAGGCAATCTGAGCAGGACATATCATGACCGACACCACCTTATCCGCCGCTGAAGCGCCGGCCGTGCTGTATGCCGTCGATGCCGGCATCGCCACCATCACGCTGAACCGGCCCGAAAGCCGCAATGCATTGAACCTAGCCATGTGCGAAGGCCTCCAGCGCGCCGCCGCCACCGCGGCAGCCGACCCCGACGTACGTGTCGTGCTCGTGCGCGGCGCCGGCCCCGCATTCTGCGCGGGCGCGGACCTCAAGGAACGCAAGACGATGGACGAGGCGCAGGTGCTCGCCCGCCGCATGCGCGGCTTCTTCGCGTATGACGCGCTGGAAGCCCTGCCGATGCCCACGATCGCCGTGGTCGAAGGCGCTGCGGCCGGATCGGGCGTGGAGATCACCGCTGCCTGCGACGTTGCCATCGCCACGCCGGATGCCGCGTTCTGGACGCCGGAGGCGCAATGGGGCACCGTGGGCGCGACGCAGCGGCTTGCGCGCATCGTCGGCAAGCGGCTGGCCAAGGACATGATGTTCACGGGCCGCCGGCTGACCGCCGCGGACGCACTGGAAGCGGGCCTCGTCACGCGCATCGTCGCGCGCGACGGTATCGACGCGGAGGTGGCAAGCATGGCCGCCTCCATCGCCAAGGCGCCGCCGCTGGGCATGCGGCTGGCCAAGCGTTGCATCGACCGTGGCATCGAGCTCGGTCCGCGCGGCGCGCTGGCCGAGGAGCTGCTGGCCATCGAAGAGAATCTGTCGCGCTCCGACTGGCGCTCGGGCATCAGCGGATTCAGCCGTACCGGTCAGTCGCAGGGAGGCGAAGCATGAGCTGGGAACCCCGTACCCTGTCCGCCGTGCTGGCATTGCAGGCCAGCCAGCGCGGCACGCAGCGCGCGCTCGTCACGCCCGCCGGCGCGACCATGTGGCGCCAGCTGGAGATCCAGGCCCGTCGCGTGGCCCGCGCGTTGCTCGCACGCGGCATTCGGCGCGGCGACTTCGTCGGGCTGCTGTGCGGCAATGACGATCATTGGGTCGCCAGCTTCTATGGCGCGGCGATGATCGGCGCGGTCACGGTGCCCGTCAACACGCGCTTCAAGGCCGACGAGATCGCCTATTGCCTGCGGCAATCGGATGTGCGGCTGCTGATTCTGGCCGATCGCTTTCTCAAGATCGACTTCATGGCGTACCTCCGCGAGGCCGAGCCCGCCGTCGATCGCGCGCTGCCGGGCCAGTCGCTGCCGCTGCTGGGCCATGTGGTGGCGATCGGCGACGACGTGCCGCGCGCGGGCCTCGGGTGGGAGGCGTTCCTGGCCGATGGCGACGTGGTTTCCGACGACGAACTCGATGCCGCGATGCAGGCCGTGGTTCCCGACGATCTGCTGCTGATCCAGTTCACCTCGGGTACCACCGCGCATCCGAAGGGCGTGATGCTCACGCACGACAATATGCTGCGCAACGCGACCGCGGTAGGCCAGCGCCTCGGCATCGGTCCTGCCGACTGCTATTTCAACTGCCGCCCGTTCTTTCATGTGGCGGGCTCCACGCTGTCGCTGCTATGTGCGCTCTGCGCGGGCGCGAGCATCGCCACGCTGCCCACGTTCGAGGCGGGCGCCGCGCTGCGGATGCTCGATCAGGAGCGCTGCACGTTTATCTCGGGCAACGAGACGCTGTTCCAGCTGCTGATCTCGCACGAGACCTTCGACCGCTCGCGCCTGCATCTGCGCGGCGGCTGGGCCGCGGCAGGTCCCGATACGATGCGGAAGATCATCGACGAGATGGGCATCGCGCGCATTTGCTGGGCCTATGGGCTGTCCGAAGCGTCGCCCAACGTCGTGCTCAACGACTGGCGCGACGACGAAGCATTGCGCGTGGGCGGTTTCGCGCTGCCGCACGACGGGGTGGGCGTGCGCATCGTCGATGACGCCACCGGGGCCGTCTGTGCCACGGACGAGGTGGGCGAGATTCAGGTGAACGGCTGGGGCGTGATGCGCGGCTACTACAAGCAGCCCGAGGCGAATGCCAGGGTGTTTACCGCCGACGGCTGGCTGCGCACCGGCGACCTGGGCGCGCTGCGTGCCGACGGGCGCCTGCGTCTGGTCGGACGGCTCAAGGATGTGTTTCGCGTCGGCGGGGAGAACGTCGCGCCGGCCGAGGTGGAGCAGGTGTTGCTGTCGCATCCGGCCGTCGCGTCGGCACAGGTCGTCGGCGTGCCGGACGCGCGCCTCGGCGAAGTGCCGGCCGCATTTGTCACGCTCAAGCCGGGCATGACGCTCGATGCGGAGGCATTGCTGGGCTGGTGCCAGCCGCGCATGGCCAATTTCCGGACGCCGCGCTATGCCGATGTCGTAGTGGACTTCGAGCGCATCGGCATGACCGCGAGCGGCAAGGTACAGAAGAACAAGCTGCGCGAGCATGCGATCGCGCGCTTTGGACTTTGATTCCAATACCCCATGACAAATGACCCCCATCTCGACAACGTCCCCGATGTCGCCAACGCTGAAGTCGTCCTCTGCGAATGCTTCGCCCGCGACGGACTGCAGCACGAGCCCGACTTCGTGCCGACCGATACCAAGGCCGCGCTGATCGACCGCTTCGCCGCAATCGGGTTTCCGCGCGTGGAAGCCACGTCGTATTCGAACCCCAAGGTCGTGCCGCAGTTCGGTGACGCGACGGCGCTGCTCCGCGCGCTGCCGCGCCGCGACGGCGTCATGTACAAGGCTACCTGCGCCAACGGCCATGCGGTGTCCCGCGCGCTGGCCGACCGCGCGGACGGTATCGGCGCGAACGAGGTGAGCCTGCTCGTCTCGGCCTCGTCCTCGCACTCCGAGCGCAACCTCAAGCGCAGCCGCGACGATCAATGGGAGAACGTTCGCGCGATGGCCGAGGCCGCGCGCGGCAACTTCCGCATGGTCGGCACCATCTCGGTGGCGTTCGGCTGCCCCTTCGAGGGCGCGGTGGACCCGCAGCAGGTGCTACGCGATGTAGGCCGCTTCCGCGATCTCGGCGTGACGCTGGTCACGCTCGGCGATACCACGGGCATGGCTACCCCGCAGACGGTGCGCGCGCTGTTTCGCAAGATGCGGAGGGACTTTCCGGACGTCACGCCGATCGCGCATTTCCACGACACGCGCGCGACGGGGCTCGTCAACTATGTGGCGGCGCTGGAGGCGGGCGTGACCCACTTCGATTGCGCGATGGGCGGCGTGGGCGGCCATCCGGCCAAGGTGCAATACGGCGGCGGCCATACGGGCAATGTCTGCACCGAGGACTGGGTCGCGCTGCTCGATGCGATGGGCGTGCGGACCGGCATCGACCTCGACGGGATGCTCGAGGCCGGGCGCGCGTGCGAGGCCGTGCTTGGCCGTCAGCTCCACAGTCGAGTGCTGCGCAGCGGGTTCAATCCGCTGCGCGCGGCGTTACAGGCTGCCTGATCCGCCCGGCTCGCCCACGAGCCGGTTCAGCCGCGACACCAGCGAGCGGATCTCGGCAAGATCGAGGTCCGTGCCGCCGCCCGTTTCCACCGGCGTGGTGCCGGCCACGGGACCCTGCGGATCGCCTTCGTCATCCTCGTCGGTGGCGTCGCCGGCCGCCGCACGCCGCTCTTCGTCGAGCACATCGCGCGCGCTCGTGGTCAGCACCGCCAGCATTTCCATCAGCATCTTCCTCTGCTCGGGGCTTAGCGGCCGCAGCAGCCGTTCGTTGCGCGCATTCGCGTCGACGATCACCTTGCGATATAGCGCGTCTCCGGCCTTGGTCAGGCTCAGCAGCACCGCGCGCGCATCGGTATCGCTGCGCGCGCTGACGATCAATCCGCGTTCGATCAACGCCGACACGGTACGGCTCGCATAGCTCTTGTCGAGCGCGGCACGGCGCGCGAGCTCCTTCAGCGACAACGGCGCGTACGCGCCCAGCATGCCGATCGACCGCCATTCCAGCAGCGTCAGGCCGAACTTGCGTTGCACGCGCAGCGACGCACTGGCCGCCGAGAGCCCGGCGAGGTTGTGCAGGCGCGAGGAGAGCAGGTCCGTGATGATGCGCGGGGCAGCGACCGGGGCCGGGGCTGCGGCGGTCTTGCTCGCGGACTTGGCGGTCTTCGCGGACTTCGTTGCGCTCATGGGGTACGGCTCCGAATGGTTGTCACTGTCAACGATTCTAACGCCATTGTCGCCGCCGAGACACATGGCTAACCCGAAGCTGCAACCATATAGTTTACTGTGTCCATCATGTGGTTTACATTCGAAACCAATTTACAAGGAGGAGACAATGAAGAAGGTTTCGACGCTGGGCATCGTGCTGACGATGGCGGGGGCCGCGCAGGCGCAATCCCTGATTCCGCAAAGTTCGGTCCAGCTTTACGGGTTGATCGATACGGCCATCGCTTTCCAGACCAACCAGATCGCGGCGACCAACGCCGCGGGCCGCGCCACGCGCAGCGGCAGCGCGGTCGGCATCGTGCCGGGCTTTTTCAACGGTTCGCGCTGGGGCCTGCTCGGTAGCGAGGATCTTGGCGGCGGTACGACGGCGGTGTTCCGGCTGGAGGCCGGCTTCAGTCCCGATACGGGGGTGTCGCTACAGGGCGGCCGCCTGTTCGGCCGCCAGGCATGGGTCGGGCTCAACGCCGACTATGGCCAGATCACGTTCGGCCGCCAGTACAGCGTGCCGTTCGATATCCTGCTGCCGTTCGACACGATCGGCTGGGGCAACACGGGCGCGAGCGATGTCTGGGTGCAGTTGCTGGAAGGCTCGCGCATGGACAACTCGCTCAAGTACCAGCAGAACGTCGGACCGCTCAAGATCGAAGCCGCGTACACATTCGGCGAGTTCGCGGGCGGGGCGTCGGCGGGGTCGATCTACTCGGCGGGCCTGAACTACACGAGCGGCCCGCTCGTGCTCGGCGCGGTGGGCCAGCAGGCGCGCGACCCGAACCGCAACAAGCAGACCAACGCGGGCGTGGGCGCGGCGTACGCGATCGGCCCGGTCACGCTGCACGGCTATTACCTGTACACGCGCCGCGACGGCGCATTCGCCCCGTCGACAAGCCAGGACTTTCTGCCGACGTACGGGACCAATGCGCAGTACTACGCCAATCCGGGCATGACCGGCACGGGCAGCAGCACCGCACCGCGGACCGACCACGTGTTCCAGTTCGGCACCACGTACCAGGCCACGCAGGCATGGGTGCTCAAGGCCGCCGTGATCTACGACGCGGCGCGCGACGTCAACCCCGCGGGCCAGAGCGGCAACAAGCTGTCGGCGTTCCTGATCGGCGACTACTTCTTCTCGAAGCGCACCGATACCTATCTGGCCACGTCCTACAATCGCGTGGGTTCAGCGTTGAGCGGCGCCTATGCGGGCCGCAATGACAGCATCGGCGTGTTCCTCGGCATGCGTCACCGGTTCTGACGATCGGGCCGTCCCCCTCAATGGCTGCGCATGCCGGCCGCTTCCATCAGAAGCCGGATCAGCATGGCGGCCACGCCGAGGCTGGCCACGCCACCGGCCCAGATGGCGATGAGCCAGCCAACCTGCCGCAGGCGAAGTCGAGTGCGTTCCATGGCGAGGGTTCCCGTCAGTGGTAGCCCTCGCCGAGCCTGACCTTGCCGCGGAAGACGTAGTAGGACCAGGTCGTGTAGACGAGGATGAACGGAATCACGAACAGCGCGCCGACCAGCGCGAAGCCCTGGCTTTGCGGTGGCGCGGCCGCGGTCCAGATGGAGATGGACGGCGGAATGATATTGGGCCAGGTGCTGATCGCCAGCCCCGTGTAGCCGAGGAAGATCAGCCCCAGCGTGTAGAGGAACGGCTGCGAATGGACCTCGCCGCGCAGCGACCGCAGCAGCAGCACCGTGCCGAGCACCACGAGGATCGGCACCGGCGAGAACCAGAGCAGGTTCGGGAATGTAAACCAGCGTTCGGAGATCCGCGCGTGGGCCAGCGGCGTCCATATGCTGACGGCGACGATGGATGCGAGCATGATCCAGACCAGCGGCCGGGTCACCTGCACCATGCGCGCGTGCAGTGCGCCTTCCGTCTTCATGATCAGCCACGTCGTGCCCAGCAGCATATAGGCGAGGAGCACGCCGACGCCGCAGAACAGCGGAAACGGCGCGAACCAGCTGAACGCGCCACCGGCATACGCGCCGTCGCGCACGGGCAGGCCGTCGATGAACGCGCCGAGCGCCACGCCCTGGCAGAACGCGGCAACCACGGATCCGCCCGCGAACGCGAGGTCCCAGACCGGCCGCTCGCGATCGTTGGCCTTGAAGCGGAATTCGAACGCCACGCCACGGAAGATCAGGCCCAGCAGCATCAGGATCAGCGGCAGGTACAGCGCGGACAGCAGGACCGAGTAGGCGAGCGGAAACGCGGCAAGCAGGCCCGCGCCGCCGAGCACGAGCCATGTCTCGTTGCCGTCCCAGACCGGCGCCACCGTGTTCATCATTACATCGCGGTCGTGCCGGTCAGGTACGAACGGGAAAAGGATGCCGATACCGAGGTCGAAGCCATCCATCACGACGTACATCATCACGCCGAAGAAAATGATCACGATCCAGATTAGCGAGAGATCGATGCCCATGGGTCAGCTCCCTTTGTGATCGGCGGCGACGACGGCCTGGCCGTCGGGAATCGCGGAGAGGGGGCGCGCGGGCTTCTGGTGCGCGGCGGGTTCCGGCGGCTCGATATCGTAGGCATCGCCTTCGTTCATCTGGGGTCCCTTGCGCACGAGGCGCAGCATGTAGGCCACGCCGACGCCGAACACGAAGAAGTACGTGACGACGAACAGCGCAAGCGAAATCGTGAGTTGCCCGACGCTGTGGGGGGATACCGCGTCCGCGGTGCGCATCAGCCCGTAGACGACCCATGGCTGGCGGCCGATCTCGGTGGTGAACCAGCCGGCCAGCAGGGCGACCAGCCCCGCGGGACCCATCAGCAGCGCCATGCGCAGGAACCCGCGATGCGCGAAGATCCGGTCCCGCCGTCGTAACAGCAGCCCCAGCAGGCCCAGCAGGATCATGAGCATGCCGAGGGAAACCATGACGCGGAACGTCCAGAACAGGATCGTCGCGTTCGGCCGGTCCTGCGGCGGGAAGGCCTTCAGGCCCTTGATCGATCCGTCGAACGTATGGGTCAGGATCAGGCTGCCGAGCCGTGGAATGGCGAGGGCGAAGCGGGTTTCCTCGCGCTCCATGTCGGGCCAGCCGAAGACGAGCAGCGGCAGCGGGCCCGGGGCGTCGGCTTCCCAGTGGCCCTCCACCGCGGCGATCTTCGCGGGCTGGTGCTCGAGCGTGTTCAGCCCGTGCGCGTCGCCGACCACGGCCTGGATCGGCGCGACGATCAGGATCATCCACATCGCCATCGACAGCATCTTGCGGATGGCCGGATTGTCGTTGCCCCGCAGCAGATGCCACGCGGCCGACGAGCCGACGAACAGCGCCGTGGACAGGAACGCGGCAATCACCATATGGGTGAGCCGGTACGGGAACGACGGGTTGAAGATCACGGCCAGCCAGTCGGTCGGCACCACGCGGCCATCGATGATCTCGTACCCCTGCGGCGTGTGCATCCAGCTATTGGACGCCAGGATCCACGTGGAGGAGATCAGCGTGCCGATGCAGACCATGGCCGTGGCAAACATGTGCAGGCCCGGGCCGACCTTCTTCCACCCGAAGAGCATCACGCCCAGAAAGCCGGCTTCGAGGAAGAACGCCGTGAGCACCTCGTAGGCGAGCAGCGGGCCCGTGACCCCGCCCGCGAACTCGGAGAAGAAGCTCCAGTTGGTCCCGAACTGGTAGGCCATGACGATGCCGGAGACCACCCCCATGCCGAAGTTCAGGGCGAAGACCTTCGACCAGAAATGGTAGAGGTCGCGGTAGACCTTGTTGCGGGTGCGCAGCCAGCAGGCCTCCAGCACGGCGAGATAGGCCGCCATGCCGATGGTGATGGCCGGGAAGATGATATGCACCGAGACAGTGAAGGCGAACTGGAACCGCGCGAGATCGAGGGCTTCTATGTTTGGCATCGACGTCTCTTTTCGTGGCTGGGCGTGCGCGTGGGATGACACTTTCGTGCCGAGCATGGTGCGATGCTAGGCGCATGCGCGCGCCTGCGCGAAGTCTCTTTGGTGCGAACGAAACCATACGATGGTTGTGGTGACAACGTATGCACCGGCGCGTATATCGATACTGGGACAGGACGTTCCCACGCGCGCAATGCGCCTCGGGCGCCCCTGGCTTTGCGGTTGAACCTAATGCGGAAACTGACATGGCAAGCCTGAATATCAATGGTGAGACGCGCAATGTCTCGGTCCCCGACGACATGCCGCTGCTTTGGGTACTGCGGGATGTAATGGGGCTGACAGGCACGAAGTTCGGTTGCGGCATTGCGCAATGCGGCGCGTGCACGGTGCAGATCGACGGGGTGGCCACGCGGTCCTGCGTGCTGCCGGTGGCGGCGGTGCAGGGGCGCAAGATCACGACGATCGAGGCCGTGGGCGCGACGCCCGCCGGCCGCAAGATCCAGAATGCCTGGCAGATGCTCGATGTGGTGCAGTGCGGCTACTGCCAGTCGGGACAGGTCGTCGCGGCGGCCGCGCTGCTGACGGCGAACCCGAATCCCTCGGACGAGGATATCGACGCGGCCATGGCGGGGAATATCTGCCGGTGCGGCACCTATGTCCGCATTCGCGCGGCGATCAAGCAGGCTGCCAACGAGGGCTGACATGTCGCCGAACCACAACAACACGTCCCCCGCCTCCCCAGAATCCATCAACCCTTCGCGCCGCACCTTCCTCAAAGCGGGCGTGATGCTGACCGCCGGTGCGGGCGGCGGCCTGCTGCTCGGCTTCAGCCTCCCGGCGACGGGCGGCCCGCCGCTGCGTGCCGGCGTCACGGACGAGCTCGTCAACGTCGCCTCGCCGCAGGGCGTGTTCGCGCCGAACGCGTTTATCCAGATCGGGACGGACGGCCAGGTCACGCTGATCATGCCCAAGGTCGAGATGGGGCAGGGCGTCTATACCGCGATTCCGATGCTGCTGGCCGAGGAACTCGAGGTGCCGCTGTCCCGCGTCGTGCTCGCCCACGCGCCCCCCGACGAGAAGCGCTTCTTCGATCCGCTGCTCGGTGGGCAGCTTACGGGCGGCTCCACCTCCATCCGCTATGCCTGGGATCCGATGCGGCAGGCTGGCGCGGTCGCGCGCACGCTGCTCGTCAACACGGCCGCCGCGCGCTGGCAGGTGGACCCTTCCACGTGCAAGGCCGAAGACGGCACGGTCGTGCATGCCGCCTCGAGCCGGCGCGTCGGGTATGGCGACCTGGTCGCCGACGCCGCGAAGCAGCCCGTGCCCAAGGAGGTCAAGCTCAAGAGCCCCGACCAGTTCCGCGTGATCGGCAAACCGCTGAAGCGGCTGGACGGGGTGCCCAAGGGCAACGGCACCGCGATTTTCGGTATCGACGTCATGCTGCCGGACATGCAGTACGCGATGATCGTCAACTGCCCGGTGTTCGGCGGCAAGGTCGCCAGCGTGGACGATTCCGTGGCGAAGCAGGTGCCGGGCGTCAAACAGGTGGTGGTGCTCGACGATATCGTGGCCGTGGTCGGCGAACATACGTGGGCGGCCAGGCGCGGCGCCTCGGCGCTCAAGATCCGCTGGAACGACGGCCCCAACGGCAAGGTGAGCACGCGCGACCTGTTCAACGACATGAAGCGCGCGGCCAAGAAGCAGGGGGCGGTGGCAAAGTCGGTCGGCAATATCCGCGACGGCCTGGACAAGGCGGCCTCGCGCTTCAACGCCGAATACGAGCAGCCGTTCCTCGCCCACGCACCGATGGAGCCCGTCAACTGCACGCTGCACGTCAAGGCGGACAGCTGCGAGGTCTGGACCGGCACGCAGGTGCCGACCCGCGCCGTCGATGAGGTCAACCGGGCCACCGGGGTCCCCAAGGACAAGATCGTGCTGTACAACCATCTGCTCGGCGGCGGCTTCGGCCGGCGGCTGGAGGCGGACATGGTCTACAAGGCCGCGGCCGTGGCCAAGCGCGTGAACGGGCCGGTCAAGGTCATCTGGTCGCGCGAAGAGGACGTCCAGCACGATATCTATCGGCCGTGCTACTACGACGAGGTCGTCGTGGGCCTCGACGGCAAGGGCAAGCCCGTCGCCTGGTATCACAAGGTCATCGGCTCCTCGATCCTCGCGCGCTTCGCGCCCCCGCTCTTCAAGGACGGGATCGACGCGGATGCCGTGGAGGTGGTCACCGATCTGCCTTATGCGATCCCCACCCAGCAGATCGAATACATCCGCGAGGAGCCGCGGCATATCCCCACGGGATGGTGGCGAGGGGTCGGTCCCACGCGCGCGACGTTCGTGGTGGAAAGCCTGATCGACGAACTGGCCATCCGCGCCAACGCCGATCCGGTGCAATACCGCCAGAGCCTGCTGGGGCAGACGCCGCGCGCGAAGAACGTGCTCGATATCGCGGCCAAGATGGCCAACTGGGGCAGCGCGCTGCCCAAGGGCTCGGGCCGCGGCGTCTCCGTGCTGCATGCATTCGGCAGCTTTATGTGCATGGTCGCGGAGGTCACGGTGGACAAGGCCAACGACGTGGCCGTCAAGCGCGTGGTCTGCGCCGTGGATGCGGGCATGCTCGTGAACCCCGAAACCGTGGAGGCACAGATGCAGGGCGGCATCATCTTCGGCATCACCGGTGCGTTGTGGGGCGAGATCACGATCGCCGACGGCAGGGTGCAGCAGACCAACTTCGCCGACTACCGCATGCTGCGCATCAACGAGACGCCGAAGATCGAGGTGCACCTCGTCAAGAGCACGGAGGCGCCCGGGGGAATCGGTGAGCCCGGCACCTCCGCCATCGGCGCGGCGCTGGCCAACGCGGTCTACGCCGCCACGGGCAAGCGCCTCCGGGCGCTGCCGCTGGTCCGGCAGTTGAAGACCCCGGCCAACAAGACCGCATAAGGGAGCCCGCCATGAACCGACTCCCTGTCTTCACCAAAGCGCGCGTACGCGATGCGGCCGTGACCGTCGCCCTGCATGTGGCGCCCGTTGCGGCCTTGTTTGCCGGCGCGCTGCTGACCGCGTCGATGGCGTTCGCGCAGACCGCCGCCCCAGCCGCGCAGGCCAACGCGGATCCCGCCATGATCAAGCGTGGCGAATACCTCGCCAAGGCCGGCGACTGCATCGCCTGCCATACCGCGCCGGGCGGCAAGCCGTTCGCCGGCGGCTTCAAGATGGTCACGCCCATGGGCGCGATCTACGCGACCAATATCACGCCGGACCCGGAAACCGGCATCGGCAAGTACACGGAGAAGGACTTCGACCGTGCGGTCCGCGAGGGCGTGGCCAAGGAGGGCCACACGCTGTATCCGGCCATGCCGTTCCCGTCCTATGCCAAGGTGCGGCAGGAGGACATCCAGGCCATGTATGCGTACTTCATGCATGGCGTGGCGCCCGTCAGGCAGCCTAATCTCAAGTCCGAGATCCCCTGGCCCCTGAACATGCGCTGGCCGCTCAAGTTCTGGAACATGGTCTTCCTCGACAAGACGGTGTACAAGGACGACCCCCAGAAGGATGCGGTCTGGAACCGCGGCGCCTACCTCGTGCAGGGGCTCGGCCACTGCGGGGCGTGCCATACCCCGCGTGGCGTCGGCTTCCAGGAAAAGGCGCTCAGCGAGAAGGGCAAGCCGTATCTGACCGGCGCCGTGGTCGAGCACTGGTTCGCATCGAACCTGACCGGCGACCCCAACGTCGGGCTGGGCCGGTGGTCGGAGCAGGATATCGTCCAGTTCATGGGCACGGGCGCGAACAAGCATGCGAGCGCGTTCGGCGGCATGGTCAGCGTGATCAACCACAGCCTGCAGGAGATGACGCCGCAAGACCTGACGGCGATGGCGCGATACCTCAAGTCGCTGCCGGGCGTGGGCGGCAACGGTTCGCCGCCGTATGCGTACGATCCCGCCATTACCCAGACCTCGTTGCGCAAGCCGGCCGGCAACGCGGGGGCCAAGGTGTATGCGACGTACTGCATGTACTGCCATGGCGCCGACGGACGCGCGTTCTCGCCCTTGCTGTCGCCGCTGGCGGGCAATCCCAACGTGCTCGAGGGCAATCCGGTCTCGCTGATCAACGTCACGCTAAACGGGTCGGACGAGCTGATCATCAAGGGGATGCCGGCGCCTTATCCGATGCCGAAGTTCGCCGACGTGCTCAGCGATCGCGACATTGCCGATGTGCTGACGTTTATCCGGCAAGGCTGGAACAACAAGGCGGGGGCGGTTTCGGAGGCCGATGTGGCGAAGATCCGCAAGGCGACCGGGCAGGAGGCGGATTGACGTTGTTACCCGTGCCGCAAACGTTACGTAACGCGTAACGCCCCCGGCATGGGTTCGTCCGCTCTCGCCTGGGTTGGTTGAGAGGAAATGCCAGAACTTGCCTGTGCGTTGCATGGGGTTGGCGATATTTGACGAGGCGGGTCTGGCTGGCACGCGGGTTGCGCTCATGGCATGGGAACCCTCCCATGACATGAACCCGCAGCCACCATGACCCTCCGCCTCGACGACTCCCGCCCCCGCCGCGCCGTGATCACCTACGGCACGTTCGACCGGTTCGATCTGGCCCAGGCCCGGCAGCTCGAGCATATCTGCGAGATGGGGACCACGATCATCGTCGGCGTCTCCACCGACGAGCTGGCCGCGCGCAAGGGCGAGCGGCCGATCGCGCGCTATGCTGAACGCGCGGCGATGGTCCGCCATTTTCCCGGTGTGGACACGGTGATTCCCGAGACGGGCTGGGAGCAGCGCGTCATGGATCTGCTGGCCTACGACATCGACCTGCTCGTGGTCGGGTTCGGCTGCCGCTCGCGGTGCGATCATCTGGCCGATCTGTGCGAGGTCCGGTATCTCGACGGGAACGCCCGGGCGGTGGGCAACCGCGCGGGGGTCCCGTCCTGTCGGGAGGAGGCGGTGTCGATGGCGCTGCCAGTGCCGATGATGCTGACCACGTGGGAACCCTCGGACGCACTGCTCGCGCAATCGACGTCCAAGGCCGCCGCCAACCAGCCGCGCCTCGTCACGCGCGAGCGACTGGCCGCCGCCTACGCGGTCTGATCCGACCGATCGGTCTGCACTCCCCGAGCCGCGCGCGCTTCCGAGCTCCGCAAATGCGTGTACAGCAACGCCGCCACCGGCGTCAGCGGATGGCCCACGCGCGTCGCCAATAGCAGTTCACGCGTGGCCCACGTCTCGGCCAGCGGTCGTGCCGTAACGGTTTTCGCTTTCAGGAACGGTGTCACGCTGCCCTCCGGCAGCAGGCTCAGCCCGATGCCGGCCGCCACCATCAACACGAGCCCCTCGTAACTGCGCGCCTGAATTCGCAGCTTGAGCGGGCGGTCGAGCTTGCGCGCTTCCTCCACGAGCATTTCGCAGAGCGCCGAATCGCGGGGGAGGCCCACGTGGTCGTAGGCCAGCACATCGGCAAACCGTACCGGGTCCCGCGCGGACAGCGGATGTTCCCGCGGCATGACCGCGACCAGCCGGTCGCACCGAAAATGCTCGAGATTCAGCCCGTCGATCGCATGGGGCGACACCAGGATGCCCAGATCCGCGAGCCCCGCCAGCAGTGTGCGCTGGGTCTCGTCGCTCGTGCGTTCCTCGAGGTCGAGCTTGACGGTCGGATGCGCGGCGATAAAGCTCGCGAAATCCTGCGGCAGGAACTGGACGATGGAAGACGTATTGGCCAGGAGCCGGACCTGCCCGCGCGCGCCGCTTCCGAAATCGCTGAGTGTGGTGTCGAGCCGGTCGAGCTCGGCCATCACGCGCCGCGCGTGGTCGAGCAGTTCGACGCCGGCTGGCGTCAGCGAGATGCCGCGGCGATGCCGGTCGATCAGGCTCACGCCGCATGCCTGTTCCATTTCCGAGATGCGCTTGCTCACGGCGGATGCGACGGTCGCCTCGCGCGCGGCGCCTGCCGCGATGGAGCCTTCCTCGGCCACTGCCACGAAGGCGCGAAGCGTTTGAATGTCGTAGCGCATGCGAGTGCCGGGACGGGGTCGGGTTGAGGGCGGGAAGCCCAGTATGCCGCAGGGCTCCGCTGCGTCACCATCGGGGAAGACCAGCTATCGGGCCGCAGGGAGCTCGGGCATCCGCACGCCCAGCCGCTCGCCGAGCACGATGATCTCCTCGACGACCTCCGATGGCATGTCGATGCCATCCCGCATCTGCCGGCGGTAGTGACGCGCTTCCATCTCGCCCGGCACGAAGATCTCTTCGACGCCCGGTGCGCGTCGCGACGACTTGAGGTATTCGATCTGCATGTCCATATTGCGCTTGAACTCGTCCGGGTCGATCAGGAAGTCGAGCCGGATGGCGCAGAACGAATGCCCCTTGTTCAGCGGTGTGAAGTCCTCGTAGACATCCTTCAGCGTCGGGCCGATGGCCGCGCCAGCGATCATCGAGGACAGCATGCCGATGACCACCGACAGGCCCGACCCCTTGTAGTCGCCCATGGTCCGCAGAAATCCCTGCGTCGCGGCGATCGGGTCCGTGGTGGGCACGCCATTGGCGTCGAGCGCCCATTCGGGCGGGATCGGCGACCCGGTCTTGGCCGCCATCATGATCTTGCCCTTGGCGACGACGCTCTGCGCCATGTCGAGCACCACGGGCTCGTGCGTGAGCGCGGGAAACGCGATGCTGAACGGGTTGTTGCCGATGCGCCGTTCCGCGCCGCCGTGCACGGGCATGAGGTTGCCGCCGCCGATGGACGAGCTGAAGCCGACCATATCCTTCGGCAGCGCCATCATCGAGTAGAACGCCGACGCGCCATAGTGGTTGCTGCCGCGCGCCGTGACGAAGGAAATACCATGCTCGCCCGCGAGATCGATGGCTTTGTCCATGGCCATTCTGGAGACGACCTGCCCGGCGGCGTTACGGCCGTCGAGCAGCGCCATCGCGCCCCGCTCGCGGATGAATTCGGGGCGGCCACGCGGATCGACCGCCTGTTTCTCTATCCGGTTGACATACAGCGGCACGCGCAGGCACCCGTGCGAATGCACGCCCCGCGCGTCCGCGACGACAAGCGTGTGCGCGGTGAAGTCGGCGTCGGCGGCCGACATGCCGACCGCCTCGAAAACCTGCGCCACCCAGTTCTGCAGCGTTTGCGGCGCAAGGTTGACGGTCTCGTTGAAGAAATAGTGTCCCAAGGGTGTGCTTCCGGATGCGGGGTGGTTACTCGGGTTTGATGCCGGCCTCGCGCAGCAGCCTGGCCCAGTGCGCGGCATCCGCCTTCTGGAACGCGGCAAACTGGTCGGCGGTGCCACCGAGCACGTCGCCGCCCATGCTCTGGATCTTCTCGGCAACCTCGGGCCTGGCCAGAATCGCGTTGATATCGCGATTGAGCATCTCCACCTGCGCGCGCTGCATCTTCGCGGGACCCATGACGCCGAACCACTGGCTCATCTCGAACTTCGGCAGACCGGACTCGTCCATCGTGGGAACGTCGGGCAGCAGCGGGGAGCGCTTGAGGCTGGTAATGGCAATGCCGTGCAGCTTGCCGGCCTTGATGTGCTGGAGCACGTTGGGCGGCGATTCGAAGTTCAGGTCCACGCGGCCGCCGAGCAGGTCGGTCATGCCCTGGCTGCTGCCCTTGTACGGGACGTGGACCATCTCGGTATCGGTGGCGCGCATGAACTGCACGGCGGCCAGATGCTGGGCGGTGCCGATACCCGACGACGCGTAGGTGACCTTGCCCGGATGCTTGCGCAGATATTCGATCAGGTCCTTGAGCGTACGCGCCTGAATCGACGGTCCAACGGTCAGTATCACGGGGGTGGAGGCCACGCGCGCGATCGGCGTCAGGTCGCGGATCGGATCGTACGAGAGCCTGGCCATCATCGCCGGCGCGACCGATACCCCCGCGAAATGCCCCATCAGCAGCGTGTAGCCATCGGGCTCGGCCTTGGTGACGATCTGCGTGCCGATGGTCGTGGAGGCGCCCGCGCGGTTGTCGATGACCACGGGCTGGCCAAGTTTCTCCGACAACTGCTGGCCGACGAGGCGCCCGAGCACGTCGGTAAACCCGCCCGGGGCCGAGCCGACGACCATGGTGACCGGCTTGTCCGGATACTTCTGCGCGAATGCGCGCGGGGCGGGCAGGGCGGTCAGGGCGGTCAGCGCCACGGCCGGTACCAGCCCGGCCAGCGCCCGTCGCGAAGCCGAGAACGTCATGAGGTGTGTCTCCGTCTAGTTTTGATAAACCGTCGGAGGCACTCTATCGACCGTGGGCTAACGCCAGTAGTGGTCTTTGGGGAGTGTGCCATCGCCATTGGCGATGGCTGAGCCGCGGACTCACGGCTCCATCAGCTTCTCCTTGACGATCGGCAGCTCGCGAATCCGCACCCCCGTCGCGTGATACACGGCGTTGGCAACGGCCGCGGCCAGGCCAGTAATGCCGATCTCCCCGATGCCGCGCGCGCCGAACTCGTTGAATTCGAGATCGGGGTAATCGAGCAGGATCACGTTGATATCGGGCTGGTCCGCATGCACGGGCACCGCATACTCGGCGTAGTTGTTGTTACCCGGCATGCCATTGCGTTCGTCGTATTCGGTGGCCTCGAACAGCGCCATGCCGATGCCCATGACGATCGCACCCTCGACCTGATTTCGCGCGGTCACGGGATGGATCACGCGCCCCACGTCGATCACGCTGACCACGCGCGACACGTGCAGCCGCGAGATGCCCGGGTCCCAGCGCACCTCGACGAAATGCGCGCCGAAGGACATGAACGCCACCTTGTCGGTCGGCGTGCCGCCCGTGTGCGCAAAGCCCTCGGCGCTCGCGTAGCGCCGCCCCGTAAGGATCTCGCCATGGTCGGCGGAGCGCTTGCCATCGGTCAGCTTGCCGTCCTGCATGCGCAGCGCCTCGGGTTTGGCGCCCGCGAACGGCGCGCCTTCCTCGGTGGCGTACTTGCAGAGCTCGCCGATCGCCTGCCGCGTGGCCTCGGCCACGGCCGGCAGCACGCTCGCGGTGGCCCACGAGCCGCCGGCCACCGGGGCGGCCGGTGCCGACGAATCGCCGATGCGCACATCGATCTTGTCGAAGGGGAGGCCCGTCAGTTCGCTGATGGTCTGCGCGACGATCGTATACATGCCCGTGCCGATATCCTGGACCGCGCACGACACCAGTGCCGTGCCATCGTTGCGCAGCAGGACGCGCGCCTCGGCCGGCGTGCGCCACGCATCCCAGTTGCAGCCCGCCATGCCGTAGCCGATGTATTCGGTGCCCTCGCGCATCGAACCGGGACGCGGATCGCGCGCGGCCCAGCCGAACTCGCGCGCGCCCGTCTCGATGGCTTCGCGCAGATGGTTGCTGGACCAGGGCAGGTCCTGGCTCTCGTCGCGCGTGGAGATATTGAGCAGCCGGAACTGCACCGGATCCATCTTGCAGGCCAGCGCGAGCTCGTCGACAGCCGATTCGAGCGCGAACAGTCCCGGCGCCGCGCCCGGCGCCCGCATCGACGTCGGTGCCCCGCGATGGACGTTGGTCGTATGGTGCGTCACCGTGACATTGGCGCAGCCGTAGGCGCTCTGCGTCATGCTTCCGCATGTCTCCACGTACTGGTCGACGAACGACGTGGTGTTGACCGATTCGTGCCGCATCGACGTGAGCTTGCCGTCCTTGCCCGCCGACAGCCGCAAATGCTGGCGCGTTTCGGGGCGTTGGCCGGTGGTGGAGAACATCGCCATGCGCGGCACGACGAGCTTGACCGGACGGCCCGTCACCTGCGCTGCCGCGCTGGCGGCAACGGAATGCGGCCACAGGAACAGCTTGGAGCCGAATCCCGAACCGAGAAACGCGCAATCCACGGTGACCTGCTCCGGCAGCAGCCCGAAGATCTGGGCGAGCGTGTTGCGATGGCCGGTGGCGCCTTGCGTGGCTTCATGGACGTACAGGTGGCCGTCGTCCCACCACGCCACCGTCGCGTGCAGTTCCATCGGGTTGTGCGCTTCGACGGGCGTGCGGTACACCTCGTCGATGCGCACCGGCGAGGCGTCGAAGGCCGCCGCCGCATCGCCGCGCGTGTGGCCCGCGCCGGCATCCCGCAGCCCGTTGTTCTCGACGCCATGCTCGAGGTCGAACACCGCCGTTGCGGTTTCATAGGTGGCGCGCACGCGGTAGGCCGCCTCGCGGGCATGCTCGAACGTGTCGGCCACGACGAGCGCGATCATCTGCACGCCGTAATGGATCGTTTCATCCTCGAAAGGCAGGCGGTGCTCGTCGGTAATGGCCGAGGTCAGGATCGTCGCCACGGAAATCGGGACCTTCGGTGCGCGGTACAGGCGCGGAAAGTTGCCGTGATGCAGGATGTCGACCACGCCGGGCACGCGCCGGGCGTCGTCGAGGTCCAGCCCGGCAAGGCGGCCGGCGGCCACCGTGCTGTACACGCCGTGGGCATGCAGCATGCCGGGCCTTGCATGGTCGGCGGTGTAGCGCGCGGCACCGGTCAGCTTGAGCCGTCCATCGATGCGCCGCGGGGAGGTGCCGATGGCAGTGGGGTTCACGCTGGTCATGATGGGCTCCCGAGCAGCTTCGACAGGTTGCGCATGACGGCCTGCTGCCCGAGCCGGATCTTGAAGCCGTTCTGCCCATAGGACTTCGCGCCCGTCATCGCGGCCGCGGCGGCCTTCGACAGCAGCGCCTCGGAGACAGGCTGTCCGCGGAGCGCGGCTTCCGCCTCGGGCGCGCGCCATGGCCGCGTGGAGACGCCGCCGAGCGCGATGCGCGCTTCCCGCACGGTATTGCCATCCATCGCCACGATGACCGCGCTCGATGCCAGCGAGAACTGGTAGGACGTGCGGTCGCGCAGCTTGAGGTAGGCCGACCGGCTGCCGGCTATCGGTGCATCGAGCGTGACGTGCGTGATCAGCTCGTTCGCGTCCAGCGCGGTTTCCTTCCAGGGCGTATCGCCGGGCAGCAGGTGGAAGCCTTCGAAGGGCAGGTCGCGCTTGCCGTTCGGCCCCTGTGCATGGATGGTCGCGCCGATGGCGATCATGGCCACGCACATGTCCGACGGATGCGTCGCGATGCAATGCTCGCTGCCGCCCAGCACCGCGTGCACATTGCGATTGAGCCCGTCGACGGCGGAACAGCCCGCGCCGGGCTCGCGCTTGTTGCAAGGCGATACGCCATCGCGGAAGTAACCGCAGCGCACGCGCTGCATGATGTTGCCCGCCGTCGTGGCCTTGTTGCGCAGCTGCGTGCTGGCGCCGGACAAGATCGCCTGGGACAGCGACGGATAGTGCTCGACGATATGCGGATGCCGTGCGAGCTCGGTATTGGTGACCATCGCGCCGATGCGCACGCGGCCGTCGTCGAGGACCTCGACGCGGTCGAGCCCGACGCGGTGGATGTCGATGACCTGCACGGGCCGCATGACATCGAGTTTCATCAGGTCCAGCAGCATGGTGCCGCCGGCGAGGAAGACGGTTTCGACCGAATTGGCGCTCTGGGCGCGCAAGGCGATGGCCTGGTCGATATCGGCCGCGCGCGTGTATTGGAAGTTTCGCATCAGGCCTGGCTCCCGGGCTCGGTGGCGCACTGCGCGCGCGCGTCCTGGATGGCCGCCACGATGTTCTTGTAGGTGCCGCAGCGGCAGATGTTCCCGCTCATGGCCTCGCGCACGGACGCGTCGTCGGCGGGAATGCGCGCGTCGCGCAGGATGCAGACTGCGCTCATCATCTGCCCGGCCGTACAGTAACCGCACTGGTAGGCATCGTGATTCCAGAAGGCTTCCTGCACGGGGTGCAGCGCACCATCCGCTGCCGCCAGCCCTTCGACGGTGGTGATGCGGTCGCCGTCGTGCATCACGGACAACGACAGGCACGCGTTGACCGACACGCCGTTGACGTGGATCGTGCAGGCGCCGCACTGCCCGTGGTCGCAACCTTTCTTGGTGCCCGTCAGCCGGAGCTCGTCGCGCAACGTGTCGAGCAGGATCGCATTGGCCGGAACGGTCAGGCGATGGGTGACACCGTTGACGGTGAGTGCAATGGACATGCCGTCACCCGCCGCTCCGGTGGTGGTGGAGTGGGTCATCTTCCCTCCTGCTAAAGGTGGGGAAACGCTATGCGTGGGAACAGATCTATGTTGGTGTCATCTGCGATGGCGCGCGGTTGGCGCGCAGTGCCCGGTGTTCGTGAGGGGTGCCCGGTTCTTCTGCCGTCGCGCTATAACTGTTGGTCAGAAATCCGAGTTTGGCAAGAAACGCACGAAAGATCGCGCGCGAGAGAGGTGACGAAAAAGGAGCGGTGCCCGGTCGGTGGCAGGCGTTGCCGCTGCCACCGTCACCAGAACCACGAGATTTTTCTTGTCGTATTCGCCCGGTTTTTGCCACCGGGGTCTAAGCCTATCGGTCGGCCGGCGGATGGAGAATGGCCTTCGGAATCAGCGCGATCAGCACGCAACTGACCAGCAGGCACGCGCCGAGCGCATAGGTACCGTTATTGATGTTCCCCGTCATTTCCTTGGCCACGCCGGTGATCATCGAACCGGTGAAGCCGGACAGGTTACCCACCGAGTTGATCAGCGCGATGCCGGCCGCTGCGGCGGTACCCGACAGGATCTGGCCCGGGAACGTCCAGTAGATCGGCATCAGCGACAGGATGCCGCAAGTAGCGATGGTCAGCAGCACAATCGACAGCGCCACATGCTGTGCGAACGCCGCGCTCAGGATCAGTCCGACGCCCCCGATGAACGCGGGTACGGCGGCGTGCCAGCGGCGCTCTCCGGTCTTGCGCGAGTGCGATGCGTTCCAGACCATCGCAAAGATCGCGGTCAGGTAGGGAATGGCGGTCAGCAGCCCGATATGCATGGGGCTCTGGACGCCCGATGCGCGGATGATCGACGGCAGCCAGAATGCGAGGCCGTAGAAGCCGGTGTTGAACGTCAGCAGGATGAACGTCAGCAGCCAGACGCGCGGGCTGCGCAGCGCAGCGCTCACGCTGTGCGACTTGTGCGCGGCCTCGCGCTCCAGATTGCGCGAGAGCACGGCCTTTTCATGAGCGGAGAGCCAGTTGGCCTTCTGCGGACCGTCTCCCATGAAGGCCAGCACGATGAACGCGACGACCACGGAAGGCAGGCCTTCGAGCAGCAGCATCCATTGCCAGCCGCTCATGCCGGACAGGCCGTGCGTCTGTTCCATCAGCCAGCCCGAGACCACGCTGCCCAACGTCAGGCTCAGCGGAATCGCGACCAGGAAGCCGGACATGGCCACACTCTGGCGGCGCGCCGGGAACCAGTAGTTCATGTACAGGATCACGCCGGGGAAGAAGCCGGCTTCGCAGATGCCCAGCAGAAAGCGCAGCGCGTAGAACATCGTTGATGTCTGCACGTGGAAGAACCCGGCCAGCGGCTGGACAAAGGCCATCGACGACGACACGATGCCCCACGTGATCATGATCCGTGCGATCCAGAAGCGCGCGCCATAGCGATGCAGCAGCAGGTTGCTGGGCATCTCGAACAGGAAGTAGCCCCAGAAGAAGATGCTTGCGCCGAGCGCGTAGACGCTGTCGCTCAGATGCAGGTCGTCCAGCATCTGCAGCTTCGCGAAGCCCACGTTGACGCGGTCGAGGTAGGCAACCACGTAGCACAGCAGCAGTAGCGGGAGGATGCGCCGCATGACCTTGCGGTAGAGCGCGTCCTCCGACGCGTCCGCCGCGGCCGGCACGGCGGCGGTCTGGGTGATGGTTGGCATCGGTGTCTCCTTTTTCGTTATGTCTTTTGTGTGCGGCGGGATTCTACGGCCGAATTCGGTTGCCGTAGTTACCGATAACATTTCGGTATCCAAAAAAACGCCGACGGGGCGGCGAGGCAACCGGTTATGACCAGACAAATTTAGTTACCGGTAACAAAAACTAAGGTAGCACGCGGGGTCGCTGCGCTTCAAGCCCCTTTATCCAAGGAGTTTCCCTAGTGCCGGCCCGCCGTTCCCCCACAGGCCGCGCGGGCAGGGCGGGGCGGTATCATGTGGGCTTTACCGCCTTCCCCGCTCGCGAACCCGATGACCAGCTCCAACGCATCCCGGCATGCCGGCCCCCCTCGCATGTCCGACGTCGCCCGTGTGGCGGGGGTGTCCAAGATGACGGTATCCCGCGTGCTGGCGGGGCACCGCGTCGCCGACAAGACGCGCGAGCGGGTTCGCCAGGCCATCGACAAGCTTGGCTACGTGGCCGATGCCGCGGCGGGCGCGCTGTCGTCGGGACGTTCGGAGTTCGTCGCCGTGCTCGTGCCGTCGCTGTCCAGTTCCAACTTCTCCGATACCGTGCGCGGACTCACGACAGTGCTGGAACCCCACGGGCTGCAACTGCTGCTTGGGGACACCGACTACGAACTCGACCGGGAAGAGCGGCTCGTGCGTTCGTTGCTGCGCCATCAGCCCCGCTGCATCGCACTGACGGGGGCGCAACACACGGACGCCACGCGCAAGCTGCTCGAACGGTCGGGTATCCCGGTGGTGGAGATGTGGGATCTGCCGACGAATCCGATCGATACCGCGGTGGGCTTTTCCAACGTCCGCGCGGCGCGCGCGATGGTCCGTCACCTCGCCGAGCGCGGCTATCAGCGTATCGGATTCCTCGGCGGCGCCAGCGCGCTGGACACGCGCGGGCTGGACCGCCTCAAGGGCTACCGCGCGGAGATCAAGGCCCTGGGACTGGGCGAGCCACGCGTCGTGCGCCTCGGCGATTCGCCCATTACCATGAGCCACGGCGCGCCCGCCATGGCGGCACTGCTCGCGCAGTGGCCCGACACCGACGCCGTCATGTGCGTCAGCGATATGTCGGCCTTCGGCGCGATCATGGAGTGCCACCGTCGCGGCCTGTCCGTGCCTGGCGACATGGCCGTGGCGGGCTTCGGCAACTTCGAGGTGGCCGAGTGCTGCCATCCGCGCATTACGTCGGTCTCGGTCGATCCCTACGGCATCGGCCTGCGCACGGGCGAGGCGCTGCTCGCCGCGCTCGAGGCCCGCGACGCGGGTACGGAGGCGGCGTCGCAGAGCATTCGCATCGAGTTCGAGATCGTGGCACGCGAGAGCGCCTGATCACTCGCCGGCCCGTCTCCGCGTTACCGATAACAAGTTTTGCTTTCCCACGCGGAAATCTCCGTGCTACCATCCGAAAAAATTGTTACCGGTAACTATTCCGAATGCGGAATCGGCCGGAACGCACGAGATATCAGTCAGGAGACAGCAACATGCCGGACACCCCACGCCGCCTGCGCAGCCAGGAATGGTTCGACGACCCGTCGCATGCGGACATGACCGCGCTATACGTCGAACGCTTCATGAACTACGGCCTGACGCGCGAGGAACTGCAATCGGGCAGGCCCATCATCGGCATCGCGCAAACGGGCAGCGACCTCGCGCCGTGCAACCGTCACCATATCGAGCTGGCCGAGCGCACCAAGGCCGGCATTCGCGACGCGGGCGGTATTCCGATGGAATTTCCGGTCCACCCGCTGGCGGAGCAGAGCCGTCGCCCGACCGCCGCGCTCGACCGCAATCTCGCCTATCTCGGACTCGTGGAAGTGCTGCACGGCTTCCCGCTCGATGGCGTGGTGCTGACCACGGGCTGCGACAAGACGACCCCCGCATGCCTGATGGCCGCCGCTACGGTCGATATGCCCGCCATCGTGCTGTCCGGCGGACCCATGCTCGATGGATGGCACGAAGGCAAGCGCGTCGGCTCGGGCACGGTCATCTGGCACGCGCGCAACCTGCTCGCCGCGGGCGATATCGACTACGAAGGGTTCATGGCGCTGACCACGGCGTCGTCGCCGTCCATCGGCCATTGCAATACCATGGGCACGGCGCTATCGATGAACAGCCTCGCGGAGGCGCTCGGCATGTCGTTGCCCGGCTGCGCGAGCATTCCGGCTGCCTATCGCGAGCGTGGGCAAATGGCGTACGCCACGGGCAAGCGCGCCGTCGATCTCGTGCGCGAGGACTTGCGGCCGTCCAAGATCATGACGCGCGCCGCGTTCGAGAATGCCATCGCGGTCGCCTCCGCGCTCGGCGCATCGAGCAACTGCCCGCCGCACCTGATCGCGATCGCACGGCATATGGGCGTGGAACTGAGTCTCGAGGACTGGCAGCGTTTCGGAGAGAAGGTACCGCTACTGGTCAACTGCATGCCGGCCGGCGAGTATCTGGGCGAGAGCTTCCACCGCGCGGGCGGCGTGCCGGCCGTGCTGCGCCAGCTCGATGCGGCCGGTCTGCTGCGCCGCAACTGCATGACGGTGTCGGGCCAGCGTCTCGGCGATATCGCGGACAAGGCGCCCGAGGCCGACCGCGACGTCATTCGCACGGCCGAGGAACCGCTCAAGCACGGCGCGGGATTCATCGTGCTGTCGGGCAACTTCTTCGACAGCGCGATCATGAAGATGTCGGTCGTGGGCGAAGCGTTCCGCAGCACGTACCTGAGCGAGCCTGGGGCAGAGAACACTTTCGAGGCCCGCGCCATCGTGTTCGATGGCCCCGAGGACTACCATGCGCGCATCAACGATCCCGCGCTCGCGATCGACGAGCGATGCATCCTCGTGATTCGCGGCTGCGGCACGGTGGGATATCCGGGCAGCTCCGAAGTCGTCAATATGGCGCCACCGGCCGAGCTCGTGCGGCAGGGGATTACCTCGCTGCCCTGCATGGGCGACGGCCGCCAAAGCGGCACGTCGGCCAGCCCGTCCATTCTCAATATGTCGCCGGAAGCCGCCGTCGGCGGCGGTCTGGCCCTGCTGCGTACGAACGACCGGATCCGGGTCAACCTCAACGATCGCAGCGTCAACGTGCTCGTGGATGCGGACGAACTGGAACGCCGCCGCGAGACCGCGACCTTCACGGTGCCGCCGGCGCAGACGCCATGGCAGGAGCTCTATCGGCAGACGGTGGGCCAGCTGTCCACGGGCGGATGCCTCGAGCCCGCCACGCTGTACCTGAAGGTGATCGAGCAACGCGGCAACCCGCGCCACTCGCATTGATGCGGACCGTCAACCCCTAATCGATCTGACCGAGCTGACCATGGATACCCTCAACGTTTCTGACTGCCTGCCACAGGATCTCGCCCAGGCGCTGCTTGTCGGCCGCGTCTGGCGCGACGACGTTGCGCACCCCGGGCCCAGCGTCGTTGCCGTGCGCAACGGCGAAGTCTTCGATATCACGCGCGAAGCCCCGACCACCGCCGATCTGTTCGATCGTCCCGATGCCGTCGCCATCGCCCGCCATGCGCCCGGCGAATCGCTCGGCCGCGTGGAGGCGCTGCTCCAGCATGCGCTGGACGGCGGCAAGGCACGCCACGCGCTGCTGGCCCCCTGCGATGTGCAGGCCATCAAGGCGTGCGGCGTGACGTTCGCGGTCAGCCTGATCGAGCGGGTCATCGAGGAGCAGGCCGGCGGCGATCCGGCCAGGGCGCGGGACGTGCGCGAGACGATCGCCGCCACCATCGGCACGGATCTGTCGAAGATCGTCCCGGGTTCGGAGCCGGCGCAGCGTCTGAAGGCGGAACTGGAACGGCGCGGCGCGTGGTCGCAGTACATGGAGGTTGGCATCGGTCCCGACGCCGAGGTGTTCTCGAAATCGCAACCGATGTCGTCCGTCGGCTTCGGTGCCGATGTCGGGCTGCTACCCGTCTCCGTCTGGAACAACCCCGAGCCGGAGATCGTGCTCGCGGTCAACAGCGCCGGCGCGATCGTGGGCGCGACGCTGGGCAACGATGTCAACCTGCGCGATATCGAGGGCCGTTCCGCGTTGCTGTTGGGCAAGTGCAAGGACAACAATGCCTCCTGCGCGATCGGTCCGTTCGTGCGGCTGTTCGACGACGCCTTTTCGCTCGACAGCGTGCGCGCGGCCAGCCTGTCGCTGCGCGTGGAGGGCGACGACGATGGCTTCGTGCTGGACGGCATCAGCCATATGCGCGAGATCAGCCGCGATCCGGCCGATCTCGTCGGGCAGACCTTTGGCGCGCACCATCAGTATCCGGACGGCTTCATGCTCTTCCTCGGCACGATGTTCTCGCCAATCCAGGATCGCGACGCGCCGGGCGCGGGCTTTACCCACCATCTGGGTGACCGCGTCACCATTGCGACGGCGTTGCTCGGCGCGCTGGTGAACACGGTCCGCCTGTGCACGGAAATCGCGCCATGGACGTACGGCGTGCGGGCGCTCTACGGCAATCTCGCGGCGCGCGGGCTGCTGGGCGGCGAGTGAATCGACAACGTCAGGCCAGCACGAACGGCGTTTGCCGCTGCCGTTTTCCGGTGAGCCGGAATACCGCGTTGGCGACCGCCGGTGCCAGCGGTGGCACGCCGGGTTCGCCGAGGCCGGCCGGCGGATCCTCCGACGGCACGAAGATGACGTCGATCGGGGGCGCGTCCGGCATGCGGGGCGGCGGGTAGTCCGGGAAGTTGCTGTTCTTCACGACGCCGTTCTCCATCTCGATGGCGAATCCGGGGCGGATCATCGATAGCCCGAAGATGCACGCACCCTGTACCTGCGCTTCGGCGGTCAACGGGTTGACCACGCGATTGCAGTGCACGCCAGCCGTGACGCGGTGCACGCGTGCTTCGCCCTTGACCACGGATACGTCGACCACATAGGCCACCACCGTGCCGAACGATTCGTGCACGGCCACCCCCCACGCATGCCCCTTGGGCAGCTTGCGCTTGCCATAACCGGACCGGTCCACGGCCAGCTGCAGCGCGTCCCGATGGCGCGCGTGATGGGTGGGGTCGAGTCTCGCCATGCGCCACGCCACGGGATCCTGATTCGCGGCGGTGGCCATTTCGTCGATCAGCGTCTCCTTGACGAACGCGGTATGCGTATTGCCCACGGAGCGCCACCAGAGGACGGCCACATCGGTCTTCGGGTGATGGGCGCTGACCTGCATCGGCAGCCCATACTCGTTCTCGACGATGCCTTCGGTCATGGTCGAATCGACGCCGTTCTTCACCAGAAACGGTTCGAAGGGCGTGCCGATGATGATGGACTGGCCCACGATCGCATGCTGCCAGCCCAAGACCCGGCCCTTTGCATCGAAACCGATCCGCGCGCGATGCACGTGCAGGGGGCGGTAGTAACCGCCCTTGATATCGTCCTCGCGGCTCCACATGACCTTGAGCGGTTCCGCATGGCCCCTGGCGATCCATGCCCGCAGCACGCCGGCCGACTCCACCAGATAGTCGGACGTGGGTACCGCGCGGCGTCCGAAGCCGCCACCCGCCATCATCGTGTACAGCGTGACCTTCTCGGTCGGGAGCGCTAGTGTCCGGGCGATGGCGGCCTGATCGACGGTCTGGAACTGGGAGCCGACCCAGACCTTGACGCCGGTTGCCTTGTTGCCGCTGATTTCCGCCTGCATCGTGCAGTTGAGCGGCTCCATCGGGGCGTGCGCCAGATAGGGCAGCCGGTATTCGGCGTCGATGACCCGGCTCGCCCCCTTGATGGCGGCGTCGATATCGCCGTGCGCCGATGCCAGCGCCACCATCCCCGGCTGCGTGGCAAGCTTGCCGTACTCCTCGTACAGCGCCTTCGTGCTGGCGCGCGAGCCCGCATCTTCCCAGTCGATCTGCAACGCATCGCGGCCTTGCTTCGCGGGCCAGTAACCGTCGGCAACGACGGCGATGCCGGTGCCGTCACGGTCCACGGGCACCAGCATCACCTCGCGCACGCCCTTGATGGCCAGCGCCTTGTCGGCGTTGAAGGTCTTCACCTTGCCACCGAAGCGCGGCGGATGCGCGACGACCGCCACCACCATGTCCTTGAGCCGCGTATCGATGCCGAACACGGGGTCGCCATGCAGTTTCGATGCGGCGTCGAGTCGCGGCGTGGGCTTGCCGATGATGCGGAACTGCGACGGGTCCTTCAGGGTCACCGTCGCGGGGATGGGCAGCGCCATCGCGGCGTGGGCAAGCTCGCCATACGTGGCCCGCTGCGATCCCGCCGTGACTACGCCTTGCTGCGCCGTGCATGCGGACGGGTCCACGTTCCACTGCTTCGCGGCAGCCGCCACGAGCATTGCGCGCGCGCGGGCGCCGAGTTCGCGGTACTGACCGAACGAGTTCCTGAGCGCCGTCGACCCGCCCGTCATCTGAATGCCGAAACCCGGATCGCGATAGGCATCGCCGGCCGGCGCCAGCACGGACCGCACGCTCGTCCAGGGCACGTCGAGTTCGTCGGCAAGCACCATCGGCAGCGCCGTATGCACGCCTTGCCCGAACTCCAGACGGTTGACCGCGATCGTGACGGTGTTGTCCGGCGCGATGACGACGAAGGCCTGAGGAGGCGAGGGCGCTTTCGGGGCACCCCCGTTGTCCGCGTTGGCCATCTCCGGCAATCCGGCGAGGCCGAGCGCGAAGCCGCCGCCCGCCAGGCCGGCGATCTTGAGAAAGCGCCGTCGCGAGAGCGGCGCGACGCCGGCCGTCGCCTCGAATCCTTGTAGACGCATGATCGGCTTCTCCTCAGGCGACGGTGCGCGCGGCATCCTTGATGGCCGCGCGTATACGTTGATAGGTGCCGCAGCGGCAGATGTTGCCTGCCATGGCCTGGTCGATATCGGCATCCGTCGGCCGGGGCTTGGTCCGCAGCAGCCCGACGGCACTCATGACCTGTCCGTTCTGGCAGTAGCCGCACTGGGCCACGTCATGGCGAATCCACGCATCGAGCACGGCGCGCCCGATCCGGTCGTCGCCCATGCTTTCGATGGTATTGACGTTGATGCCGGCCACCGCCGAAATCGGCATCACGCAGCTGCGCGTGGCCGTGCCGTTGATATGGACGGTACAGGCGCCGCAGGCAGCCATGCCGCAGCCGAACTTGGTGCCGGTCATGCCCAGCGTGTCGCGCAGCGCCCAGAGCAGTGGCGTCGATGGATCGGCATCGACGTCGACCGTCTTGCCGTTGATGTTGAGGGTCGTCATGGGGACGTTTTCCTGTTGTGATCGAGAAACAGCGCGACGAACTGGCAGGCGCCCGCCAGCAGTCCGATGCCCCAGATGGCATGGCGGCCGAGAATGACCGCGCCGAGCGCGCTGCCGATGGAGAAGCCGAGGTACATCGTCGAGGTATTGAGGGCCAGCGCCAGCGACGCCTGAGACGCGCTTCCCGCGGCCATCAGCCGGGCCATCTGCGCCGGGAAGAACGACCAGACGGTAAAGCCCCAGACGACGACGGCGAGGAGGACCGGCACCATCGCCAGATGCGGCGACAAGGCGGCCGCCGCCATCGACAAGGCCCAGAACGCGAGCCCGAGAACCAGCAGGGACAGGCGCGCGACGCGGCTGGAGCCGTAACGGTCATTCAACGCGCCGCCGGTGGTGACGCCGAACGCCGCGGCGAGACCCCATAGCGAAACCGTGGCGTTGATCCCCGCCGACTGGAAGCCGAGCACCTGCGTCAGGTAGGGGGCGATATACGGATAAGCCGCATACGCGCCGATCGACCAGAACAGGCTGACGGACAGCAGTTGCAGGACCGCGGGCTGGCGCACCACCGCCAGGCGCTGCGAGAGCGTGGCGACGGGAATGCCGGCACCGGCATCGCGGGCGACGCCGGCGAGGATGCCGACGATTGCCGTCAGGCTCATCGCGCCCACGGCCAGGAACGTCATCCGCCAGCCGAATGCGTTGCCGACCAGTCCGCCGAGCGGTAGTCCCAGCGCAATGGCCAGCGTCATGCCGCCGCTCACCACCGCCAGCGCGCGGCCGCGCCTGGCGGGGCTCACGATGGCGCCGGCCAGCGCATTCGCATTGGGCACGTAGAGACCCGAGGCCACGGCCATCATGACCCGCGCGGCCATCAGGACCCCGAAACCCGGCGACCATGCCGCCAGCAGGTTGCCGGCCGTGAACACTGTCATGGCACACAGTAGCGTGCCCCGGCGGCTCCACGATGCGGTGAGCGTCGTCGCGATCGGCGAGGTGATCGCCATCGTCAGCGTGAATACGACGACGAGCAGCGCGACATGGGGCACGCTGAGGCCGAAGTCCGCGGCCATCGTCGATAGCAGCGGCGCGATCATGAAGCCTTCCGTGCCGATGGCAAAGGTGCCGAGCGCCAGGAAGACCGCCGGCGTCAGCGAATCGGCACGGTCGGGCGCAAGCGTGGAGACTGCCATGTCAGACCGGGATGGGGTTCTCGGCAATGCTCTGGTTGAACGCATGCACGAGCTCGTGCTCGCCCAGCCCCGGATTGTTGCGCATCGCGCGAATGCCCTCGACGAAGACTTCGGGCGCTTCCGTGGCGAGCCCGCGCATGGTCTCCTCGATAAAGGCATCCAGCGGCATCGCGCGCGGGTCGCCGCTCTTCTTGACGAGGTCGGTATCGACCCAGGGGGGCGCGATCTCCTGCACCGTCACGTTGGTCTCCCGCAGCATGAAGCGTTGCGACAGCGCGTACGAATGCAACGCGGCCTTGGAGGCCGAGTACACCGCGTTGGTGGCAATCGGCACGTACGCCAGCACGGAGCTGTTGTAGAGGATGGTCGCGCGCGGCTGCGCCTTCAGATGCTCGACCAGTGCCGAGGTCATGCGCACGGCGCCGAGGAAATTCGTATCGAGAATGCGGCGCGAACCTGTGTCGTCGACGACAGTGGAGGGGTCGTCGAACGGCATGACACCCGCGTTGTTGACCAGCACGTTGAGCGCGGGGTACTCGGCGACCAGCTTTGCCGCGACGCGGGCGATGTCATCGGCATCGGCAATGTCGAGCTCCACACCGTCGATGCCCGGATGGTCGGCCGAGATTTGCGCCAGCAGCGCCTTGCGGCGCCCGGCGACGATGACCTTGTTGCCCAGCTTGTGAAACGCCTTCGCGAGCGCGAGCCCGATACCGGAGGTTCCGCCCGTGATGAAGATGGTGTTGCCCGTGAGTTGCATGGTCTTGTCCGTTGTCGTTGCCAGAGGGGGCGATCAACCTTCGTGGGCATCCGCCGATTCGTAGCGCGGTGCCGCCATGCGCGACGAGAGATTCGGCATCATGACTTCGCGGGCGGCTTCCCATGCCTGCCATTGCGTCTCGTCCTGCAGCGAGGGAATCGACGCGAACACGCCCGCGTCGAGGTCGAGCAGCGCGGCGTCGACGAGCGTCTGGGGCGTCATGACCCAGCTCTCCGGCAGATTCGACGATGGCAGTCCGGCGATATCCCAGAACTCGGTGCCCGTCGCACCGGGCAGCACCACCTGCACACGCACCCCTTTCTCCGCCAGTTCCTTGTGCAGCGACCGGCTGAATGCCAGCACGAACGCCTTGGTCCCGCCGTAGACGCCATTCAGCACCTCGGGCGCGATGGCCGCGATCGAGGCGATATTGACGAGGGTGCCGGCGCCGCGCGATGCGAACGCGGGGGCGGCCGCATAGGCGAGCCGCATCACGGCGGTCACGTTGACGCCGATCATCCGTTCCATATCGTCCACCGACGATTGCGCCAGCGTGCCCGCGCCCCCGAAACCCGCGTTGTTGACCAGCATGCCGATGCGTGCGTCGGTGGCCAGCCGCGCCTCGACCTTGCGCAGGTCCGCGGGATCGTTCAGATCCGCGACGAGGATGTCGACGGTGACGCCGTACTGGCTCGACAGCTTCTGTGCCTGCGCGCGCAGACGCGCTTCATTGCGCGCGACGAGCAGCAGATCGTGACCGCGCGCGGCAAGGCGATCGGCATAGACGGCGCCGATGCCCGACGACGCACCGGTGATCAAAGCAGTGACAGATTGCGATGGCATTTCCTATCCTTGTTGTCGTGTCGAGGCACAGTGATGCGAAGGATAGTGATAGCGGCGTGCGTCGGGATGACGTATTCGCGGTGATTTCGGACATCCTTGCGCAAACCGGGGCTCGCGCGGCCTTGTGGTCTTGACGACGCCAGGCGTCGCGAATAAATTGCCCCGGAGCCTGGACAATCGTCGTCACGGCTGACGTAGCGGAAAGAATGTCATGCGGCAAATCGGTTTGATCCTCGAGGACGGGTTCCAGGTCATTGGCCTCTCCGCGCTATCGGCGTTCGAGCTCGCCAACGCGGAACTGGGCAGCGATGGATATCGCATGGCCATCCTCAGCGAACACGGTGGCCTCGTGCGCTCGACGGTCGGGCTTGGCATCGAGACCGTGCCACTGAGCGCGATGCCCGACACGCTGATGGTGGCTGGCATCCGCATCCCGGGCCCGTTGCCGACGGGCCTCAAGCGTTTTATCCAGCGGGCGGGCAACGAGGCGCGCCGTGTCGCGGGCATCTGCACGGGCGCCTTCGCACTGGCCGAAGCCGGCCTGCTGGAAGGCCGCGTGGCCACGACGCACTGGCTGTACGCGAGGCGGCTGCAGGAGCGTTTTCCGCGCGTGAACGTCGATGAAGATCGCATCTTCGTGCAGGATGGCAACGTGTGGACCTCGGCCGGCATGTCCGCGGCCATGGACCTCGCACTCGCGCTGATCGAGAACGATCACGGCCCGGCGTTGGCCCGCAACGTGGCCCGCAGGCTGGTGGTCTACTATCGCCGCCCGGGCGGACAGTCGCAGTTCTCCACGCTGCTCGAACTCGAGCCGCGCAGCGATCGCGTCAAGCGCGCGCTGATCTATGCCAAGGAACATCTGCGCAATGCGCTGACGGTGGAAGAGCTGGCCGATGCGGCGAGGCTGTCGCCACGGCAGTTCAGCCGCCTTTTTCGCGAAGAAACCGGGCAGTCGCCGGCGAAGGCCGTGGAAATGCTGCGGCTCGAGGCCGCGCGCGCGATGCTGGAAAGCGGCCGGCATGCGATGGAAACCGTGGCGCGCGACACGGGCTTTGCGGACCGCGACCGCATGCGCCGCGCCTTCGTGCGCGCGTACGGGCTGCCGCCAAGCAGTCTCCGGCGCAATGACGCGATACCGGAGTCATTGGGCGTGTTCGACGTCGCAGAATGACCGAAAAGCCAGCGTTTTTGTCATGCGGCGCCGCGTGGGACCCCATACGCTTGAGGCATTCCCATAACAAGAAGAACACTCATGGCGCGATCCTTCGACCTCGAGACACCCCACGGCCGCCTCGCCCTGCGCGAGACGGGGCCTGACGGCGGCATTCCGCTGGTGCTGCTGCAACGCTTTCGCGGCACGATGGACGACTGGGACCCCGCGTTTATCGACGCGATCTCGGCCGAGCGCCGCGTGGTCTGGTTCGATAGCGCGGGCATCGGCCGCTCGGCGGGCAGGGTGCCGGACACCATCGCGGGCATGGCAGCCGTCGCCGGCACGGTCATCGGCGCATTAGGCTTTGCACAGGCCGATGTTCTGGGATGGTCGCTCGGTGGCGTGGTCGCGCAGCAGCTGGCGCTCGACGCGCCCCATCTCGTACGGAGGTTGATCGTCGCGGGTTCGAGCCCGGGCGGCATCACCGATGGTCCGCAGCCGCATCCGCGCGTGCCGCAGGTGATGACGCACGCGATCAACGATATCGACGACTTCCTGTTCCTGTTCTATCCGGAGTCGGAGTCCGCCGTCGCGGCGGGAAGGACATCGCTCACGCGCATCGAAGCGCAGCCGGATCGCGGCCCGCGTGTCACGGCCGAGGCGTTCATGGCGCAGGTCAAGGCCATTTCGTCCTGGCAGGGGGTATTGCATCGCGCGGCCGAACTGCGGCTGCCGATCCTCGTGGCCAACGGCGCGCACGACGTGATGCTGCCCGCGTACCGGTCCTACGTGCTGTCGCAGCAGGCGCCGTACGCCAAGCTCGTGCTGTATCCCGATGCGGGCCACGCGTTCCTGTTCCAGGAGATCGAGGACTTCGTGGCCGAGGTCGATCGCTTTCTTGCGTAGCGAATCGCGGCTATCGGGTGTTGCGGCGCATGCGCGTCGTCACGGACACGGTTTCGGCCGGGTGGATCGTCACCGATAGCTCGAACGTCTTGCCGTCCGCGTCGATATAACGGCGGACGACCTTCAGCACCGCCGCGCCCGTCTCGAGGCCCAGTGCCTCGGCGATCCGCGCGTCCCGCAACGTGGACGCGCGGATATCCTGCTCGATCTCGGCAATCTGCCGCCCATAGCGTGACTCGATCAGCGAGCTGACCAGCACGTCGGGGGTGTCGCGCACGATTTGCCCGAGGTCCGCGTAGTCCGCGTCGATATAGACGTCGGTCCAGGCGATCGGCGACTCATTTTGCCCCTGGCCGCGTGCCGCATCGAGCCGCACGCTCGAAATCCGCAACACCTCCCCACGCGCGCCCCCATCCAGCACGGCGGCAACATCGTCGGGGGCATTCACCGTTTCCACCGACTGCACCACGCGCCGGTGCTGGCCGCCAAACTGCATCAGGTCCTCGACCGAGGCCAGCGTCGGCCGGAACACCGTCTTGGGCTGCGAGGCCTCCACACGCGTGCCCACGTTCTTGCGGCGCGAGACCAACCCCTTTTCCTGCAGGTCCTGCAATACCGCGCGGATCGTATAGCGGCTCGCCCCGAACTGCTCGCACATCTCGAGTTCGGTCGGCAGCAGCGCGCCGACCGGGAAACGTCCCGTCGTAATGCCTTGCAGCAACTGGCTGCTGATCTCGGCGAAGTTCATCTTGCTCATGATTGCCAAGGGTTAACACTAATTTCGAGAATATGTTCGAACATATTTAATGGCGAATAAGTTCGAACATATACCAGTTCACGCCCGAATACCAGATCGCTCACGCACACCACATGACCGCCTATACCATTCCCGCCGCCAGCACCGTCGTCGATTCCGCCTTGTTCCGCGATGCCTTCGGCACGCAGAAGATGCGCCAGATCTTTTCCGACGGCGCGCTCGTGCAACGCTATATCGATGTGGAAATCGCGCTGGCCAAAGCCGAAGCGCGCGTTGGCGTCATTCCCGCCGACGCCGCCGAGGCCATCGCCCGCGAGTCGCGTATCGAACGTATCGACTTCGATCACATGCGCGAGGAAACCGACATTGTCGGGTATCCGATCCTTCCGCTGGTCCACCAGATGGTGAAGATGTGCGGAGAGGCGGGCCGCTACGTGCACTGGGGCGCCACCACGCAGGACATCATGGACACGGCCGTGGCGCTGCAGGTGCGCGATGCGCTCGACAGCGTGGCCGCCGACATCCGCGAACTGCGCGGCATTCTCGCTGACCTCAGCATCAAGCACCGCGACACGCCGATGGCGGGCCGCACCCATCTGCAGCAGGCGCTGCCCGTGACGTTCGGCTACAAGACGGCCATCTGGCTCGCGATGTTCGACCGCCATCAGGAACGCCTCGCCGAACTGCGCCCGCGCGTCGCCGTGGTCGAGTTCGCCGGCGCGGCCGGCACGCTGGCCTCGCTGGGCGACAAGGGCTTCGAGGTGCAGCGCGCGCTCGCGCAGGAACTGGATCTGGGCGTGCCCGCCACCACGTGGCACGTGGCGCGCGACGGCTTTGCCGAAGCCGTGAACCTGCTGGCCCTGGTGACGGGCTCGCTCGGCAAGATCGCGCTGGACATCATGATCATGGCCTCGACCGAGTTCGCGGAGGTCTACGAACCGTTCGTCAAGGGCCGCGGCGCCAGCAGCACCATGCCGCAGAAGCGGAATCCGATCTCGAGCGAACTGATGCTGGCCGCGTCCAAGGCCGTGCGCCAGCACGCGGGCCTGATGGTCGATGCGATGGTGCAGGACTTCGAGCGCGCCACGGGGCCGTGGCACGCCGAGTGGATCGCCATTCCCGAGAGTTTCATCCTCACGTCGGGCGCGTTGCATCAGGCCAAGTTCGCGCTCGGCGGGCTGATCGTCGATACCGCGCGCATGGCGCACAACCTCGGCATCTCGAAGGGCCTCATCGTCGCGGAAGCCGTGATGATGCGCATGGCCCCGCATATCGGCCGCCAGGAAGCCCACGATGTGGTCTACGACGCCTGCCGCACCGTCAACGAGCAGGGCGGCACGCTGGCCGAAGCACTGCTGGCGCTGCCGGCCGTCACGAAGCATTTCGATCGCGCGGCCATCGACCAGATGGTCGATCCGGCCAACTATCTGGGCCTCGCGCCGCAGATGGTGGACCGCGCCATCGCGCTGTCGAAGGAAGTCGCCTGAGCGCACGCCGCTCTGGCCGAAGGAGACATAGATGAGCAGTACAACCACCCAAACGCCCACGCCATCCGCACCCAAACGGCTGCCCTGGTACCGCCGCCTCGGCATGCAGGTACTGGTCTCGCTGATTCTCGGTATCGCGGTGGGGTTCGTCTTTCCGCAGTTCGCGGCCAAGCTTAAGCTGCTCGGCGACATGTTCCTGTCGCTGATCAAGGCTGGCGTGGCACCGCTGGTGTTCCTGACCATCGTGCACGGCATTGCGTCCGCCGGCGATGTGCGGAGCGCGGGACGCGTGGGCTGGCGGTCGATCCTCTATTTCGAGGTGGTGTCCACCGTGGCACTCATCCTCGGCATGGTCGCGGGCAATCTGCTCGAGATCGGCAAGGGCATGGCCAGCGTGGGCGCGGCGTCGGCCGCGCCGGTCGCCAAGGCGGCTGCCCCGCAGGGCTTCCTCGAGTTCATGGCGCATATCGTGCCGGACAATTTCGTGGGCGCGTTCGCCAAGGGGGAACTGCTGCAGGTGGTGGTGCTCGCGGTCATGGTCGGCATCGGCATTCTCGCGATTCCCGAGACGCGCCGCGTCAGGATCAACGAGGGTCTCGACACGATTTCCGAGGTGCTGTTCTCGTTTATCAACCTCGTGATGAAGCTCGCGCCCATCGGCACCTTCGGCGCGGTGGCGTACTCGGTGGGCAGCAACGGCACCGCCGTGCTGCTCGCGCTGGCCGAGTTCGTGCTGAGCTTCTACGCGGTGGTCATCATCTTCCTCCTCGGCGCGCTGGGGCTCGTGGCGCGGCTGGCCGGGTTCAGCCTGTGGCGCTTCCTGCGATATATCAAGGATGAGATCCTGATCGTGCTGGGCACGGCGTCGTCCGAGAGCGCGCTGCCGCGTCTGCTGATCAAGCTCCAGCGGCTGGGCTGCGCCAAGCAGACGGTCGGCCTGGTGCTGCCCACGGGCTATGCGTTCAACCTCGACGGCACCTCGATCTTCATGGCGATGGGCGTGATGTTCATCTCCCATGCCTATGGCGTGCCGCTGTCGCTCGAGCATCAGTTCGGCATCCTGCTGCTGATGCTGCTGACGTCGAAGGGCGCGGCGACGGTGTCGGGCGGGTCGTTCGTGGTCTTTGCCGCCACCGTGAGTTCCACGGGCATCCTGCCGGTGGAAGGGCTGGCCGTGATCTTCGGCGTGTACCGCTTCCTGTCGATGGCCATCTCGACCTGCAACACCATCGGCAACAGCGTGGCCACCGTGGTCGTCGCGAAATGGTCGGGCACGTTCGATGCCGAGCGCGCGCGCCGCCATCTGTATCCCGAACTCTATCCGGACGCCGCGCATGCGGATGCGGCGCTCGATGACGGCAACCTGCTGGAAGAGGACGCCGACGATCGCCGATCGCACACGGCCGGCATTCAGGTCAAGCGCGCATAAGACGCGCTGGCCGCATCCCATCAAACAGAGGAGACAACCCATGCAACGAGTCGGAACGCTGGCGCGCCTCGCCATGGCAACCGTGGCGATCGTCACGGGTGCCACGGCACACGCGCAGAACTATCCCACCAAGCCCATCACCTGGATCGTGCCCTTCGCGGCCGGCGGCCCCACGGACGCACTCGCCCGCAGCATCGCCGAACGCGTCTCGCGCGAGGTCGGCCAGTCGATCGTCATCGACAACTCGCCGGGCGCCGGCGGCACCGTCGGCGCGACCAAGGCGGCCCGCGCCAACAATGACGGCTACACGATGCTGGTCGGGCATATGGGCTACATGGGCGCGGCGCCCGCGCTCTACAAGAAGCTGTCGTACGACCCGGTCAAGGACTTCGCGCCGGTGTTCCGCTTTCCCGATACACCGATGGTGCTGATGGTGCGCAAGGACCATCCGGCCAGGGATGTGAAGGCGTTCGTCGAGTACGGCAAGCAGAACCCGGGCAAGCTGAACATCAGCAATGCGGGCATGGGATCGACCTCTCACCTGATCGCGGCAATGTTCGCGTCGGCGGCGGGCATGAAAGTGTCGCTGGTCCCGTACAAGGGCGCCGGCCCGGCGCTGATCGACGTCATCGGCGGGCAGGTCGATGGGATGTTCGACCAGACCAACACGGCGCTGCCGCAGATCACGGAGTCGAAGGTCCGCGCACTGGCGGTCACGTCCGCGACACGCGTCGCCCAGATCAAGGACGTGCCGACCCTCGCGGAAACGGTGATCCCGGGCTTCGAGGCGGCCACGTGGTATGGCATCTACGCGCCCAGGGGTACGCCGCAGGCCGCGATCGACAAGATGCAGGCCGCCTATCTGAAGGTCATGAGCGACAAGTCCTTCACGGACCGCCTGACGGCACAGGCCATCCAGACGCTACCCACGGAGAAGTACACGGCGGCCGCGCTGGGCAAGCATACGGAATCGGAAGTCGCGCGCTGGAAGGTGCTGGCCGCCAAGGCCAATATCTCGCTGGATTGAGACGGTCTTACCGAGCCGCGCGCGCCTGCAGCTGCATGAGCGCGCGGTCGGTCTGCGCCAGGCGGATCTCGCTCGACGCGAACGCCGCAAGGGCCTCGAGGGTCTGGGTCTGCGTGGCATCGAGCGTGCGCGGCGCGTAATCCATCACGCAGATGGAACCGAGCGCATAGCCCTCGGGGTCCAGCACCGGCGCGCCCGCATAGAACCGGAAATGCGGCGCGCCCGCGACAGCCGGGTTCGATGCGAATGAAAGGTGCGTCGACAGATCGTTCACGACAAAGACCTGCCGTTGCAGGACCGTGTGATTGCAGAACGCCCAGCTGCGCGGAGACTCGGTCATGTCCAGTCCCTGCCGGGATTTGAACCACTGGCGCGTGGGCGTCAGGATCGTCATCAAGGCCACCGGCGCCGAGAGCGTTTGTGCCGCCAGCCACGTAATGCGGTCGAAAGCGGTCTCTGGGGCCGTATCGACCAGACCGGAACGCTCGACCGCAAGCAGACGGCGCGATTCATCGGCGGCAACGGGATAGGCGCCCGCGGCATCCACCGCGGGCAGGGTGGCGCTCGCCGTGTCCTGCGGCAAGGCCGGCCGTTCGCGCGCCATCAACGCCTGCACTTCCGACCGGAACACGCGGCGATGCCCGCCCGGCGTCTTCCACGACGTCAGCGTCCCACCCTCGATCAGCAACTGTGCGGTGCGTACCGAGATCCCCAGCATTTTGGCGACCTGCGTGGTGGTCAGAACGTTGTCTTCCATGAGATTCATGCGTTTGCGTGCGGTCCGTAGTGTACCGGCGCGGCCGGCTTCCCGCCCTGGCCTGCATCCCGTCGTGCGAACTCGCAATTTAAATTATACAAAATTGATAGTTTCGATGGAATTGAATTAGACTCCGGCTCATCGCAACTCCCCCCTGAAAGGAACACGATGGTCCCGAGCGAAGCATTTGATTTCATCGTCTGCGGTGCGGGCACGGCCGGATCGGTCGTTGCCGCGCGCCTGGCGGAGAACCCCGACGTCCGCGTGCTGCTGATCGAGGCGGGTGGCAGCGACGACGTGCCAGAGGTGATGAGCCCTGCACAATGGTCGATGAACCTTGGCGGCGTGCGCGACTGGAACTTCATGGCCCAGCCGAATCGCCACGTGAATGGCCGCGCCATTCCGCTGAACATGGGCAAGGTGCTCGGCGGCGGTTCCAGCATCAACGTCATGGTGTGGGCCCGCGGGCATCGCAACGACTGGGAGGACTTCGCGGAGGCGACGGGCGACCCCGGCTGGGGTTACGAATCGGTGCTCAAGATCTATCAGCGCGTGGAGAACTACCAGGGCACGCCCGATCCGCTGCGGCGCGGCGTGAACGGCCCCGTGTACGTCAGCCCGGCGCGCCAGGCGCAGCCGATTGCCCACGCGATGGTCGATGCCGCGCGCGAGCTCGGCATTCCAAGCTACGACAACCCGAACGGCGCCATGATGGAAGGGCGTGGCGGTGCCGCGATCAGCGACCTGATCGTTCGCGACGGCAAGCGGTCGTCGATCTATCGCGCCTATGTGCATCCGCGCATCGGGCAGCCCAATCTCACCGTATTGCCCCATACGCTCGTGTCGCGCCTTGTCCTGCGCGGCACGACCGTCGTCGGCGTGGAAGCGATCCATCACGGCGAGCGTCATATCTTCCGTGCGAACCGTGAGGTCATCCTGTCGATGGGCGCGATCAATACGCCGAAGGTACTGATGCAGTCCGGCATCGGCGACGAGGACGAACTGCGCCGGCACGGCCTGCCCGTCGTGCAGCACCTGCCCGGCGTGGGGGCCAATCACCAGGACCACGTGTCGTTCGGCGTCATCTTCGAATACCGCGAGCCGCAGGCCATCGGCCACGGCGGCTCGGAGGCCACGTTGTACTGGTCGAGCGAGCCGGGCATGCATCTGCCCGACATGTTCCACTGCCAGACCGAGATGCCGGTGCCGAGCGCGGAGACCATGGCGATGGACGTTCCGCTGCATGGCTGGACCATGTTCGCGGGCCTTGCGCATCCGGAAAGCCGCGGACGCGTGCGGCTGTCGGGCCCCGATGTGCGCGATGCGCCGATCATCGAGGCGAACACGCTCTCGCATCCCAACGATATGAAGACCGCGCTCGCCAATATCGCGCTCGTGCGCGAGCTCGGCGCCAGGCCCTGCTTCGACAGGCTCGTCACGCGTGAAGCGCTGCCCGGCAAGCTGCGCGGCAAGGAGCTGGAAGACTACGCGCGCAATGCGGCGGTCACATACTGGCACCAGTGCTGCACGGCGAAGATGGGGCGCGATGCGATGTCGGTGGTCGATGGCCGCCTGAAGGTCTATGGCATCGAAGGGCTGCGCATCGCCGATGCATCCGTGTTGCCGCACGTCACGAGCGGGAACACGATGGCGCCCTGCGTGGTCGTCGGCGAGCGCGCCGCGGAGCAGATCCGCACGGCCTACGGCATCTAGCGCAGCGAGGCGGGGGCGGCCACCATGCGGCGGGCGATCAGCGTGTCCACCGCATAGGCGCCGCCGCCGCGCGCGACCATATACAGCGCCAGAAAGCCCATGAGCACGGGGAACTCGATGCCCCGGTCGATCCACGGCCACGTGGGCCCCAGCGCGTAGCTGATGGCCAGCATCTCCAGGACGACGAGGCCCGCGATCCATCGCGTGCCAAGCCCGAGCAGGAGCATGAGCGCGCCACCCGTCTCCAGCAGCATGACGAGAAACGCGAGCTGCGGGGCAAACGGCAAACCCATCACGTCGCCGATCAGGCGGATCGATCCCGCCATGGGATCGGCCATCGACCCATGCGAGGTGCCGAGCGCCTTGGGCAGGCCGTGGGTGAACAGCACCGCGCCAAAGACGACGCGGAGCAGGGCATAGCAAGCGGGTTCATGGCGGGAGGCATGCGAGAGGCGGGTCATGGGTCGCTCGTTCGAGGGAGACGTCCGCGCATTGTTTACGGGTATGGCCGTCAGATATACGGGCCAAACCTGTCAGGTCCTTCCGGGAATCGCCAACAATCAAACGGCGATGATCGAGCCCGCAGTGTTAACCGCCGACAGGACCTGTGCGAATCCGACCGGCTCTGCTTCACGGGATTTAATGTGAATTGTCTTGCCGCGGGTCGTACGGTATCTAGACGACGCAGGGTCTACCGCCGGGAGAATTCGACATGACGTGCCGCTTGCTGAATACGCTGTGGATGGCTGGGCTGCTCGCTGCCTTCCAACCCGCACTGGCCGCGTGCCCCAAACCGGCCCGCGCCGGCACCGCGCAGGCCGTCGCCGTCGTGCACTACCGAACGGCGTCGATCGATGGCGTCGATGTCTTCTACCGCGAGGCGGGTCCCGCCAACGGACCGGTCGTGCTGCTGCTGCACGGGTTCCCGACGTCGTCGCATATGTTCCGTAACCTCATCCCGCTCCTCGCGGACCGGTACCACGTGATCGCGCCCGACTACCCCGGGTTCGGGCAGAGCGGCATGCCGGACCGGGCAAATTTCGCGTACACCTTCGCGCATTACGCGGACATCATCGACAAGCTCACGGTCAAGCTTGGCGCGGCGCGGTACAGCATGTACGTCATGGACTACGGCGCGCCCGTCGGGTACCGGCTCGCCATTGCCCACCCCGAACGCGTGCAGGCGCTGATCGTGCAGAACGGCAACGCGTATACGGAAGGGCTGGGCGCATTCTGGGACCCCATCAAGGCGTACTGGGCGGAAGACACGCCGGCACGCCGGAATGCGCTGGCGGGCCTCGTCACGCTGGATACGACGAAATTCCAGTACACCGACGGCATGAGCGATCTCTCGCGCATCAGCCCCGACAACTGGGTCATCGACCAGGCGTTGCTGGATCGGCCCGGCAACCGGGATATCCAGCTCGATCTGTTCCGCGACTATGGAACGAACGTCCCGCTCTACCCGAAATTCCAGGCCTTCTTCCGCGAACGCAAACCCCCGACCCTGATCGTCTGGGGCAAGAACGACAAGATCTTCCCGGAGCCGGGCGCGCATCCCTACAAGCGCGACCTGCCCGACGCCGAGCTCCATCTGCTCGACACCGGACATTTCGCGCTCGAGGACAAACTCGATGTCATGGCGCCGATGATCCGCGGATTCCTGGACCGAAAGCTCTGCCGGTGACCGGCCGTCCCATCACATCGCCCGCTTCGACACCAGCACCGCATCGTCGCGATAGATGTCCGGGAACATCGCCTTCAGATTGGCGACCTTCGGCAGGTCGTTGATCACGATATACGGATGGTTCGGGTTCTTGACCAGAAAGTCCTGATGGTAGTCCTCGGCGGCGTAGAAGCCCTTGTTGGGCTCGATGCGCGTCACGATCGGGGCGCCGAAGGATTTGGCGCCGCCAAGCTGGGCGATGTAGTTCTGCGCGATCGTCTGCTGTTCGGGCGTGGTCGGGAAGATGGCCGAGCGGTACTGCGTGCCGTGGTCGGGACCCTGGTAGTTCAGTTGCGTCGGGTTATGCGCGACCGAGAAAAAGATCTGCAGCAGCTTGCCGTAGCTGACCTGCGTCGGGTCGTAGCGGATTTCCACGGCCTCGGCATGGCCGGTCGTGCCCGTGCCCACGCGCTCGTACTGCGCGGTGTTCGCCGCGCCGCCGGCATAGCCCGAGGTCACGCGCGTCACGCCCTTGACGTGTTCGAACACGCCCTGCACGCCCCAGAAGCAGCCGCCCGCGAAGACGGCGGTCTGGGTGCGGCCCGGGCCCGATGCGCCCGGTTTCTCGTCGGCCACCGGCGCGGGAATCTTGACCGCGGGTTCGCTCGATAGCACCGGTCTGGCGACGCCGCCGAACAAGGCGGCCAGAATTGCCAGTCCGGCGAGCCGGGCAGGGGTAGGACGCAGCCGGCGTTGCAGTGTGGCGATGACGTTCATGATCTGACTCTCTGAAGAAGGGAATACATTAGCCGAACGTAAAGGCATACGCCTTCACCCCGGGATCGAGAAATTCGATGGCAAACGTCCTGTCGTGGACGTCGCCGCTCTGCCGGACCAGTTGATAGAGCCGCTGGTCCGTCACCGTGCCGCCGCCATCGGCCGCCACATCGGTGCCATGCGAGGCCCCGGGCGCCTTGCCGTCGATCGTCACACGGAATCGCACGGGCTTGCCAGCGGCCGAAGGACCGAGCACGAGGTGCAGATCGCGCGCATGGAAGCGATAGACGATGCCGCCCGCGTGACGCCCGAGCGTCGCGTCTTCCTCGCCGACCTTCCAGTTGCCGGTCAGGCCCCACTGATTGAGCGCGAGATCGGCGGGCGTACGGTAGTCCTTCGGCTGGTCTTCCTTCGCCCCGCCGTCCGACACGAAATTCTCGGCACGCGCGTAGCCGACGTAGGTTTCCGGCGACCGCATCGCATCCTTGTCGGGGGCCATTTCCACGCCCATTTCGACGCCCATTTCCACGCCAGTTGCCGCGACCTTTCTTGCACTCGTGGGCGCGTCCGCTCCGGCGACGTCCGCATGGCCGGCCTCCGCGAGCAACTGGCGAATGACCGCCTCCGATTTCTCGTACTCGCCTTCCCCGAAATGGTGGAAGCGAATGCGTCCCTGCGCATCGATAAAGTAGTGCGCGGGCCAGTAGTTGTTGCCGAACGCGCGCCAGATCGCATAGTTGTTGTCGATGGCGATGGGGTAGGTCACGCCCAGGTCGCGCGCGGCCTTGCGGACATTGTCGATATTGCGCTCGAACGCAAACTCGGGCGCATGCACGCCGATCACGACAAGCCCCTTGTCCCGATACTTCTCTGCCCAGGCTTTCACATAGGGCAGGGTGCGCAGGCAATTGATGCAGGAGTAGGTCCAGAAATCGACGAGCACGACCTTGCCGCGCAGTGCTTCGGCGCTGAGCGGCGGCGAGTTCAGCCATTGCTCGGCGCCGTCGAGGCCCGGGAACCTGCCTTCGACCGGCAGCGCGGCGTCGGTGTTGGCGGTGCGCATCATCATCATCGAGCCGCCGTTATTGACGCCTTGCGCCGGCTTCGGGGACAGCTTGTTCACGAGCTGCTGCTCCAGCCCACCGGTCGCGACGGTCGAGATGCGCGTCAGCAGGCCGGTATCCAGTCCCAGCGCAATCGCCCCCACACCCACGAGCATCGCCGCCCCGATGCCGCGGCGAATCCATTCCCCGACCCCGAGCGAGCGCTTCATGGCCGCGAACACGCGGCCGCCGATCAGCAGCGCGATGGCCAGCGACGTGGCCGCGCCGGCCGCATAGGCCAGCAGCAACAGCGTGGTGCCGATGCTCGCCCCCTGCAGGGCCGCGCCCGTCAGCACCAGGCCGAGAATCGGGCCCGCGCACGGCGCCCAGACGAGCCCCGTGGCGATGCCGAGCACAAACGAGGCCGAGGCGCTGTTCTTGCCGCCACCGCTCTCGGCAAGGTTCGAGAGCCGGCTGCCCGCCCCGACCAGCGGATGCATGAGTCGTTCCGCCAGCCGCGGCAGCAGCAGCGCCAGCCCGAACGCGGCCAGCAGCGCGATGGCCAGCCAGCGCCCGAACTCGTTGGCCTGCGCCACCCAGCCCCCGCCCACGGCGGCCAGCGTCGCCACCGCGGCAAACGTCACGCCCATGCCCGCGAGCAGCGGCAAGCCGCTACGGACGAAGGGCTGATCGGCGCGTGCGAAGACGAATGGCAGCACCGGCAGGATGCAGGGGCTCAGGATCGTGAGCACCCCGCCAAGGAAAGACAGCACGAGGAGCAGCATGGCAAGGGCTCCGGTCAGGCAGCGGCCGCGCGGAACGTCATGGCCACGCCGTTCATGCAGTAGCGCAGGCCGGTCGGCTTCGGTCCATCGTTGAACACGTGTCCGAGATGGCCGCCGCAGCGGCTGCAATGCACGGCGCTGCGCACCATGCCGAAGCTCCGGTCGTCCTCGGTGCCCACGGCGTTCTCGAGGGGCGCCCAGAAGCTGGGCCAGCCGGTACGGCTATCGAACTTGGTGGTGGAAGAGAACAGCGGCTGGTCGCATCCCGCGCAGGCAAAGATGCCCTTGCGATGCTCGTCGTTGAGCGGGCTGCTGTACGGGCGCTCGGTCCCTTCCTTCCGCAGTACCGCGTACTGGTTCGCGCTGAGTTTTGCGCGCCACTCGGCGTCGGATAGCTGGAACGGGAAGCCGCCGGCCGGCGTCGGGGAGGGCGTGCCGGCTTCGCCGGGCCGCGGCGCGGCATTCAGCACGCGCCAGCCGCCCATGGCGGCCACGGCGGCGGCGAGGGTGCCGCCCGATAGGAGAATGCGTCTCGACATGCCCATGGTCAACTCCAGAGTGGCTGCGGGTATTCGCAGATTAGGTGCGCTTCCGTCGCCAAGTCCTCGCCAAACCTTAAACATTCTGTGATAACTGCGCCGGCGGTTTTCTGCACAATAGCGCCATGGACCCTACCAAACGCATTCTCCTCGTGGAGGACGACGTCGGCATCGCCAACGTCCTTGCCCTGCATCTGCGCGACGAGCGCTATGACGTCGTGCATACCGCAGACGGCACGGAAGGCCTGCGGCTGCTCGAGCAGGGCGGGTGGGATGCGCTGGTTCTGGACCTCATGCTGCCAGGTGTGGATGGGCTGGAGATCTGCCGCCGCGCGCGGGCCATGACGCGCTATACGCCGATCATCATCATTAGCGCGCGGTCCAGCGAGGTCCATCGCGTGCTGGGGCTCGAGATCGGTGCCGACGACTATCTCGCCAAGCCGTTCTCGATGCTCGAGCTAGTGGCGCGGGTCAAGGCGCTGCTGCGCCGCGTCGACGCGCTGGCGCGGGACGTGCGCGCCAATCTCGGCAGCATCGACCATGCGGGCCTGAGCGTCGATCCGCTCGCGCATGAAGCGTCGATCGATGGCAGGCGGCTCGACCTGACGCCGCGCGAGTTCGATCTGCTGTACTTCTTCGCGCGCCATCCGGGCAAGGTGTTCTCGCGCATGGACCTGCTCAACGAAGTCTGGGGCTATCAGCACGAAGGTTACGAACATACGGTGAACACCCATATCAATCGCCTGCGTACCAAGATCGAGGTCGATCCCGCGCAACCGCGGCGAATCCTGACGGTCTGGCGCAGGGGGTATCGCTTCGTCGCCGATCCCGCGGCGGGCGATGCCTCGCCGGGAGCGCCGTCTTGAAGCGCCTTCAGCTGTCACTGAGCCAGAAGCTCGCCGGCGTCTTCGCGGCGTTGCTGCTCGCCTGCTGCGGGGCGTCCGCGTGGCTGCAGGTGCGGGCCAATGCGATGCACGAGACCGAGGTCGTGCAGGATATTTCGCGGGGACTCGCGGCCTATATCGGGCGCACGGCGCTGCGCGAGGACCAGAGCGAGCTGGAGCCGGCCGCGCTGCGCCGCCTGTTCGGCCAGCTGATGGTGGTCAATCCGAGCGTCGAGGTCTATCTGCTCGACGATCAGGGCCGGATTCGCGGCCATGACGCGCCGGAGGGGCACCTGATCCGCGATCGTGTCGATCTCGCGCCCATCAGAAAGCTGATCGACGGCGGCGCGCTGCCGATCTTCGGCGACGATCCGCGCAGCGCGTCCGCGCGCAAGGTCTTCAGCGCCGCGCCATTGCGGCAGGGCGGATATATCTACGTCGTATTGCAGGGCGAAGCGCACGACAAGCTGGCGGCGCAGGCATCGCGCACGGCGGTCATGCGGACGACGTTGTGGTCCATGGCGCTGGTGACCACGCTGGGGCTGGCCGCGGGTCTTGCCGCGTTCGCGCTTATCACGCGCCCGCTCCGCCGCCTGACCGTGAAGATCAGCCAGTTCGACTCGACCGGTGGCCACGCGGTCCGCACCGAACGCCCGCCTGCGCCCGCGGCCCGCGACGAGATTACCGCGCTGGAAACCGCGTTCTCCCAGATGGCTAGCCGTATCGACGCGCAATGGCGCGAACTGGCCCAGCAGGATCAGGAACGGCGCGACATGGTCGCCAATATCTCGCACGACCTGCGCACGCCGCTAACCTCCCTGCACGGGTACCTGGAAGCGCTGTCGCTGAAGGCCGATGTGCTGAGCCGGGAGGAGCGCCAGCGGTACCTGGACATCGCCCTGGCCCAGAGCGCCAAGGTCGGCGGCCTGGCGCAGGCGCTGTTCGAACTCGCCCGGCTGGAGCACGGCATGGTGCAGGCCACGCCGGAAGCGTTCTCGATGGTGGATCTCGCGCAGGACGTGCTCGAGAAGTTCGCGCTCCCCGCCGAAGCCAAGCAGCTGCACCTTCGCGCGGGTGTCCCGCCCATGCTGCCCGCCGTCAGGGCCGACCTCGGGATGATCGAGCGCGTGCTGACGAACCTGCTCGACAACGCCATTCGCCACACCCCGGCCGGCGGGACGGTCGAAGTGGACCTCGCCGCCGAAGATGGCAAGGTCGCCGTCACGGTCAGCGATTCGGGCCCGGGCATTCCCGCCGCGTTGCGGGAGTCCATCTTCAATCGGCCGTTCCCGTCCGGTGGCGCGCATCGCGGGGGCGGGCTGGGATTGCTGATCGTGCAGCGGATGCTGCAACTCAACGGCAGCCAGATCCGCCTTGTCGATACACCGGTCGGGGCGACGCTGCGGTTCGCGCTGCCGGTGTCACGCTAGGGCCGGCGTCACGTCAAGGCTTCAGCGTTCGCAGCCAGTTCAGCCACGACTGATCCTCGATCTCGTAGGTGCCGCGCGATTCCTTCCACAGGATCTCGCGCTCGCGCAGCGCGTCGATGGCGTTCTGTACCGTGGCGTTGTTCACCGTCGTGTCGGCCGGAAGGAAGCCTTTGTACGCGCGCATGGCAGCCTCGCCGAACGGCGAGAACTGGCCCTGCTTCATGGCCATCACGCGGATCACGGCCTGTTGCAATGGCGAGAGCGACGCGAACTCGCTTTCGACTTCGTTCCACAGGCGCTCCTGCACGAGTCCCGCATCGTCCCGCAGCCGCTGACTGAGGTAGGGGGACTCGTTTGCAATCGCGATGGTGGAGATCAGATGGCGAAGCAGCTCGGGGCGGTGTCCGACCATCTCGAACGCTTCGTAGACGGCATCGGGCTCGAACTGGTTGCCCGATGCGAGGGCCGTGTTCACGCTGGCCGTGTATTCGTCCGTGAACTTGCGGTCCAGTAACGGGAACGGGGTCACCAGCGAGCCGAAGAACGGCATGCGCGCGTTCATGACGAGATGCGCGAGCTTGTCCCGGCTGGAGCCGGTAAAGACCAGCATCAGGTCTGGCGCCTTGCCGGACGCGTTCATCGCATCGCGCGCGGCCTTGAGGCCGAACATTGCCTCCAGGCCTTTTTCGGTCGTCAGGGCGTGCTGGGCTTCGTCCACGATCAGCAGCACCGGACGTTTCGCGGCCTTGTGGAGGGTCGTGAGCGCCTGGGTCAGCGTCACCCCCGGCGGCAGTCCGGTCGATGTCAGATCCAGCCCCAGGGTGCCCATCACGGTGACCTTGGTGAGTCCGACGGCCTTCGCGGCCTTGCCGACGATGCCCGCGTATTCCGCGATCTCGTGCTTGATTGCATCGGCGATCAGTTCGCCCGGGTCGTGCGCCTTGTTCGACCAGAGGTCCACGTACACCGTCGCCCACCCGCGCTCCTGGGCGGCGGGGACGAGGTCCTCGCGCAGGAAGGTCGATTTGCCGACGCGGCGCGGGGCGGCCAGAAACAGCCCCGAGCGCGCGTCCAGCAGGCCGTCGCCGCTGAGCGCCGCGCAGAAGCTCGCGGCTAACGCCGGACGGCGGAAGGTATATCGGGTCGAGGCGGGTGTGGGCTGGGTCATCGCAACATACGGCTATTTATCGCGAATTATTCTACGTCGATAAATTATCTCTGGCAAATAATTGACGATAAATGCCCCCTGAGGCACTTGCTCCGGGTATCAGGCCGACGTCGGCGTCCGGTGCATCCAGAACGTGAAGCGGAACTTGTCGGCAGGGTAGGTGTTGACCGTAATCAGAAACGCCTGCTTGGCGTCGTCCAGATAGGTCCGCGTGATCTCGAGTCCGGCCGTGCCCGGATCGACGAGCAGCCGCCGTGCCATGTCGCCCGCGATGGTCGTCGCGCCGATCGTCTGCTTGATATCGGCCACCGTCACGCCGACGGTCTGCTCGATGATCTGGCTCAGCAGCCCGGTGCCGTTGGGCACCAGCGGCGCCACGCGCCGGCCGATCTTCGGTTCCAGGTAGGCATCGTTCCAGCACAGCGGCGTGCCGTCGCCATCCATCTCCGTACGCAGCATGCGGATGCGCATCCACCGCGTGCCCGGCTTGCATTCGAGCGCGGCCGCGAGGGCTTCGTCGGCCACGACGTTCGATACCCCGAGCACCTCGCGTTCCGTATGGCTCGCGTAGTTGACGAGGTCCTCGATCGTGTTGACGGACTTGGTGTAGGTGTTCGTGGTCGTCTTCGAGCAGACGATCGTGCCGGCCCGCCGGCGGCGCGTGATCAGGCCAAGGCCTTCCACGATGTCGAGCGCGGCGCGGACCGTGGTGCGGCTGACGTCGTACTGGTCCGCCAGCGCCAGCTCGCTGGGCAGTTGTTGGCCGATGGCAAACGTGCCTTCGGTAATGCCCTTGACAAGGGAGTTTGCCAGTTCTGTGTAACGCACTGTTCCATCGGTCCGGATGTTGATCGGTCGGCCGGGCATCCGCCCGGCCTGCGACAGGCGCTATCGTACACAAAGTCCGCCGGTCCGCCGCGCGGGTCAGCTGTTCAGCAGCTTCCTGTAGCGCGCGACTTCTTCCTCGTACATGTCGCGGCCCTGCGCGTCGTTGGTGACCAGCAGCGGAAAATCCTCGATGACGAGGCGCTGCACCGCCTCCGTCTTGAGGTCCTCGTAGGCGATGACCTCCGCGGACTTGATGCAGGAGAACAGCGTCGCGGAAATCCCGCCGATCGCGGAGAAGCAGACCGCCGTGTTCTGCTTGCACGACGCCCGGATCGCATCGCCGCGGTCGCCCTTGCCGATGGCGCCCTTGACGCCGTAGTCGAACAGCACCGTGGCATAGGGGTCCATTCGATAGGCCGACGTGGGCGCGACCACGCCGATCGCATGGCCGGGCTTGGTCGGGCCGGGGCCGCCATAGAACACGACCTGTCCCTTCAGGTCCACGGGCAGGTCTCCGCCCCGCGCGAGCGTATCGACAAAGCGCTTGTGCGCGGCATCGCGCGCCATATAGATCGTGCCGGAGAGCAGCACCTCGTCGCCGATGTTCAACTGCCGGATGGCCTCGTCGGTCAGCGGCGTGGTCAGTCGATGTGTCGTCATGATGCGCCTCCTCAGATCACCGCCGTGGCACGACGGCCCGCGTGGCACTGGATATTGACCGCCACCGGCAATGCGGTGATATGGCAGGCATAGGTTTCGACGGACACCCAGAGCGCCGTATTGATGCCGCCATAGCCCTGCGGACCGATGCCGGTCTTGTTGATCGCTTCCAGCAGTTCGGCTTCCAGCTGTGCGATGTGCGGTTCCTTGTGATGCTCGCCGATATCCCGCAGGATCGCCTTCTTGGCGATGGCCGTGACCTTGTCGAAGCTGCCGCCGATGCCCACGCCGACCGTGAGCGGCGGGCAGGCGGCACCGCCCGCGGCCTCGATGGCCGACAGCACGAACTTCTTGACGCCCTCGGCGCCTTCGCCGGGGAGCAGGAATTTCATTGTGCTCCAGTTCTCGCTGCCGCCGCCCTTGGGCACCACCGTGACCTCGATGTTGTCGCCGGGAACGATCTCCGTGTGGACCACGGCGGGGGTGTTGTCGTTGCTGTTCACACGCAGCAGCGGATCGGACACCACGGACTTGCGCATATAGCCTTCGGCATAGCCCTTGCGCACGCCCGCCTGCACGGCCTCTTCATAGTGGCCGCCGACGAGGTGGACATCCTGTCCGACCTCGACGAACACGATGGCGAGCCCCGTGTCGTGGCAATAGGAGACATCGTTCTCGCGCGCGATGCGATCGTTGTCGATCAGCTTCATCAGCACGGACTTGCCCAGCGGCGACACTTCCTTCTCGGCCGCCTTGTGGAAGCTCTGCACGAGGTTGTCCGGCAGGCGGTGGCAGGCGTCGATGCACAGCTGCGCGACCGCATCGGTCAGGGTATCTACGTGAATCTCTCTCATGATGGTCAGGGTTTGAGTGCAGTCAGTTCTTGCCACAGTTCGGTCTTGCCTTCGAAGCCGAAGCCCGGGAGCGACGGCAGCGCGACATGGCCGTCCTCCACGCGCGCGTCGTCGCCGAAGCCACCGAGTGGCTGGAAAATATCGGGATAGACTTCGCAGCCGCCGAGCCCGAGGCCGGCCACCACATGCAGGGCCAGCAGTTGCCCGCCGTGCGGAAACGCGGCGCGGCGCGAGAAGCCTCGCGTTTCCATCTCGTGCAGCATGCGCAGATAGCCGGTCACGCCATAGGACAGGCCCGAATCCATCTGGAAGATGTCGAGGCCAGGACGCATGCCGCCAAAGAGTACGAGGTTCCGGACGTCCTGCGCGGAGAACAGGTTTTCGCCGGTGGCCAGCGCGCCGCGATAGTGCTTCGCCAGTTCGCTGTTGCTCGCGTAGTCGAGCGGATCGCACGGCTCCTCGTACCACATGAGCGGTAACCCGGACATGGCGCGGCCATAGGCGATGGCCTGATCGAGATCGAAGCGCCCATTGGCGTCCACGGCAACGCGCGCGCCGTCGCCAAGCGTCGCGGCCGTATCGACAGCCGTCTGCGCGCGTTCCAGATCCTGTCCCAGCGGCGCGCCGCCGATCTTGATCTTGAAGCGCGTAAAGCCCCGTTCGATATGGCGTTCGACTTCGCGGCGCAGGCCGGCCACATCCTCGCCCGGGTAGTAGTAGCCGCCGGCCGCGTAGACGCCGATGCGCGTGTCGGCCTCGCGTCCGCACTGGCGTGCGATGGCCACCGCGGCGGGAACGTCATCGAGCTTGGCGATCAGATCCCACGCGGCGAGCTCCAGTGCGGCCGCCGCATGCGCGCGATCGCCGTGGCCGCCGGGCTTCTCGTTCTGCATCGCCGTTTGCAGGACCCTGGCCGGCGACAGCTTGCCGGCCTCGTCGAGCAGCGCGTCGGGCAACGCCTTGAGCAGGCGCGGGATCATCCGGCCATTGAGAATCCCTTCCTGATCGTAGCGGCCGATCGAGTCGAACGCATAGCCGATGACCGGCCGCCCATTGCGGACCTGGTCGGAGACCATCGCGACCAGCGAGACCGTGTGCTCCGAGAAATTGACGAGCGCGTTGGCGATATTGCTCCGCAGCGGCAGCCGCTTGTGGAGGATGTTGACGATGCGCATGGCGTGATCTCAGTAGTCTTCGACCTTGACGTTCGAGTCCTGGACGATCTTCTTCCAGCGCGTGACTTCTTCCGTCAGGTAGGCGGTGAACTGTTCGGGAGACTTCTCCACCGCGGGCGTCATCGCGAGCTCCTTCATCTTCTGCTGGAAATCGGGCGTACGCGCGATCTCCATCAGGTTCTTGTTGAGGACGGCCACGACATCCTTCGGCGTGTTCTTCGGGGCCACCAGCCCGAAGAAGGCGACCGTGGACAGGGCAGGGAAGCCGGATTCCGCAAGCGTGGGAACGTCCGGCAGATAGGCCGAGCGCTGCTTGTCGACGACCGCGATCGCCTTCATCTGGCCGGCCTTGATGTTCGTGTAGATGGCGGGCAGCGAGTCCGAGGTCACCGGGATCATCCCGCTCATGACCTGGGTCTTCGATTCGGAACTACCCTTGAACGGCACGTGCACGAGCGGGAAATTCAGTTCCTTCTTCAGGAGCTCCATCGTCAGATGCTGGGTCGAGCCATTGCCGGCCGAGCCGTACGACAGATCGCTCTTTTGCGCTTGCTTGACGAGGTCCGCAAAGGTGTTGATCCCCGATTTCGGCGAGACCGCGATGATCTGCGGGGTGGTGGCCACCTCGGCGATGCCCGTGAAGTCGCGCACGGGGTCGTATTGCATCGTGCGCGGATACAGCGCCGGTGCGATGGCGTAGGGGCCCGTGCTCGTCAGCAGCAGCGTGTAGCCATCGGCCTTGGCCTTGGCGACATACGCGGTGCCGATGCGCCCGCCGCCGCCGCCCCGGTTGTCGACCACGAAGGGCTGCTTCAGGCGTTCGGCCAGTTCCTTGCCGATCAGGCGGGCAATGATGTCGCCGGTCTGTCCCGCGGCAAACGGCACCACGATCGTCACGGGCGCCGAAGGGTAGCCCCCCGAAGCGTAGGCAGCGGGCACGGCTGCGCCCATCCATGCCGCGGCCGCGGCGAGAAGCAGATGTCGCTTCTTCATGTGTCTCCTCCTTGAGGGAATCTAATAGTTACTACTTTTTATTGGTACGGACCAATAGTAGTGAGCGGGATCACGGCGGTCAAGCGGTGCGGCGATCAGGCATCAGCGGACCATGCGGCTCTCGATCGTCGAAGGGGCTGATCGAGGCGCTGATCGGCGCGGCAGGGTAGCCCGACGGAACGGGAAGTCGTATGCTTTCACGCGAGCGGCCTCCCCACGCTCGCCACCACCCAACGACAAGATGAAGAACACGCCCACACCCCAAGCCGTTTGCAATCCCATCACCCGTTCGGCCATTTTTATCGTCGCCACCATTGCCGAGGGCAGTGAGCAGGGCGACAAGGTCAAGGCACTGTGCGGCGACATTGCCGCGCTGGTGCGCTCGGTCGGCAAGCGCCAGCCGCAGGCTTACCTGTCATGCGTCTGCGGTTTCGGATCGGCGGCGTGGGACCGTTTGTTCGGCACGCCACGCCCGGCGGAACTGCATCCTTTCCGGGAATTCGGCGAAGGCAAACGGCACGCGATCGCCACGCCCGGGGACATGCTCCTGCATATCCGGGCGGACCAGATGGACCTGTGCTTCGAGTTCGCGACGCAGGTCATGAAGCGCCTGGGCGACGCCGTATCGGTCGTGGACGAAGTCCATGGATTCCGATACTTCGACATGCGCAGCATGGTGGGCTTCGTCGATGGCACGGAGAACCCCGAAGACAACGAGATGGCCGAGTTCACGATCATCGGAGACGAAGACCCGACGTTCGCCGGCGGCAGCTATGTCATCGCGCAGAAGTACCTGCATGACATGGGGGCATGGAACGACCTGACCGTGGAAGCCCAGGAACGCGTGATCGGCCGCACGAAGCTGGACGACATCGAACTGGACGAGTCGGTCAAACCATCGAACTCGCACAGCGCGCTGACGACCATCGAAAAGGATGGCAAGGAGATCAAGATCCTGCGCGACAACATGCCGTTCGGCCAACCGGGCAAGGGCGAGTTCGGCACGTTCTTCATCGGCTACGCGAGATCACCGGCACCGATCGAGGAAATGCTGGAAAACATGTTCGTAGGAAAGCCACCGGGCAACTATGACCGCCTGCTGGACTTCAGCCAGGCGAAAACAGGCGGGCTGTTCTTCGTGCCACCGGCGGGATTCCTGGAAGGGTTGGGGGACTGAGGGCGAGGTACCGACTGTGCGCAAAGGCTGCCGCACAGTTGGATATCTTATTTAACATAAGATGGATTATACGAGAATCCGGTTGGGGCCAAATCAGAATGTCCGCTTCCCGGACCTATACCTCACCACCCGGCAGGTCCGCCGTCTGGTCGAGCGCTGGCGCATGGACGGCCCGATGGGCCTGGTGTCGCATCAGCGCGGCCAGCCCGGGCACCGCCAGCTGCCGCGGCTGCAATACGAGCCAGGCCAAGGGCCGCGTGGAGCGGATGAACGGCACGCTGCAGGACCGGCTGGTGAAGGAGCTGCGCCTGCGCGGCATCAGCTCGATGGCCGACGCCAACGCGTATGCGCCCGCCTTCATCGCCGACTTCAACGCCCGGTTCGCTAAGGTTCCACGCAGCGATTTCAACGCGCACCGGCCGATACACAACCATGAGGTCTTACGGCGCATCTTTTGCTGGCGCGAATGGCGCAAGGTCACCCACAGCCTGAGCCTCCAGTACGACAAGACGTTGTACCTGCTCGAGGATCTTCCGGAGCACCGGCAGCTGATCCACCATTACATCGAAGTGGCCGAGTATCCGGACGGTGCGATCGAGCTATGGGCGGACGACACCTCCCTGCCCTACACCACCCACTATCGCTATCCAGACGTCGACCAAGCCGCGATCGTCGAGAACAAGCGGCTGGGCCATGTACTGGGGATTGCGCAGAAGGTGCAGGCGCTACGCGACAATCCCCTTAGCGGACTGCCGCGTTTCTCAGTAACGGACGTTGCCATGCTTGGCGTCACCGCGAAAGTGCCACATCAGTCCACGTCAGGGGTGGAACGCTTCCGGATAAAGACGTCGCGCTTCTGCTTTATCAATTACGTCAGCAAAGTGCTCATGCTGCTCCCAATACATTCCACAGACTGAGCAACGATGCAATCGTGAGTGCACGTAAGACTAACAGCCAATCCGGCAGACCGCTGGCCCGATTCCCACTGTTTCCTACACGTCGGGCATGCCACGCATACTCGCTTAGCCTAATTGCGCGCCGATGGTTTTCCCTGTGAGACTGAGATAAACATCTAAATCACCTCGTTGGTAGGATTCTAGATCTCCGTCCCCGCCTAGGATCTGCCAAGGACAGGCTATATAACACTCACCATATTTAAGTCCTTCCCCCTTGGATCTAATTTTTTCGAAATCATCCGATCGAAGAACTTGATTAATGATATTTTCAGCAGTCAAAAATTCTTCAAAAAACATCGCAATATTGTTTCCAACGCGAATTGTCTCACCCTGCTGAACTTCCAAATAATAAATTGCTAAATCATTTTCCGACCAAAAAAAACGTCGCCAAATGCTGTCGAAGCGAGCGCCACTGTGCTCACCCCAAGGATCTGGCTACAATCCGACAGGACTGAAATCGACAGATTTTTATCCAAAATGCTTATGAGGCCGTGGGCGTACATCCCTGCCGCTACGCCCAAAACTCCCCGAAATAGAGTTTGGTTCTGCATCGAGAGGAATTGCTAGAGAGAAACGTTCGAGAAATTTCAATTTAAGCTTTCGAAAGTAGATGCCGGCGTCAATCAAATCACTGCGACCGGTGTCTCGGGTGCGGCCATTTACTAAGATCGTGAATAATTTACGTGGGGCCGCATTTGACCTACCAGCCCTTCGGTGGCTTCAACGGCCATCCTGCAGATATTTTGGCAGAGGGACTCGATGGTTGTATCCATGAATCCCGCCCCTGTCTTATTCGTGCTGGTTTGTATCGATTGTCGATGCTTTGGCTCCTGAGGCCGACTGGCCGCTTCTGGCCGACCGCGGACTTCGTCGCTAGATTGAATCACTGATCTCGAGCTAAACACGGAAGCTCCAGAAGCGCGCGAAGTAGCCAAGGGCAAGCCCCGACGCTATCGCAACAATATAGCCGAGTGTTCCCACTCCAATATTGTCTGCAACAAGAACGCAGCCGAGCACTGCGAGGGTCATTTGCCAAAGCCGTGGAAATCGAAACAGTCGTGGGTATATTTCCGGCGCCCCAATAGCACCTATAAGGGCTCCGGCCGAGCCAAGAACAACAACATTCTGAAGGGAATATCCGAACACAAATCCCCAACACAGTATGAAGATAACCGCGAACATGAACGTCCACAGCGAGACGACTAACGCGAAGTTCTTCTGGTCGACCATGTTATTCAGGGTTCGGCGTGCATTGGGGAGCGGCGGCAAGGCGGCGTGGACCAAAGACATTCACTCTGCAGTGACGCGCCCATCGCGGGTGAGCTTAAAGGCAATGTGCGGAGCAGGACAAGCGCAACGACGGGGGGTATCCGGAGCCTGGGTAAGCGTGGCAAACGGCGGCCTCGGCCGTGAAGCTGGTGGTTGCTTTCCGTGAATCTCCATCTTTGGTCCCTTCATCGAGTGGCGGCTCTTGGCCGATCTGGGACATCCACGGACGGGGTATGCTCACGGTACGCCGCCGCTAGCCCGCCGGCAGCAATCGGCCAGAAGCGGCCACTCGACTTGCCGCTCTAAATTGAACACAATCTCAAAGGTCACTGCGGTGCGATAGTGTCCGCCCCCGTGTACGACAAGCGACGAAATACATACCGGCAAAGCAGATTCTAGAAGGAACCACTGTGAGCGAGATTGACGGTCTGAAGCGACTCCGGCTTCAGGAAGAAAAGAAATTCATCAACAATGAGTTCACCGAGGCGCTCGCTCAGCAGCTAATCGACAGCCTCGTTGGCTGGGCCAATAAGAAGATTTTCGCTCCTCGTGGCGGGGAGCTGAAATTCGACATGACGATGGGCCCGCCCAACGCTGGCGTATTCGTCTCCCCAAGTCGTCCGTTCCACCCCCGCATGGAGTTCCGTACATCGCTCGTCTCCGATATCTACGCTGACGCGTTCGCATTTCCCATCGTCTGCCGCCGCCTCGCGACGGAAACTGATGTGTTGAGCAACTTCAACAGCATGGAGATGTTTCTCGATTGCCCGGTTCGTTTCACTGATCCGCTTCCGCCTTTGCATGCTTCGAATGTGAGCGACCTGTTTAGGCCCATATGCGAGGCTTTCGTCGAGCGCATCTCAGAGCAAAAGGATGAACGGCAACCTCGTCCTGACGAAGTTCGGTGCAGATTCATCATGTTTGAGTTAATGCTCGTGTGGACGTTTTTTCATGAGTTAGGGCACGTCGTGCAGGGACACCACACGTTGCGCGCGAGGACAGCTTCACGTATCCATGATGATGCCTTCTGGGAAATGGAGGAGGACTCGGTAGTTCAGAGTGATTCCGCCTCTCAAGATACTAGCAAGTCGCTCCCCTCCGACCTTCCGGCACAGGCACGAGAGCTTCTGGCCGACGCTGAGGCGACAGATCTAACGTTGAAATACCTTGTGGAGCAGCGCAGACTCAACTTCAACGTCTGGTACCTATTGCTCTGCTCCACGGGTTGCATGTTTCAGCGCTTCTATTCCAACTATCCAGAGAACTTAGACTTGTCGCCTGCGCGCCATCCTCACCCGTTAATCCGCGACGAGGCTAGCCAGGTGCTTAGTAACCATTGGGTGGCTGACTTCCTTGTTGCCAGCAAGATCATTAGGAGCCGGCAGGAAGCGGCTATGCCAATCGCGTATCTTAATGTTCGGGCCTCGCTTATGACGGGCTTATTCCGTGCTCATCGAATGGAAAAACGCGAAGGTCCCGAACGGCTTCCCTCATATATGGACCTGTCATTTCGTGACGGCGGGTCGGCGCGGCGCACGTACCTCAAGGCACTTTTACCGGAGATCGAGTGGCAGTTGCCGCTCATCTTGAAAGACCATTTAATCGAACTTCATTCTCTCGAGTACTGGCTCCAACATGTAAGAGACCTCGTTGAACCAGAGGCTCGGTAATGCTCAAGCCAGGCGTCCGTAGCCGGACGCCTGGCCCACCGGGCGCCGGCGGTTGCGGATTCACCGACTGATCGACGGCTGTGTCCGCCATGACCGGACGGACGACGTTGCTTCGAAACGGCCTAGAATAGGCGTTACCCAAGTTGAGCCCGAGGCTCTCCCCCTTTTTACTGGAACGTCAAAGGGCTGGCCCCAGGCACGAACGAGACATGCACTAATGCCGCAGGACGAGACTTCCAGACGCGGCTCTCTCCCATAGCACGTTAGAACCCATGTCTTCGAAGAAGCTGAACACATATCGAGGGCCGTTATCCGCAGCGGAAGTCGCCGCTGGAATGAACGCCGCCAATGCGAATGCTCAACGTCTCGCAGACGATGCTGAAGCGCTACTTGCTGCTGGGCGAATTCCGACTGCTGCTTCGCTTGCAGCTCTATCGATCGAAGAATCTGGAAAAGTATCGATCCTTCGGCAACTCGCCACCTCGAATTCCAAAGAAGAAGTCGCTGCCGCTTGGAAGAGTTATCGATCTCACAGTCGAAAAAACGTTAATTGGCTACTCCCTGAACTTGCAGTCAAGGGTGCACGGAAGCTAGAGGATTTTCGACCGCTTTTTGAGGAAGATGCTGAACATCCGTTCGTTCTCGACAAAGTAAAACAACTCGGGTTTTACACAGATTGCCTGGGCAATCGTCACTGGTCGGTTCCCACTAACGCGATCGATGAAGCGCTCGCTGGTAGCCTTATTCAGATCGCCAAGCTTCTTGTGGGCAAGCGCGAGATCAGCGTCAAAGAAATCGAGCTCTGGATCCACCACGTGGGTTCAGCGCCAAAGAACGACTTCTCCGCAATGAAGAGGGCTTTGGCCAGTTGGTACTCCGCCATGCAGGAAGCTGGTCTTCGGCCGCTCGGAAACAACGAGATGGAGCGCTTCATCAATGAAGGCGTGCCCTTCCCATAGGTCTGCCTCATCCATCGAGGACCCGCCTTCGACGGGACGTTTTGCGTCGAACGTTGAACGGCTGCTACTTTGGGCCGATTCTCGCGACGCCGAAGACCGCTCGCGCTGGAAGCCCTCCTGAGTCGCCCTGGCTGCCGCCATCCGGAGGCCAGCGAACTGCAGTCCGCGGGGCGGCTTGTTCAGCGGGGACCGAGTCGACTACAGCCGGCTGGCCTCGGCCCAACAGATCTCGCAGTCGATCGGGTGCTTACCGGCCAGTCTCCGCCATCGCCTATTTCGTCGGCGAGCATCTGCTGAGCAGTCGGAAACTGACATTGACCCAGGCTGGGCATTGAACCTGTGCGCTGGTGCGCGAAATGTGCCGCTGAAGGTAGGCAGTAGCTGATGATCAACCGGATCGCTCTGTCATACTTCAGTCGAGGCGCCCGCCCAAGCCCCACGAGGTCGAGATTCTCAGTGCCGTTCATGGGTACAAGCTGTGCGCCTTCTGAGGGGTTCTGAAAAGTTGCCGGTGGAGCGAATTCCCGGGGATGCGCAACCATCCCCATAACCTCCATATAATCAGCACGAGCCAACATTGTATGGAGCGAGCGTGGAACCGACGATGAAGCGGGACTGGGACCTGGTCCGGGAAATCTTGACACGCCTCGAGGGGCTGAATCCGAACCACGAGGGGTTGTCCTCAAGTCAGTTCGACGGCTATGACCCTACAATGGTCGCTTATCACTTCCAGATGCTCAACGAAGCGGGCCTGATCATTGCCAGGACCATAGGCAGTATGTCGGAGCGTTACGCGGGAGCGTTCGCCTTGCGGTTGACGTGGGATGGCCAGGAATTTCTCAGCAAGATCCGCAGCGATACGGTGTGGTCCAAGGTTAAGAAGATGATCACCGACAAGGGCATCGCTCTTGGCTTCGACGTGATCAAGGTCGCGGCGACGCACTACATCAAGTCGCAGTTCCGAGATTAGACCATAGCTCTCGGGAGTCCTGCATGCCAACTCAGATTCTGCATCTGAGCGAACTCGGAGGAGCCCAATGGGTTCTTCCCGTTTATGCGAAGGCCAATGCATGGCATAGCCAGCATGGCCAGCCCCCTCTGCCGACTGTAGTAACGCAACTCGGCTTGCATATTTCCATACGTCTGAATCTGCTCCATTGGGCCACCATCCGACTGAATGGGAACCTGAAAGCACTAAAATCTAAGGCCAGCGCTGCGAAGCTACCTCAGCACGTGTTCTTCCCTGGCAAGCCTGGCGTCGCTTTGCCGATTGATAATGAACTGAAGTACCTAGTAATCGCTGACATGCATCTGTTCATAACGGAACTGGATGCCTGCATCGACCACCTAAAGGTCTTCATGCATGAGATTCACGCGTACGTGGGCAAGCCGATCGATGATGCAATGCGGATAGCCATCATCAATGGTTGGATGCAGAAGCGCGGGATCGATCCTAGGTGGTTTGGGCGACTCGCCCATTGCAGAAACTTCGTTGCGCACAAAGGTGCCCTCTACTTGGCGTTTGATATCACGCGACCGGATTGGGACCTGCTCCTGCTCAAGGAGAACGTACAGATTCCAACACCGGCGCAGTGCTTCCGCCTGTCAGCGCTGGTCCAAATCCACAAGGACTTCGCCGCCTGCAAGCAAGCCCTCCAAGACCATCTCGTAGACCTTCTGGCCTAGCGGGCCACAGCAATAGACCCTTTCGACGCGGCAGTACGCAAGGCTAGCTCACCGCTGGATCGCTTCGATCGGGCGCGACGATTCTGCCTACTCCCCTAAACATTCGCGGCCTAAACTGTGGGCGACCTTTCAATGAGCCGCCGGACCAGCCTAAGCCCTCAGCGTCCTTAAGGACCAACTTCCTCAAACGGCCAGGAGCAGCCGCTCGACATGCTTGCCTATCTGCCACTCGCCCCTCGTTGGAGTGATGTTCTTCTTCATAAGCTTTGCTAGGCTGGCACGAGATTAGTGATGGGAAGACCTCTCAGGCGAACACATGACTATTGTCAGAACCTATGCGGGGCTTTATTTCTACTCGGACGATCTCGTGCCAGAACGATTGGCAAGGGTCTTGAAGCTCGATGACTACCGTCAGGTTATCAAAGGAGCCCCCTTAGCCCTCGATAACGTCGCAGGCACGACCATGTTGGGATTTACGTCGCAGCACGAAATCGCCTCGCTCATTCCAGATGAACATGTTGGCTGGTGTTTATCGCAAATTCGCGGGATGCACACCGCGATCCGGCAAGAGCTTGGCACAAGCGGGCGAATTCGGTGCGCCGTACTTGCAGAAGCAGATGTCCCCAATGCCGGCGTCACAATTGGGGCCGCTAGTCTGGCTGAGCTTGCCATGCTGAATGGCGAACTCATGATCGACGCATGGGGACCGGCGTAGGCGTAATGACAGGTGGTTAAGATCGGCCAGAAGCGGACGGTCGCCGTCACCGTCCGAACTCCGGTTTCTGATCGGAACATGGCACCCGTGACTTCTGACAGAATACGGGATCATCGTTCGAAATCCTTTGCGCATGCAAACAGAGAGAGCCTTACTCGTTGGTGCAGTGTCGCTCGTCAAACACCGCTTTCGCGGTGAAGGACAGATGGTGCTTGCTGTGCGCGACGAGATTGATGCTGCGATGAAGGAGAATGGCTTTCTAACGGGGGCTCCGTTCAGGACAGTAAGTGTGATTATCAGATATGCCGACCAGGACAACATGCGTACTGAGGTTGGTCGAATTAACCAAAGAAACGCCGTCATCCCCGTAGCGGTCCAGGTCAACATAACGCGCTTGAGTGCAATGGGTGCGGTGGAGTTGCAACAGGCATTTCGCAAGCTGCTGATCGAGGTTTTGTGCGACGTGGCGGCGAACTTCGACTTGCCATACGCGTTCCTCGATGCAATGCGAGCCAATCCGGCACCTGCATAAACAATTCGACGCGTGTCTTTTTGTACATTTGAGCGTGAACTGATAACCGGCTCTGCAATCCGGCATAACGGAGACAACGGTGACAATTCCGGAATCTGAGCAAATCGAAGCAATACTCTCCGGCCAAGTGTGGAATCTGGTCCATCGATACTGTGAAGGCGCATGGAGCCGCTTGCCAATGTGTTGGACGGCATCTTTTGCCGCAATAATTAGCGAGGCGCGGCGCCGAGGCCTTGAGTGTTTCGTAACTGCGAAGCCAAAGGCCGAAGGCTATTGGCTCATTCAAACTGAGACTGGCTACGCCACAGTTTACTGGGAGCGAGGTATCAGCATGTATCGCAAGGAGTTTAGCCAACTTGAGCAAGCCTTTGATGCATGGCTTGAGCAGGAAATGAGTTCGCAACAACTCCCAATCAGGCGCTGACTGCGTCGAAATCGAGCGGTTAGGCGCGTAGACTAACTCGCTTTACGAACGTCTGCTTCGGAGCTATCCGACAGGCCGCTATGGGTCGGACAGCGTCCATCGGCAGCGACGCAGTCGAGCACCGGGCAGCAAAGAAAGAAACCGCCGCGCGCACGTAAGCGCGCACGGCGCTCAAAGTACTGCAGGGATGTCGTGATCAGCTTCAATCCCCGCGCCTCCGGTTTCAATTCGAAGCTGACGCACCAGAATCTCACCCGCGGTGCAGCGCTCGGCAACTCCGCCTAGTCGCACCACGGAGCGGGAGAAGGCCTCACACACGCTTCAGGAAGAGTCGCCGCCGGCGCAAACGTAATCTCCCTTCATTTGAACGGAGACCATCATGGACACGCCGAACTCTCAATCGAACCATCATGTTCCCTGGAACAAGGGGAAGCTCACCGGGCAGAAGCCGCCGCTCAAGCTTTGCGAGGTCTGGGCGATTCGCACGAGACTGCAGATATCGTCGAACCTACGCGAGCTAGCGCTGTTCAACCTCGCGATCGACAGCAAACTCCGGGCGTGCGATCTCACTAGGTTGCTCGTACGCGATGTCTGCCACGGTAGCCGCATCAGTGCTCGGGCAACAGTCGTCCAACAGAAGACTCATAGACCGGTCCAGTTTGAGATCACAGAACAGACGAGGGCGAGCCTTGAAGCATGGATAGCTGCCCGAGGATTGAGCTCGTCGGATGCGCTATTCCCGAGTCGCATACAGACTTCGGCCCACCTTTCTACCCGGCAGTACGCCCGATTGGTACACAGATGGGTCGCCTCGATTGGCCTAGATGACACCACCTATGGCACGCACACCATGCGTCGAGGCAAAGCATCGTTGATCTACCGTCGAACCAAGAACCTCCGCGCCGCACAACTACTGCTCGGCCACACGAAGCTCGAAAGTACTGTCCGCTACCTTGGCATAGAAGTCGGCGATGCGCTGGAGATGGCCGAGCAAACTGAAGTCTAGTAGGTTCCATGGCCGGCGAGGGTCACTCACCGGCCAGGAGCGGCCGTTCAATCGCCCAATGAAAATGGCAAGTGTGTGTTGTTTGCGCGACACCCCTCGTCAGCATAGGGGGAGCGGCGTGGCGGTTTTGCTAAATTCCCTGCCACGTGAGCCAGCGACACATTCCTCCGCGGGACCAAGCAACAAAAAACTCGATCATCTCCCCCTGATGTATATCAACCTTCCAATCAAGAGCGAGGTTCCGCTCGTAGCGCCCGCTGATTCGTGCTGCAACTGCGGATCCATATCGAAGGTCAGCCCGATGGCTACGGACCTGCGCCGCATGCCTTTGATGGGACTGGCCGGCACCGAGATTACGGTGGTGCTTCCGTTCCCCTATTGCGACGTGTGTGCCGTTACAGCGCGCCGGCGGAGGCCATCTCCGCTCGGGGTCATCAATAGCAGTCGCCCGGTACACCTCTGCCCGAGGTGCAACGCTCGCCAACCAAGCGAACGGTATCTTTTCCCTGTCTTTCGAACAGAGGTTTAGGAGTGGGATATGAAATTCAGTTACTCGTTTACGATTACGCCCCCGCCCGCACCGCCAAAAAAATCACCGGAGAAGCTCATTGAGTATTCTTACAGTGAATTCCTTCTTGATCTGCCTGAGCATTGGGAGCAGATGGGCACATCCGAAGATGCCTCCCTGACTTGGCAATCTGACGTTGACGGTGCGGCAATTACTGTAAGTTGCGATTTTTACGAAGTGCCAAACGAAAAATTTTCTAAATTGGCTGAAGTATGCCTGCATGCACGGCATGAAGCCATGGAAGTGCAAGCACCAGGTCAAGTAACGGTGCTGTCCCGAAGTGTCAAGCCATACTCTGGAGGCGGCGGGCTGGAGATGAGCTACTCGGCTCAGATTCCCGGCAGCACCTATCTTTACTTGGGCTATGTAACATTGAGAAAGGTCTTCAACTTTGCTCTTACCTATGGCCCGGACAAGTTTGCCGCGGCTAACCTGTACAACCTCATCATGAAAGAACGTCTGCGCGTCAAGATTCCTTGATGTCCAAAGCCGGATGCGAATCTGTCCAAGAGCGGCCGGGAGCAGCCGCTCGGTATGCTCACCTAGATGGCACACAATTCGTCGCTAGCCCGAACATTTCAGTCGCGCCATGCAACACATGTCCTATAGGCTTCTTGAATCGCCGCTCATCTGCGCCTAACACTACCCGACATAGACGTAGCGGACTCGCCCACCGACCCACAATCGATGTTTCCGGACATCGTTTCCACGGAATTCGTTACGCCACCACACCGGACGTTCCCCGACATGGTTCTAATGGTGCCGACAGTTCCGCTGACATGGATCGAGTCACAGGCTGAAACATCAATCGAATTGATGTCCCCTTGAACTTGGATCGTGATCACTTTGCTGTGCGGCGTCATTTCCTGTCCGTCCACAAAAATTTTGCCATTATTCACCCGAATCGAAGTGCCCGAAACCGACATGCCGTTCACTGTGATGGTCGCCATTGGTGCGCTCTCTCTGGTGAGTGAGTACGGTTATCATCTCTCATTTGATGATTGTCGTCGAGCGGCGCACGCCTGTTCGATTAAGGCTCATGACTGTGGGCTCTTACGCGCAAAGACAAAAAAATAAGAGGAGCTACAACTTGCGATCTTGGGCAGAGTTCCGAGCATTCATTATCGCTAGCGGGAATTCCAGGTGGGGATTGATCGTCGCAGGAGCCGCACTCATGTTCGCAGGGCAGATCTTGCTGATCCTGACGAGTTGGTGGATCCTGGGTACAGGGGACGCACAGGAAAGGCCGTTCGAAAATCGTTCTATAGAGTTCAAACTGCTGGTTATCGTGGTTGTGATGCCGTACGTTGAAACGCTGATTGGGCAATGGGCTCCCATACGGTTGCTAGCGGGAGTGCTCCGTCAACCTTGGTGGCGCGCGTGGCTCGGTTCAACCATCGTGTTCACATGTTTGCATGGCTCTACAGATCGAAATGTCCTAAGTATTTTCCTCGGGGCAATGGTACTTGCTGGCGTGTTTGTCATAGAGGCACGGAGGCGCGGCCGACCGGTGCTATGTGCTTATCTGACCCATGCACTGGCGAACGCCATGGTGCTCTCGCTCCAACTTCTATAGTCTGCCTAGATGGAGCAGTTCGACCAGAAGCGGACGTTCAGCAAGCATCGCAAGTTTGCCAGGATCAGGGCCCGTGATCATCTCGAATGCGGGCTTGAGCAGAAGTTGACGCGCCGTTGACACTTTGTCTTGTGCCAAGGCGTCGAATGAGCGCTATCGGCAAGACCGACAGACCGCTATGGGTCGTTTTGCGCCGGTCGAGCCTTCGGACAACTCCGGTGCCCGCTCACCCCACCGGGAATTGTTGCGACCAGCTCTCCCGCGGCGGAGGCGCTGCGAAGCCGATCTGCGTGCGCCCCACCCTGCCCGTCGGCCCAGCCGCTGCCGGCCAGCGACACCGCCCGATCAAAGGCCCAACGAAGCCTTCAACCCCGCACTAACCGCACGCTCGTGCCGACATTTAAATTCAGCGGGCACCACGACATCTGAGAACGCCCTAGACATTGTTGGCCGTTTTTTCTGATGTCGTACTTGAGACGAATTCAAGTGTCGCATCCCTAGGGTTCCCGATCCTGCCATGCGCATGGGCGACCGAACGCGCCGAGAGGTTGTCGATAAATGGTCGCCAGTCCGGCGACGTGTCAGGTCGACAGCGGCACGCGGAAGGCGCCGGAGGAGCTGTCGACACGAAATCGACGCGCAGCCCGACGATCCCGCCATTCTTCAGCCGGCGCAGCTTGGCCTCGGCACGGGCGGCTCGTCGCCTTCCGAGTACGGTGCCGACTGCCGCGACGCTGCGCGCGCAAGCGGTACCGCGCCAGCCAACGCGATGGCCGTCATCACAAACCGGCGGCGCGAGGGACGCCGAGGTGCACCTTGCTGTCGATCATCGCTTACTCCAGCGTGATGTTGGCCGCCTTGCCGACGCGGCTCCATTTGGCGATATCGGCCTTCTGGATCTCGGTCAGTCGCTCCGGCGCGCCACCGGCGATCTTGATGCCGAGCTTGTCAAGCTGCGCCTTGACCTCCGGGTCTTGCAGCGCGCGATTGATCTCGGCATTGAGCCGCTGCACGATGGCGGGCGGCGTGCCGGCCGGCGCGAAGATGCCCTGCCATTGCTCGGCTTCGAACCCCGGCACCCCGGCTTCGGCCATCGTCGGCACATTCGGCAGACTCGGCACGCGAGCGGCCGTGGCGACGGCGAGCGCGCGCAGCTTGCCGGCCTGCACATGCGGCAGGATCGGCGCGGTCGGCGCGAACATGAAGTCCACATGGCCCGCTATCACGTCCTGGATCGCCGGCACATCGCCCTTGTAGGGCACGTGGGTCATCCGCACGTTCTCGTGCTGCTGCAGCAGCTCGGAGGACATTTGCAGGATGGTGCCGTTACCGCCCGAGGCAAAGGTCACCGCGCCGGGCTTGGCCTTCGCGGCAGCGAGCAGATCCTTGACGGTCTTGTGCGAGCTGTTGGGCCCGACAATGAGCACGCTCGGAATGGTGCCGAGCAACGCCACCGGCGCGAACGACTTGACCGCGTCATACGGCAGCTTCGGGTTCAGCGCGGGATTGATCGCGTGCGAAGCGGTGGACGCGCCCAGCAGCGTGTAGCCATCGGGCGCGGCGCGCGCGACGAAGGCCGAGCCGATCGCACCGGTCGCGCCGGGACGATTCTCCACCACGATGGTCGTATGAAGGGCCTGTCCGACTTTCATCGCCACCAGGCGCGCGAGGATGTCGGTGGTACCGCCGGCCGGGTACGGCACGATGTAGTTGATGGGCTTGCCCGGCCATTCGGGTTGCGCCTGAGCCGTGCCCATTGCGAGCGCTGCCGCGCCCATGCAGGCGACAACGCCGAGCTTGCGCAGCGAAACAGAGGAAAACTGGAACATCGATGTCTCCGAGAATATTTGTTCTACGTGCGTGACGCGTAAAGCGTCTGCGGATTGCGCACCAGCACCTGCTCCGCCAATGCCGCGGCGCCGCACCACTCGATAAACGTGCGCAACGTGGCCGCGTCGTCGACCGGTTCGCCACCGCGGGCCTGCACCGTCGGGTGCGGCCAGTCGGAGCCCCACACCATGCGCTCGGGCGCCAGCGCGAGATACCGTGTCGCCAGCGGCTGGACGTCCGCGTAATCCGGCGCACCGGTACGCGATTCGATATACGGCCCCGACAGCTTGACCCACGCCTTGCCTGCCTCCAGCAGCGCGGCAATGGTGCGGAACGCGGGCTCCGCCTGCGCGCCCTCGAGCGGCAGGTGCCCGTAGTGATCGAACACCATTGGCACCGGCAACGCGGCGAGCATGGCCGCCGCGTCGGGCAGCCACGCCGGCGGCAGGTTCAGTTGCACGTGCCAGCCGAGTGCCGCGATGCGGCGCGCGAGCGTGGGGATATCGGCGAGCGTCACCGGCGCGGGCAGCGTCAGATTGAAGCGAATACCGCGAATGCCCCTGCGATGCAGCCGCGCCAGCTCGGCGTCCGTGACATCGGGCCCCACCACCGCCACGCCGAGCGCCCCGGTGCCGAGTGCGGCAATGGCGTCCACCGTGATGCGGTTGTCGGTGCCGTACGTCGAAGGTGTCACCACCACCACGCGCCGCGTGCCGAGCGCGCGCTGGACCCGCCGATAGTCGTCGACCGACGCATCCGCTGGCCGCAGCGTCGCGCCGGCCGCGACGGGATAGCGGCGATCGTAGACGTGCATATGGCAATCGCAGGCGTCGGCCAGCTCGACAACGGGCAAGGCCTCACCGCTCATGCCACGCGTCCGCCGTGCACGGTGGCCCCACCCTCGGGCATCCCGGCACTCAGGATCGAGCCCGTGGTGGACTCGGTCATCAGCAGCGTCTTGCCATCGGCACCGCCGAAACAGAGGTTGGTCAGCGAGGCGCCCACGGGGGTGCGGATGACCTCGACCGGTTCGGCGCGATGATTCAGCACCCACACATAGCCGAGGCCGGGATTGGCCACCAGCAGATAGCCATCGGCCCGCATCGCCAGACCATCGGGGCCGCTGGGGCCGTAGGACGTGAAGAACTGGCCGACCTTGCTCACCGAGCCATCGGCCTGCAACGGCACGCGCCACACGCAATTGCCGCGCGTCATGGCCACGTACAACACTTTCTCGTCGGGCGACAACACGATGCCATTGGGGCTCGGCGCGTTCGCCAGCAGCAGGTCCAGCCGGCCGTCGGGGGACAGCCGGTACACGCGCCCGGTCGGATCCTGCAGGCCCGTCTGGCCCTGATCGGTGAAGTAGAGATTGCCGGCGCTGTCGAACGTCAGGTCGTTGACGCCGCGAAAGCGTTCCGAGTTGCGGCGTTCGAGGAACGGCTTCACCGTGCCGGTCTTCGTATCGAGACGCATCAGGCCATGGCGATAGTCCGTGATCAGGAAATCGCCGTTGGCCATCCGCTTCATGCCGTTCGGCTCGCCGTCGTATTCGGTGACCAGCTCCCAATCGCCGCGCAGCGAGACCCGAAACACGCGGCCGTAGGGAACGTCGGTCACCCATAGGTGATCGTCGGCCCAGACCGGGCCTTCGAGAAACGAGTCGACGATCGCGCCGCCGCGATTGGCGATGGACCAGGCGTTGTCGCGATCGTGCCGCCGCAACGATTCGGGTAGCCGCGTGAGTACCGTCGCATCGCGCACGGCCGGTTGCTGCAGGAAGAACATGTCGGCTCCCGTTACTGCTTTTCGATATTGGCTTTCTGCGCAACGGTCGCCCATTGCGAAGTCTCGCGCTGAATCAGCTGCGCGAACGCGGCGCTGTCGAGACTGCCCGGCTGCGAGCCCATCTGCGCGAGGAATTCCTTCATGTCCGCGGACTGCAGCGCTTTCTGGATCTCTGCCTGCAGCCGCTTGATCACCTCTTCCGGGGTGCCCTTCGGCGCGGCCAGTCCCGACCAGTTGAACAGGCCGAACGTGGGCAGCCCTGCTTCAGCGAAAGTCGGCACATTCGGGAACACCGCCACGCGCTGCTTGCCGCTGATGCCGAGCAGACGCATCTGATTGCCCTTGACCGGCGCCAGCGCGGTCGGCGTGGACACCACCAGCAGGTCGACGCTGCCACCCAGCAACCCTACGGTGGCCTCGCCCGCGCCCTTGTAGGGGACGTGCATCAGCTTGATGCCGGCAGCCTGCTGGAACGCTTCCGCCGAGAAATGCGGCGAGCTGCCGGGGCCGCCCGTGCCGAAGGTCACCTCGCCGGGATGGGCCTTGGCATACGCGATCAACGACGCCAGATCCTTGAAGCGCGAATCGGCCTTGACCGCTATCACGACCGGAGAAAACGCGAACGGCGCGATCGGCACCAACGCCGATTGGTGGTCCCAGTTGAGCTTCTTGAACACGTACGGCAGCGTCGTGTACGAGTTGTCGTTGGCCAGCAGCGTGTAGCCATCGGCTGCGGCATTGACTACCTGCATGGTGCCGATGGTGCCCGACGCACCGGGCTTGTTCTCGACCACAAAGCTCTGGCCCAGCTGTACGGTGAGCTTCTGCGCAACCTTGCGCGTCACGACGTCCACCGCGCCGCCGGGCGGATTCGGTACCACGATACGGACGGGCTTGTCGGGATAGGCGGCGAACGCGCCGGAGGTGCCGACAGACGCGCCGACAGTCACCGCGAGCATGGCGGCTACAGAGAGGATTCGTTGCAACATCGTTGTCTCCTGACACCAGCGACGGGGTCCCGCGCATGGCACGGAATCCGTCGTGATGCCTGTTTCTATTGGTCTGACTCAGACCGCCGCAGCGGTGTCCTGCAGGACGGCCAACACGTTCTTCGCCGCGCCCAGTCCCATGTTTACGTAGGCCGCATCGCTCACGCCGCCGATATGCGGCGACAGGATGAGGTTCGGGATTTGCTGGAACGGATGCGGTACGGTCATCGGCTCCACGGCAAAGCTGTCCAGCCCGGCCGCGTAGAGCTTGCCGCCGGTCAGCGCGTCGACGAGTGCCGGCTCGTCGATCAGGCCGCCGCGAGCCGTGTTGACCAGAATCGCGCCGTCCTTGAACTGCGCCAGGGTCTCGCGGTTCAGCATGCCGCGGTTCTCTTCCGTCAGCGGGCAATGCAGCGAGACCACGTCGGACTCGCGATAGAGCTGCGGCAGGTTGTCCACCAGCGTCACGCCCACCGGCACCACCTTGGCGTACGGGTCGAACGCCACGACGTTCATCCCCATCGCCACACCGATCACTGCCGCGCGACGGCCGATTTCGCCAAGACCCACGACGCCCAGCGTACGACCGTTGAGTTCGATGGTCTTGTGGATCGACTTGTCCCAGTGCCCCGCGTGCATGCGATCGTTCAGGTGCGGCACCGCCTTGGCGCAGGCGAGGATCAGCGCCCACGCATGCTCGGCGACTGCCGCGGCATTCGCGCCCACCGCGGCTTTCACCGCAATGCCGCGTTCCGCGGCCGCCTTCTGGTCGATCACGTCGATACCGCTGCCGTGCTTGGAAATGACCTTCAGCGACGGCGCGGCGTCCATCACGGCCGCGCCGACCTTGCCGTACCGCACGATGATCGCGACCGGGTCCTTCTCTTTTGCCAGCGCGATGACCGCCTCTTCCGGGCACTGCTTACCCGCGAAGACCACCTCGAAGTCCTGCAGCAGTGCGAGCGCCTGCGGCGCCAGGTCATTGCCCGTGACCAGCAAAGCGGGTTTCTTCACGCTGCTCACAGCGACTCCCCCTCGGCCAGCACGCCAGCGGTACGCAGTTCCTTGTCGAGCCAGCCCGGACGCAGCTCGCCGGCCTTGATGGCAGCGATACGCTTGGCTTCGGCATCCACCTTCTTCTGCGCAAGCTCGAGGATGACGGGCACGTCTTCGCGCGGGATCACCACCACGCCGTCGGCATCGCCCACGACCAGGTCGCCCGGGTTCACGGCCACGCCCGCCACGGAGGCCGGCCAGTTCACCAGACCGCCGATGGCCTTGGTGGGACCGCACGGATTGGTCCCCGCGGAGAACACCGGGAACCGACCGTGGCCGAGTTCATGCGAATCGCGCACGGCGGCGTCGATCACGAAGCCCGCGACGCCGGAAGCCTGCGCCTGCGTCGCCATGATCTCGCCGATCAGCGCCGCGGTCTGGTCACCCTTGCCATCCACCACGATGACGTCGCCCGGCCTGGCGATCGCCAGTGCCACGTGAACCATGAGGTTGTCGCCCGGACGGACTTCGACGGTCAGTGCCGGCCCGCACACCTTCATCGTGGGCGACAGACCTTGCACGCGCGCGTTGAGCGTACCGCGACGGCCAACCACGTCGGCCAGGATCGCGGCCTGGAACTTCGAGGCACGCTCCACCAGCTCGGGGGAAACGCGCTCATATTCGCGACGGATCGCGGGGGATGCCTTGGCCTGGGTGCTCATGTACAACTCCTATGATGTAACGGACTAACGTCAAACTTACTTTGTGGAAGCGATCTTCCACAGGCTCTCGAACTTGCCGCGCTGCGTGACCATGTGCTGGGTCCACGCCGCGCCGGACAGATAGGAAATGCCGCGCGCCTCGTTGACGGCGCGCGTCAGAAACTCGGGATCTTTCACAGTCGCTTCGATCGCGCTTTGCAGGCGGCTGGCGATCTCCGGCGGCAGACCTCGCGGCGCGGCGAAACCACGCTCCGAAGAGACGGTGATATCGAGCTTCTGCTCGCGTGCGGTCGGCACATCGGCCACCACGCCCTGACGACGCTCGGTGCCCAGTTGCGCCAGCACCTTGACGTCCCTGGACGCGCGGTCGGCTTCCGTGAATTCGGTGGTGCTCATCGCCATCACGTCGATGTGATGGCCAAGCAGGCTGGTCTTGGTCTGCGACGTGCCCGAGAACGGCACGTGATTGACCTTGGCGCCGGTCGCCTGCTGCAGCGCCAGTGCAGCCATATGGCCGTTGGTGCCGATGCCATTGCTGCCCATCGACAGGCCTTCGGGATTTGCCTTCAGCTGCTGGACCAGATCGGCCATGGAGCCGAGCTTGCTGTCGCCGGCGACGACGAACATGGTCGGATCGTCGATCACGCGCGCCAGCGGCACGATCGCGGCGGGGTCGTACTTGGGCTTGCGCTGGATGGGAATCGTCAGGAACGAGGGCGTCGAGATGATGCCGATCGTGTAGCCGTCCGGCGCCGCGCGCGACAGCGACACATATGCGATCTCGCCGGACGCGCCGGGCTTGTTCACCACGACGATGCGCGCCTTGCCGCCCAGATGCTTCTGCAGATACGGGGCCATGGCACGCGCCAGCAGATCCGTGCCGCCGCCGGCGGCGAAGCCGACATACACCTCGATCGGCCGGTCGTCCGGCCATGCGGCGTGCGCCGACGTACCGGTCAGGATCAAAGCCGCAACAACGAGAGCGCGGGTTCGGATAGCACGCATTGGATGGTCTCCGTTCGCTTGGTTGTACTGTGTACAACTGCGTTTCATTTAGTATGGAAGGCATAATAGTCGCTCCCCGCCATCCGTCCATTAGGCGTTTACCCAAGTACGCTTCAAAATGGCGTTGTACCTAGTACAATTCGACAAACACTGCGTCGGGGAAGACATGAGCAATCACGGGGTAACGGCGGTTGAACGGGCACTCAGCCTGCTGGACTGTTTTCGGTTGGGATCCGAAGTGCTGACCCTTGCGCAGCTCTCCACCGCCTCGGGCATGCACAAGACCACGGTGTTTCGTCTGCTCAATTCGCTCGAACGCATGAGCTACGTGGTCCGCACGGCCGATGGCCGCTACGCGCTCGGCCCGCGCCTGCTCTACCTCGGCAAGCTCTACGAGCAATCGTTCCAGCTCGGCACCGTCATCGAACCGGTGCTGCAGGAGCTTGCGCTGGCAACGCGCGAGAGTGCGTCGTACTACGTGCTGCATGGTGACGAGCAGCGCATGTGTCTCTATCGCGCCGAACCCAGCGAAGGCCTGCGCGAGACCCGGCTCCCCGGCACGATCCTGCCGCTCGACGACACGGCGATTGCGTCGGTGCTCAAGTACTGGGGCAAGGGCGACGCATCGGTCAAACGGGAAGAACCGTTGCCCTGGTTCACCTCTGGCGTCCGCGACGTTTACACAGCAGCATTTGCCACCCCGCTCTTCGGCGCGGGCGACAAATTCCTCGCTGCGCTCACGCTCTCGGGCCCGGCCTCGCGTCTTCAGGCCGCCGAGTCCTCGGAGATCGCACGCGTTCAGCTCGTCGCCGCAACGAAGCTCTCGCGCCTGCTCGGCGCCAGTGCGGCGTGGTGCGAGAAGATCTACGCGACCCACCCACCCTCGCCCTCCGCGCGCGCCTGACCGTTTCACCTGTCGAAACGCTGCAAGGAACCGTCGCCGTCCGCCATAGAATTGCCCGCGACAACAACCGCCGGCGATGACCGGCCCGGAGACAATTCATGCGCAACGCCCTATTCGTTCGTCTTGCCGTTCGCCCTACGCTTGGCTGCCTCGCCGCCCTGCTTGGCACATACGCGATGGCGCAGCCTGGCGCCTATCCGAACAAGCCCGTCAAGATGGTTGTGCCGTTTGCCGCGGGCGGCCCCGCCGACGTCGTCGCGCGTGAAGTGGGCGTGGCGCTCGGCAAGGAGCTCGGTCAGTCTTTCGTCGTGGACAACCTCGGTGGCGGCGCTGGCCTGCCGGCGATGAATGCCGTGAGCCGCGCCAATCCCGATGGCTACACGCTGCTGTTCGCGGCATCGGGCAATATCGTGATTCAGCCGCTGCTGACGAAGAGCGTTGCCGATGCGGCAAAGAATCTGATGCCCGTGGGCATGGTCACCACGAGCCCGCACGTGCTGGTGGTCAGCGCCAAGCTCCCCGTGCACAACGCGCAGGAACTGATTGCCTATGCGAAGGCGAATCCGGGCAAGGTGAATTTCGGTTCCGCCGGTGTCGGCGGCCTCGCGCACCTGGGCATGGAGCAGTTCAAAGCTACCGCGAAGATCGATATCAACCACGTGCCATACAAGGGCACCTCGCTGGTCGTGAACGATCTCGTATCCGGCGAGATTCAAGGTCTGTTCAGCAGCTTTCCCTCGCTGAAGGGGATGATCGACAAAGGTGCGATTCGCGCGATCGGCCTGACCGCGCCGTCCACATCGCCCAGCCTGAGCAAGATTCCCGTGATTTCGGCATCTGGCTTGCCGGGCTTTCAATACACGACCTGGTACGGCATATACGCAACGTCGGGCACGCCGGCCGACGTCGTCGCGCGCCTCAATGCCGCGCTGGTGAAGATCGGCAACGACAAGGGCCTGCGCGAGCGTCTGGATGTGCAGGGCGTGGACCTCCATGTCACCTCGGCCGACGAGCTTGGCAAGCAGGCGCGTCAGGAAGCCGTACAGTGGGACCGTGTCATCCGCAGTGCCAATATCACGCTGAACTGACCATGATCATCGATTGTCACGGGCACTACACCACGGCCCCCAAAGCGCTCGACAACTATCGCGCCAGACAGACCGCCAGACTGCTCGAGCCCGGCGCACCGGCGCTGGCACCGGATTTTCATATCGGCGACGACGAGATTCGCGACAGTCTCGAACGCAACCAGCTGCGCCTGCAGCGGGAACGCGGCGTCGATATGACCATCCTGTCGCCCAAGGCGAGTGCCATGGCGCACCATGTGGGCAATCCGACCACGAGCCTGCACTGGGCGCAGGCCTGCAACGATCTGATTCATCGCGTGGCAACGCTGTATCCGCGGCAATTCACCGCCGTCTGTCAGTTGCCGCAATCGCCCGGGCACGGTCTCGAGGCCTGCGTCGCGGAGCTCGAGCGATGCGTCAGCACGCTAGGATTCATCGGCTGCAACCTCAACCCGGATCCGTCGGACGGGCATTGGAGCGGCCCCCCGCTCACCGATCGCTACTGGTACCCGCTGTACGAAAAAATGGTCGAGCTCGACGTGCCGGCCATGATTCATGTGAGTTGTTCGTGCAATCCGAACTTCCATCACACCGGTGCGCACTACCTCAATGCCGATACGGCGGCGTTCATGCAGCTTCTGCTGTCGGACGTATTCGTGGACTTTCCCACGCTGCGCCTGATCATTCCGCATGGCGGCGGCGCAGTGCCGTATCACTGGGGACGTTACCGCGGACTGGCGCAGCAGATGGGGCGGCCACCGTTGAGTCAGCTCATGCGCAACGTCTACTTCGATACCTGCGTCTACCATCAGCCCGGCATCGACCTGTTGCTGAAGGTCGTGGCGCCGGAGAACATTCTGTTTGCCTCCGAGGCGTTCGGTGCGGTCCAGGGCGTAGATCCCGAAACGGGATTCAACTTCGACGACACACGGCGGTATATCGACGCCGCGGCGGAGCTGCCGGACGCCGCGCGCGAGCAGATTTATTTTCGCAACGCGCTTCGCGTGTATCCGCGCCTGAGCACCTGGGCCAGGCAATTTCCGGCCGCTTCCGCCTGAGGCCGTTGCAAGCGAAGGCGCGATGGAACGCAGCAACCGACCCCCCGAAACGTCGGCACCGGGCACCGTCCAGGCGGTCACACGCGCGCTCTCGTTGCTGACATGTTTCTGGGGGGACGAGGTGTACGTGCCGTTGCATGTGCTGGCGAAACGATCGGGTATGCCAAAACCCACCACGCTCCGGCTGGCGCGAACGCTGGCGGCATCGCGGTTCCTCGTGCAGCGCGAAGACGGCGCATGGCGCCTCGGCCCAGCCGCGGCACTGATCGGCTCCCGCTACCAGGCACAGTTCGACGCGCATGCCGTGATCGAGCCCGTGCTGCAGGAGCTCGCGACAGCGTCGGGCGAGAGCGCGTCATTCTTCATTTATGAAGAGGACATTCGCTCCTGCCTCATGCGTTGCGAAGGACCGCAGGGACTGCGCCGTCATGTGCGGCTTGGCGAACTGCTGCCGCTCGACCGGGGGTCGGCCGGCAAGGTCATTCTGGCCGCGCTGGGGCGCCCGGGCGTGGTGTACGAGAACATTCGCGAGCGCGGGTTCTGCGTGACGCGCGGCGAGCGCAGTCCGGACGCCGCCAGCATATCCGCAGCGGTGACGGGTGCCAGAGGCACCGTACTCGGATCCGTCAGTATTTCCGGTCCCGCCCTGCGGCTGACGACGGCGCGTTTGCAGAAGTTCTCGCCACACGTCGTCCGCGCGGCGGCGAAGCTCAGTTATTCGCTGAGCGGCATGCCTGCGGCGTCGATCAGGTCGACGTGGCATCCGGCATAGCGCCCGCCCAGAAGATCTGGTGGCCCGCCACATCGATCGGATGATGGCGCAGCAGCGATAGCCGGCCATCTGCGGCCACGCGGAACACGCTCAATCCGGCCGGACAGGATTCGATGCCGTGCCCGACGCGGCGCGCGCTGGGCTGGCGTATCGCTGCCACAAGCAAATGACCGCCGTGGGCCAGGTCGATGCAGCGCGCATGCAAACCGGCGAGCGGTGCATGCTGCAACAACTGCGGCGCGCCGGTCTCGATGTCCAGACCGAAGACCGCGATGCTGTTTTCCGCGCCCGCCCAGACGAACTGGTCGCCGTCCGGCACCACGGCATGCGAGCGATTCACGGCATAGGCGAAACGTCCGCTTGGATGCATCGCCAGCGCACCGCCGAGTTGCGGGCGCACCAGCGACTCCGGGCGTTCCAGCAACGTGACGGTCCCCCGCAGTTCCGGCGCGATGCCGTCCGGGCGAAGCCGGAACCACGCGAGCCCATTCTGTCGCTCCAGCACGGCATATAGCCACGGCGCGGTGGGATGGAAGCCGCAGTTGCGCGGTCCGAAGCCCAGTCCGCCGCGCGGTGCCACCACCTGCACGAGTGTCGCGTCCCGAGGCTGCGAACGAGAAACGCGGAGCACGCGCAACGAGCCCGGATTCTCGGGACGGTCCGCGGTGGCGTCGTCCCCGCGGCAGGTCAGCAGCATGGCGTCCGTGCCGGGCATGGGCAAGACCTGATGCGGAAACCAGCCGACAAGGTCCTGTCCCTCCGCGGCCGCCACAAATTCGCTGACCCTACCGGCGTCGTCGAGCGCATGCACCGTGACAGCCGCCGGGAGGTTGTATGCGACAAGCAGCTGATGCCCGGCCCGATCGAGCGCGACGTGAATGGGTCGATAGCGCAACGCGACGGACTCTCCCACCAGGCGCATGGCGGCATCGCGCACGGCAACCGTCATCAGCCAGTGCGTATCGCCGCGACTCGCCACGCCGCCGTTGCTGCAGACCACGTAGAGCAGACCGCGCGCCGCATCGGCGCACGCGTACTGGATATTGCAGGGCATGTCGAGGCTGTCGACTTCCCGCATTGCACCATCGGGCGCCAGATCCAGCCGGCACAACCTGTTGCCAAGCGACAAGAAAAACTGCTGCACCACGGTTCGCTCCGTTTGCTGAATGAGACTGACGCCGATGATCCACGACCGCTTGCCGCATGCCAAGCCATTACGCACAACATAACGCCAGCGACCGTTACGCACCGCGTAACGCATTGCGAGCCACGCCGGTCGGCGTTTCAATGCCGGATCGGACCCACCGACATAACTAGAAAAGACAGGAGACACGTTGACCAAGCCTATCGAAGCCCTCGTTCGCACGGCGCTCGCGGCATGCGCCATCGCGTGGAGCTGCGCGACGCACGCCGCGTGGCCGGAGCGGCCCATCACCATCGTCGTCCCCTACGCTCCCGGCGGCGCGGCCGACGCGCTCTCGCGCGTGGTGGCCAACAAGATGGGCGCAAAGCTCGGCACCAGCGTGATCGTGGACAACCGCGCAGGCGCCAGCGGCACGATTGGCGCGGGATTCGTCGCCAAGGCCGATCCCGATGGCTACACGGTGCTGTACGACGCCACGCCGTATTCGATCAATCCTCAGCTGTTCGCGCGCATGCCCTATGCGCCCGGTTCGCTGCAGCCGCTGGCACTGGTCTCGCTCGCCCCGAACATCCTGATCGTCCGGGCCGATTCGCCGGTCAAGACCGTGCAGGGCCTGATCGACAAGGCCAAGGCCAAGCCGGGCACGATCAACTTCGCCTCGGGCGGTAGCGGTACGGTGCAACGCCTGGCCGCGGAACTGTTCCGGCAGCGGCTTGGGCTGGACATGGTGCATGTGCCGTACAAGAGCGGCGGCCCGGCCATCACCGACGTGATGGCGGGTCAGGTGGACTTCATGTTCAGCACGGTGGCCGCCTCGCAGCCGCTCGTGACCAGCGGCAAGCTGCGCGCGCTCGCGATCTCTTCACCGCAGCGCTCGCCGCGCATGCCCGATGTGCCCACGGTGGCGGAGACGGTCATTCCCGGCTTTGAAGTCTACGAGTGGAACGGGATGTTCGTGCCGCGCGGCACGCCCGCCGCGATCGCGGACAAGCTGCATCAGGCATTGGTCGATGCGTTGCGGGACCCGGAGGTACAGCGACGCTTCGGCGATGTGGGCGCGCGCCCCGTGGGCTCCTCGCCGGCGGAGTTTGCGGAGTACCTCGCGAAGGAAGACGCCAAATGGGCCGAGGTGATCCGCAAGGGCGCGATCAAGGCCGACTGATGCATACGCACACCGGCCCCTGACACCATCACCATCGATTCGACATTCAGGAGACTTAGACAATGAGTATTGCCATGACCCGCCGCACAGCACTGGCCGCGGTCCTCGCCACCGCCATCGCACCCACGCTCGCCTGGGCGCAGACGGGCGGCTATCCGACCCGGCCGGTCAAGGTGATCGTGCCCTTCGTTCCGGGCGGCAATGCCGACAGCACCGCGCGTATCTTCGCGGAAGCGTACGGCCAGCGACTGGGACAGCCGTTCGTGATCGACAACCGCGGCGGTGCGGGTGGCATGATCGGCGCCGCCGCCATGGTGCGTTCGGACGCGGACGGATACACCCTTCTCGTCGGGACGACCGGGCCCATCGTGGCGAGCTGGCAGCTCGCGGGCAAGGCCGCGAACTATAGCCTCAAGGACATGCGTCCGGTCGCGCTACTCTCGCTCGTGCCGGGCGTACTCGTCGTCAACGCCGCGTCGCCGGTCAAGACCTACGAGGATTTTGCGAAGACCGCAAAAGCGCAAGGCGGCGCGCGGATCGGTCATCCGGGCAATGGCACGGCCGGCCATGTGAACATCCTGCAGATGCAGAAAGCCCTGGGCACGAAATTCGTCATCGCGGGATACAAGGGCGCCGGCCCGGCGGTGCAGGATCTGCTGGGCCAGCAACTCGATGCCGTCGCGACGGACCTGCCCTCTGCGCTGCAACTGATCAAGGGCGGCAAGCTCCGCGCGCTGGCAGTGGTGTTCCCGCAACGCGTGCCGCTGCTCCCCGACGTCCCGACCATGGCCGAAGCGAAGCAGCCGGAAGTCGATATCGCCCCCTTCACGGCCGTGATGGGCCCGCGCGGGCTGCCGCAGGCAGTCGTCGACAAGCTCGTGCAGACCAACGACGCCGTGCTCGCGGACCCCGCCACGCGCAAGCGCGTCGAGGACATTGGCGGCGTGCCCACTCACATGACGCCGGCGGACTTCGAGAAGCTGCTGGCGCGGCAGACGTCGACCTATGCCGGACTGATCAAGTCCGGCGTACTCACTGCCGAGTGACATCGATTGCGCGGCGCGCGCTCAGAAGCCGTACAACGCCGCGGCATTCCGCGTCAGCACACGGTCCATGAGCGCGTCCGAGCCACACCACTCGCGCAGCAGGTCCACGAGATCGGCGTCGTTGACGCCATCTCCGGCCCCGGTGGTATGCGGCCAGTCGCTGCCCCACACCATACGCTCCGGCGCCGCCGCGGCAAGCGCGCGGCCGATCGGCACGGTGTCCCGATAACCGGGCGCACCCGATGCCGAGCACATATACGCGCCCGACAGTTTCATCCAGGTGTTGCCGCCATCGAGCAGGCGCCGGATCACGGCATACGCGTCGGACGCCGTTCCCGTCGTGGGTTCGATCTTGCCGAGGTGATCGATGACGAGCGGCACGGGCAGGCGCTCGAGATGCGGCGCAAGTTCGACGATCTGCGCCGCATGGGCAAAGATCTGGATATGCCATCCCAGCCGTTGCACCTTGCCGGCCAGCGTGTTCAGCATCTCGGGCGTCGTTCGGCCCCAACTCTGCGGCGTCAGGAAGTTGACCCGCAGACCGCACACGCGTTCACGCGCCAGCGCATCCAGTTCGTCATCGGCAACCTCCGCGGCGACGACCGCGACGCCACGCGCCTGCTCCCCCAGCTGGCGCAGTGCATCCACCGTACAGGCGTTGTCGGTGCCGTAGGTGGAAGGCGTGACCACCACGGCGCGCGAGGTGCCGATACGCGCCTGCAACTGGCGGTAGGCCGCGACCGGCGCTACGGGCGGCGTGCGGGTCCAATGCGCGGAAGGCGCGAAACGCGGGTCGAAGATATGCATGTGCGCATCGCATGCATCGGGCGGAAGTTGCCGGGATGGCCGGTTCGTTCCCAGGGAATGCGGCACGGCCGCTGCGGAGTGATCCATGGCGTAGGTCCTCGTTGGCATGATGCCGGGCTACCGCGGCACCAGCCGGTCCGGACCGAGTTCGTCCAGGCGGTTGACGCCGAGTAGCGCCATATCGCGGTGCACTTCGTCCTTGAGCAGCTGGATCGCATGCGCAACGCCTGCTTGCCCCTGGATCGCCGCGGCATAGACCATGGGGCGCCCCACGAAGACGTGATCGGCGCCGAGGCTCAGTGCCTTGATCACATCGGTGCCGCGGCGCACGCCGCTGTCGAGCATCAATGCCATGGCACCCTTGGCAGCCACGGCGGCGGGCAATGCCGCAAGGGGCGCGATCGTGCCGTCGAGCTGGCGTCCGCCATGGTTCGACAGAATCACGCCATCGGCACCGTGCTGCTCGGCGCGCCTGACGTCGTCCGCTGCGGTAATGCCCTTCACGACCAGGCGGCCTTTCCAGAGGCGGCGCATCAGCGCCAGGTGATCCCAGGACAAATGGTCGCGCAGACCGAACTGCCGCACCACGCTGCCCGAGATGATCGGCACGCCGCGCTTGGCGCCCGCGTTCTCGAAATGCGGCATCCCCTTTGTCAGCAGCGTGCGCGCCAGTGTGCCAAGCAACCAGTGCGGCCTCACGATGCCATCCCAGGCGAGCCGCAGGCTCGGACGGAGCGGCGTCGAGAACCCGACGCGTACATTACCTTCCCGGTTGGCCAGCGTCGCGGTATCCACCGTGAGCACGAGCGTCCTGAAGCCCGCCGCGGACACGCGCGCGACCAGTGCCTCGATGTGAGCGGGTTCTCCGGGAATATAGGCCTGGAACCAGCCGCATGTCGGTGCGGCCGCCGCAACCTCTTCCATGCGCGTCAGCGATGCGCCGCTGAGGACGTACGGAATGCCCGCCGCCTCCGCCGCCCGCGCCATGACCACATCGCCGTCGAAGGCCGACAGTGCGCAGATGCCCATTGGCGCGATACCGAAAGGTGCCTGATAGGACTGGCCCATCAGCGTGGTCGCTTGCGTGCGCATGGAGACGTTGACCAGGACATTCGTGCGGAACATCCATTTCGAGAACGCCGCGCGATTCTCGGCGACGGACACGTTGTCTTCAACGCCGCCCCGGATATAGCCGAAGATCGGGCGCGGCAGATGCCTCTGTGCCGCGGCCTCGAAGTCGTCGAGACACAGCACGTTGCGCAGGCGGCGCGGCAGGTGCTTGCGGGCGTTAGGGGCAGGGCCGACCTGCTGGCGGGCCGGTGCCTGGGGCATTGTCGTCATGGTGTCTCGCATTGCTCGTGCCCGGCGAAAATTGCCGTAGCCTCTGGCTTTGCGGCGACTTTACGAAGCGACCGGTCTCTGCGCAATGCGTTACGCTGTGCGTAACACCCACATCAGGTCGGATGCCACGTGGCACGCAACGCGGTGGCCGGCATGGCGCCGAGACTGACGCCAAGTTCCTTTGCGGCGGCGATGGTCGCAGGCGCCAGTTCCTTCAGCCGCTCCTCCGTCAATCGCTCGATCGGGCCCGAGGTACTGATGGCGCCAAGTACCGCGCCGTGCTCGCCCCTGACAGCCGCCGCCACGCTGGAGACACCGGCCGCGCGCTCCCCTCGCGTCAGGTGATAGCCGTTGCGGCGAATTCTTTCATAGAGGGTGCCGGGCTCGCCGAGCGCCGCGAGAATGACGCGTCCCGGTGCGCCGCGGTGCAGCGTGAGCACTTCTCCGGAACGGACATGATCGGGGATCGCCGCAGGTCCGTCGCAACGCATCAGACAGCTGCGCAGATCGCCTTCATACACGTAGAACGACGCACTCTCGCGCGTGGTCTGAGACAGGCGCCGCAGGATCGGTTCGATCGCGAAGTTCAGGTCGAACTGCGCCTGATAGTTCGACCCAATCAACCCCGCCGCAGGCCCAAGGCGCCAGGCACCATCGTCGCGCCTGACCAGAAAGCGCGACGTCACGAGCGTCCGCGCCAGCCTCAGCACGGTGGGCTTGTGCATGCCGGTGCGACGCGCGAGCTCGGCCAGACTGAGATAGATCTCCGCGCCCGTGAACGCCGTAAGCACCGACAGCGCACGCGTCACCGCATGAACCTGGGAGCGATCCTCCGACGGTAACGGTTTGGCAGGCGTCAGCAATACAGCGAGCGCTGCATTGCTGTCTTGTTGCGAAACCTGTTTTTTCGAAGCGGCTGGCATTTCGGGGCGATTGACCTCAAGCGTTACGCACAGCGTAACACGGTATCAGCGCGGGTCGTTTTGCGACGGCCGCGACGCCGCTATGTAGCGCCGACCCGAAGGCGGCCCTGCGGTTGACAAGCGTGTGCGTCGGTATGTCATGGATGCGTTCGGTATGGCGATCTGGGAAGAGTCGTATGCTCAGATTCAGGCGTCTATCCAACGCTTCCGCGAGTTTCCTGAATGCGGTCCGGTAGTCGATGAATTGAGCACCCTGACCGCGGAAAGATTTCGCGAAGTACAGAGCGGGAAGAATCGAATCATCTATGAGGTCCGGGACGACACTACCTACGTGCAACTGATCGTGGACCGGCGCCGTGATCTGACGAGTGTGTTGCAAAGAATCCTCTTGCACGTATGAGTCGTTGAGTTCGGCTCTCAGCGGCACCCGTCGTTCTCGGTGCCAGCCGGGGTCGCGCTGCGGCAGATCGCCTCGTCGGCGCGCGGTTGCTTCCGGTCAGCCCTCTGAACGGATCTCCACGCATTGCAACTGCACGACAAATCCGCCTACTAGCCTTGTCGATCGAGAAACGGATTGAGGTGCATCGCGGTGATGAAGGAAACAAGGTTGGTCAGGAGAAGATCGACAGCTAGCAGAGCGGCCATTGCGTGCTCAAGTGCGTCTGCGTCAATGAGCATCTGAAGAATTTTCTTCAACGCCAAGCACCATTGGCTGACCCACTCGGTAGCCTCCGTATCACGCATACCGAGCTTTCCGACACCTCGCGTAAGTGCCGCAACTACGGTCTTTGGGAGAGCTTCGTACATCGAAGCCACGCTACAATCCGCAGGCCATGAGACGTGCATGATGTAGGTGGAGTCTTCGCTTCGACTGCTTGAAAGCCCTGACCCGAGAATGACGAAAAGATCGTTCTCAACGCTGCTCAATAGATCATATAAAACTTGCCCGTCGTCAGGGCCCGCTTTTATTCGATCCATGACTTCCCCAACATAGCTAAGTCGGCGGCACAGTGAAGTTATGTGGCTGTCTGTTCGATCAAGCGCCGGTGAAAGCAAGTACTCAATGAGTACTGCAGGCAAAGGGAACAAATCGTCCATATTCGTCATGTCAATACAGTATCGGTACGTCTCGGTTTGCTTGATACGCCCACTCTGGAAGTTACAGCGGCCAGGCGACACCGTAGCGTTTCACACGGCTGATAGACCAAGCCTCTCTGCGGAGACGGACAGAGGTTTATCGATTCGATTGGGCAAACTCCAGTGAATTGATTGTTTGCCATTCACTGTTGAGCATCGCGTACCGATGCTCGTCATGCCACACACCGTGTACGAGCATGCTTTCTCGCGTCGTCCCTTCGCGACGCATGCCCAAGCGTTCCATCAAGCGGATGGATTCCATATTCTGCGTGCTGGCGTTCGAGGTCAGGCGATGCAACCGACGTGCTCCGAAAGCGTAGTCGATTAGCCATCTTGCTGCTTCGGTCGCATAACCCTGACCCCAGAAATCCCGATTGAGCGACCATCCGATATCACCGGTCTGCCTGTGGTCGGCTTCGATATACATGCCGACCTCTCCGATCATGCCCCTGCGCTCTCTCAGTTCTATCGCGAACATAAGCCAGCAGTTGTCGGCATCAGAGGTCAGCTCGGCCTGCTTCGCCAGAAACGCCTGCGCCTCGGCGTGCGGCATACGCTCGATCGGCTGCAGGCGCATGTTCTCGTGGGCGTTCCGATAGGCCAGGAAAGCGTGCAGATCCTCCTGGCTGGGGCGGCGAATGACAAGCCGATCTGTGTACGCAGGAATCATCTTCTCTTGATTCGATCTTGAACTGTCTTCATGCGTGGCTCGATCCTGACTGGAGAATCGCATCCGCGAATTCCACAAAGCCTGCGCCCCCTGGTCCGTGCGTGACCCAACGAGGAGGAACTGGCAATTGAGGAAGGTAATCGATCACCGTGCTCACGCCCGCCGTATGCTTGAAGAACGCGAACATTGGTGCGTCGTTGGTGGAGTCGCCGGAATAGGCAACCGACTCGCTGGCCGCTTCCGTGTCCACGCCATACGTCTTGGCGAGCACCCGTAACGACATGGTCAACTTGTCGTAGTCGCCAACCCAGCCAAGGACCCAGAGGTTATTCACCGTCGCGGTCGCTCCTGCCCGTGTGAGAGCATCGACGATGCGTCCATCGAGGTCGGTTCCTGTGCGGCGATAGGCGAGACTCGTCAGCCGGAACACTTGATCATCCGCCTCTTGTGCCTCCGGCACCGATTCTTCGACGCCGCGGGCGATGGACCTCAACTGTTCGCGGACCTGCTCCAGTCTGTCGGGCGAATGCCAGTAATGCCGTTCGACGCTGTGCCCGTCTGAACTCCGACGCAGGAACAGTCCGCCGTTTTCGGCTATGACGCCGTCGACGGGCCACATGCGGGCCATCTGGTCGCACCAGCCGGCGGGCGCCGCGGTGACCGGTATCACGCGAATGCCGCCGGCTTGCAGCCGTGCCAGCGCAGTGTACGTCTCGGCAGGCAAGCGGCCTTGATAGGTCAACGTCTCGTCCATGTCCGTAAGGACGAACCGGACTTTCGAGAATTCATTCGCTGCTGCCTCGGATAGCGATCGCATGGTGACGGGTTGGCAAAGGACAGCGGCAAATTATGAACGACAATCAGGAAGCCGTCTCTGGCGGCCTACGCCGTCGCGCTGGATCGCGATGAAACCACCGCGTACCAGCGCTTCACTGCGGAGCGCCCCTCCGGAATCGGCATGGAAAACGCCTTCGTCGCAAAGTCGACGGTAGCAAGAGCTGTGATATCCGCCGCGGAGAACCGATCGCCCGCGACGTAGGCCGAGCGTCCTAGCTGGGCTTCCAGGTCGTCGTAGAAATTCGCGACCCGTTGCTTGCTGCGGTCGATGAGGTCGGGAATCTGTTCGTACTCGTGGAGACCGGAAATCGCTCGCCCCTTGAGCCACCGTTGACGCGCAGCGTCTTCCCGGTGATTCATCGCGCCCGCTCTCTGTTCACTAATGAGAATGAGGGTACTAATCTAGAAGTTTTGAGCGCACTGGAAACAGACTTTGTAAGCTGGCGGGCATGCCTGTCAGGCATGACAAGCATGGAATGCTCGTGGCAACTTCACCTGCCCTCCCCTGCATCCGGCGGGCCCCGCCTTCCGTTCGGCTGCGCCGCGGCCGGCATCGATCCCGCCAGCGCCGACGACATCTTTCCAAGCTGGTCGTAGAAGCTTCCCCATGCGGCCGAAAGTCCGTTCATGCCGGCGGGATCCGTCGATGCCGCGCCCGGACGCGCCGATGCCGGCCATGAGACGTTGAGCGCCTGGCACTGCGTGAGCCACGCCGACCATACGTCGGCGAACGCCTTGGCATACTCGCGCGACAATGCCGCCTGATGCTCCATCCGGTCCGTGAGCAGTTGCGCGACGGACGCCTGCAAGGTCGCAGGCTCGCTCGATGCTTCGATGCGCTGTAGCAGCCGTTTGGCGCTACGTACCTCGTCCTCCACCGCCTTCATGTGGGCCTTCAGGATGGTGTGCCTTGCATCCTGTACCGCAATGTACGCCCGGCACGCTTCCGCAAGCGCCACGCGCTGCATCGTTGCGCCATAGTCGGCGGGAACTTGTGTTTCGCTCATGGCAGTCTCCTGGTTGATACGGTTCACGATAGTCGGCCCGACGTCGGGAGTGTTGACGCATGTCAAGCTCGACGTGCGTGGCTGCACTAGGCTTCAGTCGTCATCGATTACCCATGCACCGCTTATGGCGGGACGGCACGGTTATCTCCACATGAGGCCTGATCCCGCGAGTCGGAACTGCTTTCCCCATATGTCGCGGCATTCCGGCAATCCGCCGGCCACGTCCACGACATTGCTATCGGCCGCCACGCTGCCGCCGTCCGCGTTACTCTCGGCGCTCGGGAGCTCACGTATCGGGTTGACGGACGCCGACGCCCGTCAGCGTTTGAAGGAGGTGGGCCCGAACGAGGTACTGCCCGACGAGCGCCCCCGACTGACCATCGAGCTCCTGAAAAGGTTGTCCAGCCCGCTCAGCGTGATGCTGCTCGTGCTCTCTTCCGTATCGCTGGCCATCGGCGAGGTCAACTCGGCCGCCATCACTGCCGCGATGGTTCTGTTGAGCGTGGGCATTGCCACCTGGCAGGAACAACGTTCGGTGACGGCCGCCAAGGCTCTGCGTGCGCTCGTCCACACCACAGCGACTGTGCAGCGGCGTGCAACGTCCGATGCCGAATCGACCCTGGCGGAGATCCAGATCGCGCAGCTGGTGCCCGGCGACATCGTGCACATCGGGGCCGGTGACATCGTTCCAGGCGATCTGCGTCTGCTTGCGGCCAAGGACCTGTTTCTGAATCAATCCGCAATGACGGGCGAGTCGGTGCCGGTCGAAAAATGGGCGCGGGACACATTGGACGCACCCGAGGCAACGGCGCTCACGCCGGGCGACCTGCCAAATGTCGCCCTGATGGGCACCACGGTCGTGAGCGGCACCGGTACTGCGGTGATCGTCTCCACCGGTGTGCGCACGGTGTTCGGCAATATCTCCCACCTCGCGTCCCAGACGGCTGCGCCAAGCGCCTTCGACACGGGCATCCGGCACGTGGCGAACCTGATGCTCGCGCTCATATGCGCGATGACGCCACTGGTATTCGCCATCAACTACCTGACCAAAGGCGATATGTTCGAGGCGCTGTTGTTCTCGCTGGCCGTTGCGGTCGGCCTGACGCCCGAGATGCTGCCGATGCTGACGACTGTCACCCTATCCAAGGGCGCCCTGGCGATGGCGCGCCGGAAAGTGATCGTCAAGCAGCTGAGCGCGATCCAGAACCTCGGGGCCATGGATGTCCTGTGCACGGACAAGACCGGTACGTTGACACAGGACTGCGTCATTCTCCATCGCCACATCGATATCGACGAGACCGAATCCGATCACGTCTTTGCCCTCACCTATCTGAACAGCCGTTTCCAGACCGGCCTGCGCAACCTGCTGGACAAGGCCGTGTTGCTGCACGATCCGGCCGTCGTGACCAGCATGGGGCTCGACCAGCGCTATCGGCCGATTGACGAGGTACCCTTCGACTTCGCACGCCGGCGCATGTCCGTCATCGTCGAATCCGACACCGAACAGCTGCTGGTCTGCAAAGGCGCCGTGGAGGAAATTCTGTCGGTTTGCACGACTTGCGAACGGGCGGGCGCCGTCGTGCCGCTAACGGCGCCGGTCATGGACGAGGCCAAGGCGCTCGCCGCCCGGCTCAACCGCGCGGGGTTCAGGCTGCTGGCTGTCGCGTTCCGCAGCGTGGCAAAAACGGACGCTCGCGCCTATGCCGTGGCGGACGAAAGCGGCCTGACCCTGGCGGGCTTTGTCGCCTTCATCGATCCGCCGAAAGAAACGGCAGCGGCGGCATTGCGTGCCATCAGGGGACGCGGCATCGGCATCAAGGTCCTGACGGGAGACAGCCCGGACATCGCACGGCATGTCTGCGGGCTTGTCGGCATCGATTCCCTCGAGATCGTGACGGGGCGGCAGCTGGACGGTCTGGAGGAGACCGCCGTCGCCGACCTCGCCGAACGGTTCACGGTATTTGCCAAGCTGACCCCGGAACACAAGGCCATGCTGGTCCGCGCGCTGCGTTCCCGCGGGCATGTGGTGGGCGTGCTCGGCGACGGCATCAACGACAGCCCCGCGTTGCGTGCCGCGGACGTCGGTATCTCGGTGGATACCGGCACCGATATCGCAAAGGAGGCGGCCACCATCATCCTGCTGGAGAAGAGCCTGCTGGTGCTGCATGACGGCATCGTCGAGGGGCGGCGAGTGTTTGCCAATCTGCTCAAATACATCCGGATGGCGTCCAGCTCCAACTTCGGCAATGTGTTCAGCGTGCTGGGTGCCAGTCTCTGGCTGCCGTTTCTGCCGATGGCACCGATTCAGCTGCTGACCTGCAACCTGCTCTACGATATCTCGCAGACTGCCATTCCCACCGATCGCGTCGATGACGATGCGCTGGCACAGCCAAGCTCCTGGGATACGCGGGTGCTGTGGCGCTATATCGCGATCATGGGACCGCTGAGTTCCGCCGTCGACTTCCTGACCTTCCTGCTGCTCTATTTCGTGCTGGACCTTCGCTCGATGGCGTCCGAGGCAGCGTTCCATTCGTCGTGGTTCGTGGAGTCGATACTGTCTCAGATGCTTGTTATCTACGTCATTCGTACACGAAGGATTCCGTTCGTCCAGAGCCGCCCCAGCGCGGCACTCGTCGCTGCCACGATAGCGATCGTCACACTCGCGCTGTGGCTGCCGTTCTCTCCGTTTGCGCCCGCCCTGAGGCTGGTGCCCCCGCCGTCGGCGTTCTGGTTATACCTTCCGCTGCTGCTGGCCGTGTATCTGAGCGGTGCCTTCCTGGCCCGTGGGGCGCTGTACGCCGAGCCGAGGCTAGACGCTCGGACCGGACCGGCCAGCGCGTTGCGGCAGATCAAGGAACGGGCCTGAGCAGTTTCAGGATCGTCACCGCTTCGGCCCCTCAGGTGCCGACTCCCGAAGCCTGTAGGTCTCGCGATACTCGGGCATGGTCACCGCCCATCCAAGTTCGCGCTCGATGCGCAGTCGCAGTGCATCGCTGGCCTGCGGCTCGCCGTGCACGATGAAGGTCTGCCGCGGCGGCTGATGGAAACCCTTCAGCCAGGCTAGCAGGTCGGCCGCATCGGCATGCGCCGATAGCGTGTCGAGGCGTGCCACTTCCGCGCGGATCGGAATGTCCTTGCCGTGCAGCCTGACCAGGCGCCCGCCGGATCCCAGCGTCGCGCCACGTGTGCCGCCCGCCTGAAACCCGCACAGAAGGATCGTGTTGGAAGGGTCCTGGCCGAAGCTCTCGAGGTGATGCACGACGCGTCCCCCCGTGAGCATCCCGCTTCCGGCCAGGATGATCTTCGGGCGGGTGTCGCCATTGAGCCGAACGGAATCCTCGGCGCGCTGCACGGGTTCGGCCATATCGCAGGCGGCCGCGCAGGCTTCGCGATCGATGCGCAGTTCTTCCGGGTGCAGCGAAAAGATCCGGGTCGCGGCGATCGCCATCGGGCTGTTGAGGAAAATCGGCACATCCGGCAGTTTCCCCGCCTGCTTCAGGCGGTAGAGGCAATACAAGAGCGACTGCGCGCGGCCCACTGCGAAGGTGGGGACCACCAGCGTGCCGCCGCGCCCAATGGTCCGATTCACGATATCGCCCAGGGTTTCGATGGGATCCTCGGCAGGATGAAGCCGATCCCCGTACGTCGACTCCACGAGCAGCCAGTCTGCCGCGCTCACCGGCTCTGGCGCTCGCATGACGGGATCCGACTGGCGGCCAAGGTCGCCCGAGAACACGAGCCGGACGCCGTCGAAATGCAACGTGACCGTCGACGCGCCGATGATATGCCCGGCGCGATGAAACTCGGCCTCCATTCCTGGGGCGACGGTCCAGCGTTTCGCATACGGCACCACCTCCAGGCGCCGCAGCGCGCGGGCGGCATCCGTGCCCGAGTACAGGGGAATGGCCGGGTGGTGCCGCGAGAACCCTTTGCGATTGGCGTAGCTGGCATCTTCCTCCGCCAGCGCGGCGGCGTCGGGCAACAGGATCTCGCAGAGCTGCGCGGTCCCCAGCGTGCAGTACACGCTGCCACGAAAACCGTTGCGGACAAGCAGCGGCAGATAGCCGCTATGGTCGATGTGCGCGTGCGTCAGCACGACCGCATGCAGGCTCGCCGGATCCACCGGCAATGGCGCCCAGTTGCGCAAGCGGAGCTGCTTGAACCCCTGAAACAGCCCACAATCGACCAGAATTCGGCACCTGCCCGCCTCCACCAGATACTTCGAACCCGTTACGGTGCCCGTCGCACCCAGAAATGTCAGTTTCATCGCGTGTGCATGCCTGAGAGGTGGGCCGGTCAATGTGCCAGCAGTACCGGCACCGTCATCGATGCCAGGATGGTGCGCGTCACTCCGCCGAGCGTGATCTCGCGCAGACGGCTGTGGCCATAGGCGCCCATGACGATGAGATCGGCCCCGATATCCGCCGCCCGCGACAGAATCAGCTCCCCGATAAGCAGATCGTTGGCCTCCGCCATGTACTCCATCTCCACCTCGGCACCGACGTCCCGCAGCAGCCGCAGTGCGTTCGCCGCCGGTGTCGCATCCGCACGCAGGCTGCGCATCGCCGCATTGGCGTGCAACAGATGGACACGACTGCCCGCCAGTAGCGGCAAGGCATCGTGCAGCGCGCGGGCGCTTTCCCGGCCGCCATCCCATGCGATCAGCACACGTGTTCCCAGCGTGGGAAAGTCCCCTGCATACGGAATGACCAGCGTGGGACGACCGGACTCGAGCACGATCGATTCCAGATACTGGGGCGCGATATAACCGTCGTCGTTGGATTCGTCGGTCTGGCCAAGCACGACAAGGCCTGCCTCCCTCACCTCTCTCAGGGTGCTCGCCACCGGTTCGCCTTCCGCCACACGCCACTCCGCCGTCATGCCGTGCTCCCAGATCGCGGACTCGAAGCGACGCCGCAGGGTTTCATGAGTATGGTGCCGGCGTTCGCGATCCTCCTGCAGGCACTCGGCCGCATGATGCATGCGATAGAACCAGGGCTGCGGGGCATAGGTGACGCAGAGGCCGGTCATGCGGCATTGCTGCGCGAAGGCAATGCGCGCGGCCAGCGCGATGCGCGACTTGACCCGCGCCTCGGCGCCGACGTGAACGAATACGCTGGAATAGCCAAGCATCTCGGACTCCTGTTTCCCATTCGATCGTCAGAGGCCGCCAACAGGCGCGCGCCTCGCACGATTCAGTCTAGGAGTCGCATAAGGGTGGACTTTGACGTGGGTCAAGCCGAGCAAGCGCTCAAGGCGAGATCGCCACCTTCAACACCCCGTCGCGCTGATGCGATAACAACTCGTAAGCGTCTTCGATCCGCGCGAGCGGGAAACGATGGGTGACCAACGCGCCCAGATCCACGCGGCCGCTTTCGATCATGGCCATCAGCCGCCGCATGCGCGCCTTGCCGCCGGGGCACAAGGACGTGACGATGCGATGGTCGCCGAGCCCCGCGGCAAATGCCCCCAGCGGAATGCGCAGATCCTCGGCATAGACGCCGAGGCTCGACAGCGTCCCGCCGGGCCGGAGCACGCGCAATGCCGCCTCGAAGGTGCCTTGCGTGCCCAGGGCCTCGATTGCCGCGTCGACGCCCCGGCCGCCCGTCAGGCGCATGATCTCGGAGACCACGTCCACCTGGCGGTAGTCGAGCGTGATATCCGCACCGAGCTGGCGGGCGACGGCGAGCCGGCCTTCGATGCCGTCCACGGCAATGACGACCGCGGCGCCACGCAGCCTGGCTCCCGCGGTCGCGCACAGTCCGATCGGGCCCTGTGCGAACACCGCAACGACGTCTCCCAGGCGGATATCGGCATGTTCGGCGCCGGCAAAGCCCGTCGACATGATGTCCGGGCACATCAACACCTGCTCGTCGGTGAGCCCATCCGGCACCGGAGAGAGGTTGGCCTGGGCATCCGGCACGAGCAGATACTCTGCCTGGGCACCGTCGATGGTGTTGCCGAACCGCCAGCCTCCCGCGGCCTTGTAGCCGTGCGCGACGCCCTCCCCGTCCTGCGCCGGCCAGCCATCCTGGCAGGCGTAGGAGTGAAAGCCCGGGCAGATCGCCCCGGCAATCGCACGTTGCCCTTCTTCATAGCCAGTGACGCTGCTGCCGAGCTGTGCGATCACGCCCACGGGCTCGTGGCCTACCGTCAATCCCGGTGGCACGGGGTACTCGCCCTTGAGGATATGGACGTCGGTCCCGCAGATCGTCGTGGTCGTGATGCGCAGCAGCGCATCGTTGGGACCTACCTCGGGTACCGTCTTCTCCCGCAGTTCGATCTTGCCGGGTCCGACGAACACTGCTGCTGCCATGGATGTCATGATCGTTTGCTCCTTCAGGGTTCCAGCACGTAGGTTCCCGGTGCGTCGGCCAGCGCGTCCGCGGGCAACGCTCGCGCCTCCCGCTGCCCGCTCGCGTGCCCGGCCAGCCAGTCGAACCAGCACGGCCACCACGAGCCTTCATGCAGCGTGGCTTCGGCGAGATACCGGTCGGGATCGCGATAACGTGCGCCGGGTACACGCGTGGCCACGCGATACCTGCGGCGCGGGTGCCCGGGCTCCGACACGATGCCGGCGTTGTGGCCGCCGGAGGTCAGTACAAAGGTGAGTTCGCCGCGCGTGAGCAGATGAAGCTTGTAGGCCGAACGCCATGGCGTGACGTGATCGTGCTCGGTACCCACCATGAAGAGCGGCGCGGCGATGTCGGCCAGCGCGATGGGCTCGCCCCCGACGCAATACCGGCCCTCGGCCAGATCGTTGCGGAGGAAGAGCGAACGGAGCGTGTCGGCGTGCAACCGGTGCGGCAGCCGCGTGGTGTCGCGATTCCACGCGATCAGGTCGTTGGGCCTCGCGCGGTTGCCTAGCAGGTATTCCCCCAGCATGCGCGACCACACCAGGTCGCGCGCGTGCAGCATCTGGAATGCCGTCGTCATCTGGGGACCGTCCAGATAGCCCTGCCTGCGCATGAGCGCATCGATCGTCGCGAAGGCGCTGTCGTCGATGAAAAGGCCCAGTTCCCCCGGCACTTCGAAGTCGGTGCCCGTGGCGAACAGGGTCACGCCGGACAGGTCGTCGCGATGCTCCCGCGCCAGCCATGCGGCCGCGATGGCGAGCAGCGTGCCGCCGAGGCAATACCCGGCCGCCTGCACGCGCGCGTCGCCGCATTGCTGGCGCACGACCCGCAGCGCTTCCAGCAAGCCGTCGCGCAGATAGTCGTGCAAGCCCACATCGCGGGCTTCGTCCCCGGGGTTCTTCCACGACACCATGAATACCGTGTTGCCGCGGGCCACCGCATGCCGTACGAGCGAGTCGGCGGGTTGCAGGTCGAGGATGTAGTACTTCATGATCCACGACGGGACGATCAGCAGCGGCTCCGTCGCCACGCTTGCGGTCGTCGGCGCGTACTGGATCAGCTCCATGCGGTCGTTACGGAAGATCACCTTGCCCGGCGTGATGGCGACATTCCTGCCCACCACGAAATCCGGATTGCGGCGCTGTGCGGGAAGGTGGCACACCTGCGCGACGGCATCCTCGACGTCTTCGAGCCAGTGACTTGCACCCTGCACGAAGTTGCCGCCGAACGTATTCGCGGTGGCCGCCAACACGGCTGGGTTTAGCCACCAAAGGTTACTCGGCGAGGCCAGGTCCAGCCACTGGCGCGCGCAGAAGGACGCCAGCCGCTGATGATGAGGCGATACGCCGTCGAGTTCGGACGTCAACGCCTGCCAGAACGTCTCCTGGCGGAGGAACGCGTCCCGCCAGACGCACCATGGCCACTGTTGCCATGCCGGTCCCGCAAAACGGGGATCGCCCGCGATGGCTTTGCGCTCAGCGAATGGCGGCTGCGCCCAGTCGTCAAGCGTACCCGCGCACCATTGCCCTGCCACCTTCCCCTGTCGGCCCGGAGAGACGATCAGGTGCAACGCCCAGTCGGCCCAGGCCAATGCCAGCGAGGCGATGGAGATGCCGCCCGTCGTCGCCGCGAGCGCGGCCCGTATGTCCTGGTCCCAGCGCGCGTAGGCGTCGGGGAGCACGGGCGCCTGACAGGTGGCGGGAAGAGACACGGCGGGGAGTGGTTCGCGTTTCATTGCATGTGCTGCCCACCGTTGATGGCCAGGTTCGCGCCGGTCACGAATGCGCCATCGTCGGAACAGAGGTAGGAGATCAGGGCCGCCACTTCCGACGGCTTGCCGAGCCGGCCGACCGGTATCTGCGGAAGAATTTTCTTCTCGAGGATGTCCGCCGGAACCGCCCGTACCATGCTGGTGTCCAGATAGCCCGGCGATACGGTGTTGACCGTGACGCCGTGCGATGCCATCTCCAGCGCCAGCGCCTTGGTGAATCCATGCATGCCGGCCTTCGCGGCGGCATAGTTGGCCTGCCCGAAGGCGCCGCGGGACGCATTGACGGACGAGATATTGACGATGCGTCCCCATCCAAGGCTTGCCATGCTTTCGCACAGCGGCCGTGTCATGTTGAACACCGAATCGAGGTCGGTGCGGAGCACGGTGGCCCAGTCTTCCTGCCGCATCTTTCGCAGCTGGGCGTCGCGGGTAAGCCCTGCATTGTTGATCAGGACCGAGACCGGTCCGATCTCGGCCACGACGCGTGCCACGCACTCCTGGCACGACGCGAAATCGGCCACATCCACAGCCACCGCGGCGAACGCGCGGCCGCCCTCACGATGCGCGGCGAGCCAGGTGGCCACGTGGTCGTTGGCGATGGAATGCGTGACGACCACACGCAGGCCATCGTCGTGGAGACGCGTGGCAATCGCTTCGCCCAGTCCGCCCATGCCGCCGGTCACCAGGGCAATACGTTCCGGATTCATGCGGTACCTCCTTCTGGGCTGTTTGCCGGCCGCAGCCGGCGCAGCAGACGGGTCACGTCCGCATCGGGTGCGGTCTCGAAGCCAAGAGAGCGAGCCAGCCCCAGCATCGGCTCGTTCGCGCGAGAGGTCATGCCGTAGAGGGTGCCCGTACCGTGCGCCCGGCTATAGGCAATCATCGCGGTCAGCAGGAGCCTGCCTAGACCCTGGCCCTTGCAATCGGTGCGCACGCACACCGCGAACTCCGCGCGCTCGTTGTCCGGATCGGCCATCGCGCGGCACTCGCCCAGCAGTTCGGCGGGCCTGCCTCCGCGCGCGGGGCGCTCGATCACGAAGCACATCTCGCGCGCGTAATCGATCTGGGTCATCCGCGCGAGCTGGCTGTGCACAGGATGGCGCAACATGCAGAAGTACCGCGCGTGCATGTCCGCGGGACTGAGCGCTTCGAGGAAGGTGCGATACGCACGCTCGTCGTCCGGTCGCACGGGCCGCAGCCGCAGGGTTTCTCCGTGCCACGTCAGGTCGCGTGCCAGATGTGCCGGATATGGCAGGATCGCGAGCCGCGCGGTCGGATCGCCTCCCGCATGCCGGATCACGATACGGGCATCGAGTGCCATGACCCCCTCCGCGCTTGCCACGAGCGGGTTGATGTCGAGCTCGGCGATGCCATCCAGCTCGCACGCCATGCGCGAGACGGCCATCAGCACGTCTTCGAGCGCGGCGCTATCGATGCCCGGGACGTCGCGGTAGCCCGGCAACAAGCGTGCGATCCGGGTACGCGAAACGAGGTCGGCTGCCAGCAGCCGATTGAGCGGCGGCAGCGCGACGGCGCGATCCGCGATCCGTTCGACCGCCGTGCCGCCATGTCCGAAGAGCACGACCGGTCCGAACACCGGATCCGACGCGATGCCCACGATCAGCTCGAAGGCGTGGGTGCCGTGCGCCATGCGCTGAACGGTGAAGCCATCGACGCGCGCGGCCGGTGCCAGCCGCGCCACGGTCGCACGCATCGCCAGCGCCGCCTCCCGTATCTGCTCGGCCGACCGTAGCCCAAGCGCCACCCCGCCCACATCCGACTTGTGCGAGATATCGGGCGATGCAATCTTCAACGCCACAGGAAAGCCGATCGCCTCCGCCACCACCGCCGCTTCGCGCTCGTCGCGCGCGCTTCGCGTCGTGGCCACGGGGATCCCGTAGGCCTCGAGCACGCGCGCCGCGATGTCGGCCGGCAGTTGCCGGTGTCCCGCCGCCACCGCGTCGGCAATCCATCCCCTGGCGGCGACCCGATCGGGTGCGAGTTCAGGCGCGGCGGGTGGCGTCTGCATCAGAAGCTGGCGATGTCGTGCCTGCGTGACGACTTGAAGAAACCCACGCACGGCCTGCTCGGGCGTGCCGTATTCCGGCACACCGGCGTCGCGGCACATGCGGCGCGCCTCGCGTACGGCGTCCGCGCCGAGCCAGGAAGTCAGGACTGGAAGACGCCCCGCCGCACTGTCCACGACGGCGCGTGCGATGGCGTCGCTGGCCACGATTGCCGTCGGTGCATGCAGCATCAGGACGGCATCGACCTCCGCGGCGTCCTGCAGGATACGTAACGTATCCGCGTAACGCTGGACCGGCGCGTCGCCGATGATATCGATGGGATTGGCGCGTGGCCACGTCGCCGGCAGCACGGCATCCAGCCGCGCCACGGTGTCGGCGCCAAGCAACGCGAGTTGCCCGCCCGCGCGTACGAGCGCGTCGGTGGCCATGACGCCCGGGCCACCCCCATTGGTCACGATCGCCAGTCTTTCTCCGGCTGGCTGCCGCGCGCGCGCCAGGGTCTCCACGGCATCGAACAGTGCCTCCGTGCTCTCGACCCGCAGCATGCCGGCCCGCTGGAACACCGCGTCATAGACGTCATCCGTGGCGGCCAGCGCGCCGGTATGGGACGCCGCCGCATGGGCCGACGCCTCGGTGCGTCCGGCCTTGATCACGATCACGGGCTTGTTGCGGGCGGCGGCGCGAGCCGCCGACATGAACTTGCGGCCGGCACGCACCGCCTCGATGTACAGCAGGATCGCCGATGTGTCGGGGGCGGCGGCGAGGTAGTCGATGACGTCGCCCACGTCCACATCGGCGCTCTCCCCGAGCGAGACGACATGCGAAAAGCCGATGCCCTGCGCGTTGGCCCAGTCGACGACGGCAGTAAACAACGCGCCTGACTGCGACACGAATGCCAGTCTTCCCGGCAAAGCCTCCGTATGGGCAAAGCTGGCATTCATGTGGAGGCGCGGCACCATGAGGCCCAGGCAATTGGGGCCGAGGACGCGCAGCAGGCCCGGTTTGGCCGCGTCCAGCATGGCCTGCCGGTTCGCCGCATCGAGTCCGGCTGTCAACACGGCCGCCGCCTTGCATCCGCGTTCCCGCAGCTCGGCGATGAGTCGTGGAACGGTCGAAGGCGGTGTGCAGATGATGGCCAGATCCGGACAGGCCGGAAGTTGCCCGACGCGCGCATGACAGGGCATGCCGTCGAGACGATCGAGGCGCGGGTTGACGGCATGGAGCGCTCCCGCAAAGCCGCCATGCCGCAGGTTGTTCCACACCGTCGTCCCCACGCGGCCCGGGCGGTCGCTTGCGCCAATGACGGCGATGGAGGCCGGCTGGAAGAGATGGTCGAGGTTGCGGATCGTCATGAGCGAACTCGGGAGGGTGCGGGGTATGCCATCCAGCATAGAAAGCCCGCGTCGCGCGTCATTGATCCAGCGCAATGCCCGGTGACAGGCGCCTGCCACTATGAAACTGCGGGCGGCGTCTGGCCGTCCCTTTTGACCGAGGAGCTTCCTATGAGCAGCTACACGAGCGCCAATGCCTCCACGTCGAACAGTTCCACGCGTTTGCCGTCGACGTGGAGCAACCCCTCGCGCTGGAACCGCGAGAATGCGCGGCTGACCGTTTCCAGCTTGATGCCAAGGTAATTGCCGATCTCCTCGCGTGTCATGCGTAACGTCAGGCTGCGTGGCGAATAGCCGCGTTGTTGCAGACGCCGCGAGAGGTCCACGAGGAAGGCGGCGACGCGCCGCTCCGCGGACATACCGGAGAGCAGCGTCATCTGGCGCGATTCCCTGACGATCTCGGTGCTGAGCAGGCGATGGAACTGGTGCTGCAACGGCTTGAGCTCCCGGCACAATGCCTCCATCGGCCCGAATGGAATCACGCAGACCGAACTGTCTTCGAGCGCGATCGCATCGCAGTCGTATGCGTCGGTGCTGATCGCCCCCAGACCGAGCGTTTCGCCGGCCATGAAGAAGCCCGTCACGTGCTCGCCGCCGCAGGTATCGCTGGTGACAGTCTTGACGCTACCGGATCGCAGCGCGTAAAGACTCCGGAAATGATCGCCGGCGCGAAACAACCGCTCGCCGCGATGAACCATCCGCCAGTGGCTCACGACGGCCTCAAGGCGTCCCACATGATCGTCGTCGAGACAACTTGCCATACATAGGTTCCGTAGCCCGCAGCCCGAGCAGTGCGCCTTCGATACCTGCTCGCGTACGGGTACCTCGCATACCTGAAGCATCGCCTACCCCTTCTTATCAAGGGCCATGTGTTGCCATGGCTCCCGGCGCCGCGCGCCTGCCCACCAACCATGCGGGAAGTATGGTCCGAGGATACAGGCCCGGAAATCAGGCTTTGCTGAGCCGCACGTCGGGCACATGGAAGGGTTTTGTCAGGGGAACCTGACACGCCGTGCCGACAACGTCACGGCGCTGGCGGAGCACCCCGGCTTGACATGCCGTCCCCGCTGACCCGCAGTACGGCGGCGCCCGCGATGCGACCGGCGCGGAGATCCGCAAGCGCGACATTCGCGTCCTCGAGCGGATAGGGTGTGGCATGGACATGGAGGCGCGTCCTGGTTGCCGCGCGCATGAGCCCGATGCCGTCCGCCCGCGTCAGGTTCGCCACGGACACAAGGCGCCGCTCTTCCCAGAGTAGCCGGTAAGGAAACGCGGGGATGTCACTCATATGGATCCCGCCGCAGATCACGATGCCGCCCTTGTCCACCGACTCGAGCGCGCGGGGGACCAGATAGCCGGCCGGCGCAAAGATCAGCGCGGCATCGAGGCGTTCCGGCGCGGGATCGTCGCTGCTTCCCGCCCATTCGGCACCGACATCCCGAGCCAGCTGGCGGGCACGGTCATCGTCGGCCCGCGTGAACGCGAACACGCGGCGCCCTTCCGACACGGCGATCTGCGTGACGATATGGGCGGCGGCACCGAAGCCATAGATGCCCACGCGCCTCGCCGCGCCCGCCATCCTGAGCGACCGGTAGCCGATCAGCCCCGCGCACATGAGGGGTGCCGCCTCCACGTCGTCGTAGGCATCCGGAATACGGAAGCAGTACGCGCTCTCCGCCACCACATAGTCCGCGTAGCCGCCATCGCGTGTATAGCCGTGAAAGGCGGCGGCATCGCACAGATTCTCGTGCCCATCGAGGCAATACCGGCAGTGGCCGCAGGTGTGACCGAGCCAGGGCACGCCGACCCGCATCCCCAGGCGCAAGTCCCTGACGCCGGCACCCAGCGCATCCACGTAACCAATGATTTCGTGTCCGGGAATGAGCGCCGGCTTCGGTGTCGGCAGTTCCCCGTCAATGACGTGCAGATCGGTGCGACAGACGCCGCATGCGGCGACAGCGATCCGCACCGCACCGGGGCCAGGCTCGGGAATCGGCATCCGTCGCAGCGACAGGCACGGATCGTGGCCGTCGAATACCGCTGCCCGCATTGTCCGGGACTGTTCGGTGGAAGATGCCATGTCGCGCTCCTGCCCGAAGCATATGCGCCGTTATCGCACTGGACGCCAGCGCCGTCAACGCGCCGGCCCCTGCAATGTTCGTGACCTTTGACCTGCCTCAACCTGCATGTCGCGCAGCATCCTAGAGTCAAACCACCTTCCCGCACCGAGGCAGACATGGACATCGCCAGCCTGGTCGTTTGTCTCGACGACCGTCCCACGATTTTGGCTCCCGCCCTATTGGCTATGTGGACTCCCCTTTTTTCGAGAGCAATTCTCTGGCCATCTGTATTGCCTGCTCACGTGAAGCAGCAAGAAGCAGCGGGTAGCCCCAGAACTTGGCGAAGACGACCGAAAATGCTTTGAAGCCCAGACGTTTTGCCTGGTTGGTTTCGATCAGGATCATGCCCAGCACAAGGCTTTGCAATTCGGCCTTGTGCTTCTTCATCCAGAGCGCGGTGCGCTTCCTTTCTTCCGGCGGGTGCTCATGGTTTTCCGCAGGCGCCGTATCGGTCAGGAGAACGAATGGCTGCCCGCGCCGCAGATTCGCTTCGAACTCTGCAAAGTCCTTTTCGTGGTCGTGTCCGGGTTCTTGCGTCAGACTCATCCAGACCAGAGGGAAGTCGGTACTATTCATCGACATGGCTGTTTCCTTTATTTTTGATGCGACGCCAGGCTGCCGCAATGGCGAACACTCCGGGCAACGTAATCGCCGTTGTCGTGCCATGCGCTCTCACAAAGTCATTGACGTAGAAGAACAATTGAAAGGTGACAAAGAGTGCGGCACCGGCGGCTGTCGTCAACCAGGACAAGGCGACCTTGTCTGGGCTGGCGGAAGGTAGAGAGGGGGGAAGGGTCATAGGCGCTCGTCCTGATCGTCATGGCTTTTTGCGTCGGGCAGTCAATATCTGAAGTTCAGCATCGCCATCACGTTGCGTGGCGCGCCATAATTCACGGTATCGAAGTCGCCCTTCTGAAGCGCGTACTTTTTGTTGAGCAAATTGTTGAGGTTGACTGTCACGTTGGCCTTCTTTGTGAACGCGTAACGCGCCATGAGCGACACCAGCGCATAGGCTCCCTGTTCCCCGCCGAGCGAACTCGTGCCGGTATTGGGCGCCTGGTAGAAGCGGCTTTGCCATTTGACGCCGCCGCCCAGCGTCAGCTTGTTCCAGTCCCCGGGCAGCTGGTGGGTGATGAAAAGCCGGGCCGTGGTGCGCGGTATTTGCGAATTCAGGCGGACGCCGTCGCTATCCCGCGCCGTGAAATGGGCGAGGCCTGCGTAGATGTTCCAGCCGCGCGCCAGCTCGCCCTGCAAGTCCAGTTCGATTCCGCGCGACTTCGTTCCATCGGCGGTCTTGTAGGCCTGCGCGCCGCCCGGCGTATAGATTCCGGAGACCATCTGTGCCGCGTTATCCAGATTGGTCTCGAACACGGCCATCGACGCATGCAGACGCCCGTCCATATAGGCGCCTTTGAGCCCGACTTCCTTGGTCTTCCCCTTTGCGGGCGTGAGCACATTGCCGCTGCTGTCCCGATAGTCGGTTTGCGGATTGAATATCCCCGTGTAGCTGACGTAGGCCGAATAGATCTTGTTGATGTCGTAGATCAAGCCGGCATACGGCGTGAACTCACTGCTCTTCTTGTAGTGCAACGATGAGCCGCCGACGGTGTCGTCGATTTCGTAGCTGCTCAGGCGGCCGCCGACGACAAGTTTCAGAGGATCGGCCAGCGAGAACCGGGCGGCGCTATAGAGGCCGCTCTGCCTGATTCGGGTGCGGGTCGGCACCGAAGCCATGGCATCGAAGTCGGGACGGGGAAACGCTGGGCTCAGCGTATAGATATCGACCGGGAAAACGCTCGCGTAGAACGGTGGGATATCCTCCTGGCTGGCCTTGCGACGCGAAGTCATCGCCCCCACCACCAGTTCATGTTGGCGGCCGAGCAGGTCGAAGGGGCCGCTTGCCATCACGTCGAAGGTGTTTTGACGGCTGCGGCCGTCGGAAGCCAACGCCACCGGATAAGCGCCGGAGGGAAAGACGCCCAGTCCGGTGGTGCGATCGGGGCGGCCGACCAGGCCGAGGAGTTCGGCATCGTAGTCGGTGCGGTACTGATTGGCGAGTGCCCGGAATCTCCAGCCGTTTCCGAAGCGGTGCTCGACCTCGGCGAACGCCGTCTTGACGGTGTTGTCCCAATAGCTCCAGTCCTGCGCGTAATTCCTGGAGCGTGGATACGACGCCTGCGTGCCGTCGCTGAACCATAACGGCAACCCGCCCCAGGTGGAGCCCTTCGGCGTGATGTCCTGAAAGTCATAGCCCAGGCTCACCGTCGTGTTTCGTGTGAGATCGGCTTCCACGATGCCGTAGAACGACTTCCTCTGCGGCTTGTAGCCGTCAATGTACGAGTGCCCATCCTGGTACGTCCCGACGATGCGCGCGCGAATGCGACCATCCCGGGTTAGCGGCGTCGAGATGTCGGCCATGCCCCGGTAGGTGTCCCAACTGCCGACGCCAAGCGAGGCGGCCGCCGAGAATTCTCGCGTCGGCCGCTTGCGCACCAGGTTGATGGCGGCAGAAGGATTGCCGGTGCCGGTCAGCAGGCCGGAGCCGCCGCGCACGACTTCGACCCGGTCATAAAAAGCGGTATCGAGCGAACCGATGCCGCTCCCGTTGACGATGTCGCCGACGACGGTGGGTATGCCGTCGTACTGAATGTTGTTGATCAGGAAGCCACGCGAATAGAAACTCGTCCGCTCGCTGTCGGACTGGTACGCCGAGATGCCCGTGGTGTTCTCCAGCACGTCCTGCACCGAATTCAACTGCTGGTCGTCCATGCGCTGGCGCGTGATCACCGTCACCGCCTGTGGCGTTTCCTTCAGGGACAGCGGCAACCGCGTCGCCGCCGCCGTCTCGCCCGTGGTGTAGGAACCAGTACCTTCGGTGGTCGCCATATCCAATTGGCCCGTGACGGTGACGGCCGGCAAGCCTATCGCCTCCCGGTGCGTTTCCACTGCCGTGCTTTGGACTGGGGCCGACTCGGCCAATGCGCTTTGCGCGCTAATGAGAGCTGCCGCGGCGATGACGGCTGGCGCCGTGCCGGTCTCGATTACCCACCGGAGATTTCCGGTAGTGGTGCAGGTAGACATCAATAATACTCATTCGCATTTAGATGCCGTATTTAACAATGGCAACGCGCGAGCACGATGTCGAAACCAGGCCAGATTGTTATTCAGTTAGGCCAAAAGCAGGAAAGGACCGCGGACGGGTCAGGGAGAGGTTTCACCAGGAAGCATGATGCAGGGTACGGCAGCCAACGCCGTGCCGCTTATCCGGTCCGAGAGGTAACGCGCCGGCGGCTTGCCCACCGCCTTGCGGAACATGGTGACGAACCCGCTGGCGTTTTCATACCCGAGCTCCATCGCCACCGTTTGCACGCTTTCACCCTTGGTCAAACGCTGAATCGCGAGAATCACGTGCAACTGCCGGCGCCAGCGCCCGAAGCTCATTCCGGCTTCGTGCAGCAGAAGACGGCTCATGCTGCGTTCGCTCATGCCGATGCGGGTCGCCCAATCGGCCTTCGAGGTCTTGTCCGTGGGGTCGGCCAGCATCATTGCCGCAAGGCGCCGTAATCGGGAATCGCGCGGCATGGGCAGATGCAGGTCTTCCACCGGTGCGGCCACCAGCTCGTCGAGCAATGCGGCAATCAGCCGGTCTTCCCGTCCGCCCAGCGGATACGACTCGGGAAATCCGGCCGCCTTCAGAAGCAACTCGCGCAGCAATGGCGATACCAGAATCGTGCAACAGGTTTTCGGAAGCTCGGGCGCGGCGTCTGGCTCGACGAATAGGCAATAGCATTCCGTTTCCCCCGCCCCCCGCGAAGCGTGCGGCAAGTCGCCCGGTATCCATATCGCGCACTGAGGCGGCACGATCCAGACGCCCTCTTCGATCTCGCAGTTCAGGGTACCGCGTACGGAGTAGATTAGCTGCGCCTTGCGGTGCTGATGCCTGGCCTTTTCCCAGTCCTTGGTTACCGATGTAGCACTCAAGGCCACCACTGGTCGCGGGATGCTGTCGACGTCCGTCGGCGCGGTCAACTCCCTAACTTCAATGGTCGACATATTGGGCTGTAGAACCGTGGGACAAGACGAAGTGTTGGCCGAATTGGAGAATATTATGGATGACTTGCTCAATGGCGTCCAGCCGGTCGATTGCGCGCCAATCTCCCAGCTTTACGCTGAGGGTCTCGATTTCTCATATCCTCGAGAGTTATCTCCGTCAGTGCCCTGGGCTCGCCGCCGTCCGCCAAAGGTCGCGCGATAACGATAGCGTCATCATCCAGCCTAATTTCCAACGATTCTTTTTTCATCTTTTCCCTCCTAATAGACCTTCACACAAACGACAACATCTATCGCGCTCTATCTGCGCCTAGACGAAGTGAATTATTTTTATCGTTTTTATATTATCGGAATTATTGAAGCTTCGATAACTGATGCTTCGGTGGCCGAGCAAGGCTATTCGCGGCACGCAGCCGGTTGACGGTTCAGGGGCACGACGCGCAGCCTGCTGCAGCAGGTCGCCGCCCCCTGCCGATGTCGCACTGACGTGTGAATGGCTGCGTTGCGTGGCTCAGTGTGCCAGCAACGTGGCAACTTGCGTGTGGCGGAGAAGCGTATCCGTGACGCCGCCAAGGATGTCCTCCCGGAGTCTCCCCTGCCCGTATGCGCCGCAGACAATCAGATCCGCGCCGCGGCGATGCGCGAAGTCCAGGAGCAACGCGCCGACGTCCGCGGACGCCTCCGCGACGAGTTCCGTCAGCGCGGCGTGAATGCCGTGCCTCGACAGCCATGCCACCGCATAACTGCCCGGAGACGCCTCGAACCGCTGGTGCCTTCGGGCTTGCAGCACCTGCACCACATCCACCGACTCCGCGCGGGTGAGCCAGGGCAAGGCATCGTGGAGCGCACGCGCGGACTCGCGGGAACCATTCCAGCCGACCACCACGCGCGTGCCATTCGTGCTCACGCGCGCATCGCGAGGCAGGACCAGCACGGGCCGTCCCGCGCCGAGGATCACCGACGCGACAAAGCGGCGCTGCGCGCGAAACATCATGCCGCTATCTTCCCGAATGGCGCGCGGCTGCCCGACGATCAACAGATCGGCAAGGCGTCCCTCGCAGAGCATGGCCTCCTCCGGCGCGCCTTCACCCACGCGCCAGTCGACCGGGAACGTCGCGGTCTCGGTCGCTGTGTCGAACGAATGGCGCGCCTGCTCGCACGCCTCCGCCACGCTGCGCTCCGGCACCTGCCGCTCGCGCCGCCCGTCCGCGTGCCGATACACCCAGGCGGATTCGTTCGCGTCGACCGACAGCAGGCCGATCAGCGCCGCATGAAAGCCCTCCGCAAGCGCCACGGCCTGAGTCAGGCGGGCTGACGTTCCCTCCGCCTCGTCTACATGGACGAGCATGGCGGCAAAGCTCATCTTGCACCTCCGGTGATGCGACGTACTGCCGGTAGTGACCACTGTAGTTGCGGCGCGATACGCACGCTTGAGGGAGATCAACGATCCGATTGATACAGCGCAAGAATCGCGGCGATTCACCGAGTACGCTGTGATCAGGCGTACTGTGGACAGACGGACATCGAAGGAGCGCGCGATGTATGAACGGATTCTGGTAGCGATAGACGGCGGCCCCTCGTCCGCGCTGGCGCTATCGCAAGCGATTGCCGTGGCGAAGCTCGCCGCCGCGGAGGTCAAGGTGTTGTTCGTGGTGGACGACAGCGAACTATTCTTCGAATCCAGCTATCCCGAGTCGGAGGATATGATGCGCGCGATCGCGAACGTCGGCACGACCGCGCTCGCACGCGCATCGACACGCCTCGAATCCGCTGGCGTGCGCTTTCTGACCGAGCTGATCGAGCGGCCGATCACGCCCGGGCAGATCTCGGCGACCATCGTCGAGCGCGCCGACCGCTGGCCTGCCGATCTGATCGTGATGGGAACGCACGGACGCCGCGGGTTGCGCAGGCTGATCATGGGCAGCGTATCGGAAGGCGTGATCGCGCAGACATGCAAACCGGTGCTGCTGATCCGTGGGGAAGCCTCCCCCGTGCGGCGCCCTGCCCGCGTTGGCGCCTCCTAGAGACTCGTGTCGTCGTCGAACAGCTTTGCCTCGATCGCATAGCGCACGAGGGCCGCATCGCTGCGGAGCTTGAGCTTGTCGAGCAGACGCATCTTGTACGTGCTGACCGTTTTTGCGCTGACGCACAATGCGCTGGCGATATCCGTGAGCGACTCGCCCGCCACGATTCGCCGGAACACTTCCAGTTCGCGGTCCGAAAGACTTGCGTGCGGGGCGTCGGCCATGTGCGTCTGGAGTCCAAGCGCCAGTTTCTCGGCCATGGCGGGACTGATATAGGTGCCGCCTGCCGCCACTCTTCTCAGCGCTTCCACGAGCTCCGTGCCGGCGCTTTCCTTGGTGAGGTAGCCCGAAGCGCCCGCGCGGAAGGCTCGCACGATGTATTGCTCCTCGGCATGCATGGTCAACACGAGTATGCGCAGCCTCGGATGCTCCGCGCGGAGCAGGCAGATCAGTTCGAGGCCGCTGCGTCCGGGCATGGAGAGATCCAGGATTATCACGTCGCCGGGGTGATCGCGGACGAGGCGAGGCACTTCCGCGCCATTGGCGGCTTCGCCCGTCACCACGAATCCGGCGGCCCGCTCCAGGATGTGCCGCAGGCCGTTGCGCATGACGGCGTGATCGTCGGCGATCAACACGCGGATCATCGAGCGGGCTCCTTCCGTCAGGGATGGTCGGGAATTCTGACAGCGAGCTCGAAGCCCTCGCCGGGAGCGTGCCGCATGGAAACGGTGCCCCCGAGCAACCTCGCGCGCTCCCTGATGCCCAGCAAGCCAAATGAGCGTCGATGCTCCCGGCTCGCTTTCCCGTCCCACCCGCGACCGTCGTCGCGCACCGTCAGCACGTACGCGTCATCGACGTGCGCGAGGTCCACCCATGCCCGGCGTGCGTCCGCATGCTGGATGACGTTGTTGAGGGCTTCCTGGACGATACGAAAGGCGGCCGTCGCCACCTGCTCTCCCACGTCCGGGCTGTCCACCGCGTGCACGACGACGTCGATGGCATAGCGGCGGCCGAAATCCTTGGCCAGCCAGTCCAGCCCGGCCGCCAGCCCCAGTTCGTCCAGCAGCGCCGGCCGCAGATCGGACGCGATGCGTCGCACGGCGTTGACGGTCGTGTCGATGACACCGTGCATCGCCGTGACCTGCGCCAGAATGCGGTCCGGCAAGCGGGCGTCTCGCAGATCGCCCTCCAGCATGACCAGATCCATCTTCAATGCGCTGAGCTGCTGGCCAAGCTCGTCGTGGAGCTCTCGCGCGACGCGGCGCTTTTCCTCTTCGCGTCCGGAAAGAATGCTGTCGGACAACGCTTGCAGTTCTTCTCGCGAGCGACGCAATGCCGCCTCCGCCTGGACGCGCTCGGTGATGTCGCGCAGCATGACGGTGAACAGCTTTCGCCCGGGCTCTTCGAACGTCTGTGAAATGGATGCCTCGATCGGGAACTCCGTGCCATCCCGGCGTAACGCAAAGAGCGTACGCTGCTGTCCCATCTGCCGGTCCGAAACGCCCGTCACGCCGAATCTGGCCACGTGCGCCGAATGTGCGGCGCGAAAGCGTTCAGGGATGAAGTCGCCGAGTTGCCTGCCGATGGCCGTCTCCGCCGGACAGCCGAAGAGGCGCTCGGCCATGGGATTGAACAGCACGATCCGTTGCGCCTCGTCCACGGAGATGATGGCCTCCATGGCGGAACGGATGACGCCTGCCAACCGGGACTCGCCCAGCGCAACGATTTCGGTAACCGGACCCGGCCGCGTCCGGTCCGGTGCCGCTTCGGATTGTGTGGTTGCAACCATCTCGGTCTTCCCCGCAGGCGTATCGGACGTCTCCCGATGGACTGGTGTCCACTGTAGCCTGCATGGCGCCGGATGTCATCTCCACTGCCTGGCCGCCCTGCCCTTGCGCTTCAGAGCAGATCGACAGCGGCCAGCACCGATGCCGCCAGGGCGAACATCAGCCCCGGCAATCCGAAGCGCTCATAGACGATGCCGAATTTCTCCTTCCGTTTGGCACCCGGGAACCTCGCGCTGAGACCGCTTTCCTCGATGATCGACAGTGGCTCGGCCACATGACGGAATGCCTTCGACTTGAAACGCTTGTAGTACTGCAGCACGAAGTCGAGGTCGCTGTAGATACGCCATCTTTCGTCGTAGCGCAGGTCGCAGACACGAAATGCCATGGCCTGGTGGCAAGCGTGGATTACCCCCGCGCGCAGCTTGTATAGCGGTGCGGCGGGCTCCAGCCCGCGTGGGCTGATGTTGTCGCCATAGATGAGCCAGGTGCCCCCTCGTTCGCAGGCGGTGCGCGCAATGGTCGAGAGGGCTTGCGGGCCGGCGAAGCAGTCGCCGGAATTCATGAACACGACCCATTCGCCGGTCACCCGGTTGAGCCCCTTGTTCATTGCCGCATAGATCCCATCGTCGGGCTCGCTGACAAATACGTCGATATCTTCGGCGCGACTCCGGGCAAGCTCGACGGAACCGTCTGTCGATCCTCCATCGATCACGACATATTGCAGCGCGCACACGTCGGTGTCCTGCTGCACCACGCTATCCATGGTCCGTTGCAGACCATCGCGGTTGTTGTAGTTGATCGTCACAACTGAAATCAGGGTCATATCCGGCTCCCACGTCGGTGATTCATGTGACCCGGAAAGCGGCAATGATCGATGCAAAACCGCTGCGTGTTGTTTTTCCCTTCATGCCCTGCTCACGCGCTTGTGAGCTTGACATCAATGGCACACGCCTTATGTTGGGTACCGCACGTATCCAGTTCAGGGCAATGCGGTCGCGGCGGGTTGCCGTGGCGACGATGAACGCCCGCTTACCACCATCACGTGGCCGTCATTTCCAGTCTGATCGTTTCATATAACGCCTCCGCGGCAGGCCGTAATGGCCTGTCTCGGCGGCGGATCAGGGCCAGCACGCGGTCCACGTCAGGTTCGATCAAAGGGACGGCGCGCAGCCGGGAATGGTCGTGCGGCACCGCCATGCCTGGCAGCACGGCCACGCCCAGACCGGCGTCAACCAGCGCCAGTACGCCGACGACGTGGTTGGCTTCGTAATGGATCGTGGGTTGCCGCTCGAGGTGGGCAATCGCGCTTTCGATCAGGGCGCGATTGCCGCTTTGCCTGGACACGCTGACCATCCGTTGTCCGGCGAGCTCCTCCCAGGATACGCAGTCCCGCCCGGCCCACTCATGGTCTTGCCGCAACACCAATCGATAGGGCTCGGCGCGGACCGCATGGAATTCGATGCTTGGCTCCAGCGCGCCCATGAAGTTGAGCCCGAAATCGGACTCGCCCGACATCACGCTCGTCAGCACGGCGTTCGCGCTTTCGTCGATAACACGCACGCGTACGCCCGGATGCCGTTGGGCAAACGCGTGGATCGCATGGGGGAGTAAATGCAGCGCGACGGACGGTATGGCCGCCACCGTCACCAGGCCACGGCGAAGCGTGGTCTCGTCGCCGAGCCGAAATACCGCGTTATCGAGGATATCCAGTGCGGCTCGCGCTTCTTCGAGGAACTGCCGGCCGACATTCGTCGTCTCCACGCGACGCGTCGTCCGGTCCAGCAGGCGGGAGCCGAGCGTCTTTTCCAACTTTTCGATCCGGCGGCTGAGCGCTGGCTGTGAAATGTGAAGGGCCTCCGCGGCGATACGGAAGCTGCCCTTTTCGGCCGTCGCGACGAATGCCTGCAGGTCTTCGAGCGCAAAATTGATGTGTGACATGCATCGAATCATCAGAATATTGCAATTCACAGATTAGTCGCTCGAGAATAAGCTTGCAATGCCTGCCTGGAAGACCTACCTCGAATCATGCCGATCGTTACATCCTTGCCGAACCTTTCCCGTATTGCCGACCGTTCCGCCGCCCGCGCTGCCGCCACGGCGGTCGCCTCACTTGCCCTGCTGCTGCCCGGCCTCGGACACGCGAGCGACCTCGTTGCCGTGACGTCTGGCGGAACCGCAGAGGCGGCCAAGCAGCTGACGAGTCTCTATAACAAAGAACACCCTTCCGCCCCTGTCACCCTCACTTTCGGGCCGTCCATGGGCAAGACAGAGAATGCGATCCCGGCCCGTCTGGCCCGTCAGGAACCGATCGACGTGGTCATCATGGTCGGTGGCGCGCTAGATCAGCTTATGGCTAGCGGCAAGCTGGAACCCGGCAGCAAGGTCGTTCTCGCCAATTCGAAGATCGCCTGTGCCGTGCCCGCCGGCAGACCCCATCCGGACTTGCGCACCACGGCAGCGGTGCGTCAGGCCTTTCTCGATGCGCCCTCCATTGCATGGTCCGATAGCGCGAGCGGCGAGTACATCCAGGGCGAGCTACTGGCTCGCCTCGGCATCGAGGCGGAGGTGAAAAAGAAAGGCAAGCAGATCCCGGCAACGCCCGTCGGCGAGGTGCTGGCGAAAGGCGAGGCGGCATTCGGATGCCAGCAGCACAGTGAGCTGCAGCCCGTGCACGGTATCGACATCGTGGCCGAACTGCCGGACGAATTGCAGCGCGTCACGCCGTACGCGGCCGCCATCGTGAAAGGCAGCGCCCATCGCGCGGCCGCCAAGGCGTACATCCAGTATCTGGCGGCGCCGCCGAGCGGCAAGGTTATCAAGGCAACCGGATTGACGCCGCTCAGCGAAAAATAAAGCAGACGTTGGCGGCGCGGTCGGGTATGGCCGCTATCGACGTCGACCGGCGGTCGCGCGCCGCCAGCCTCGAATAGCCCGGTCCCTGCGTAGCGAGTCCGGGCCTATTTTCTTTTCGATTTCTGCCTGGTTATGACACGATCCTGCTGTCTGCAGGTCTCGTGCCGTTGGTATCAGCCCGGCAGCTTCGCTGCAAGCACGTCGACCTTCTCGATCGACGGTGGCTCGGCGAATAATTCGTCCGCTTTCTCCATCAGCGCGGCTGCGACCTTGCCGGAAAGGTGCGCTTGCCGTCCGGCCTCGTCCGGAAATGCGTCGAAGATGCCGAACGTCGACGGCCCCAGACGGATGCCGAACCAGGCCGTAGTCGCCGGTTCTGCCTCCACAAGGGGAAGACCACTCAACAGAAAGCTCTCAACGTCCTTCTCCTTTCCTGGCTTCGCTTCCAGACGAACGAACAACGCGACATTGACCATGACATATCTCCTGTTCTGAAACAGACGCCGCGCACCAAGACTCGTGGCGAAGCCACTTGCCTGGCGCGGCTGGATTCAGTCTAGTCAATGGGACGGGGCGACTCGGCCCAGGCTGATCATCGATGCAGAAGCGGATAGGCGATCAGGCCGACCAACGCTGCCCCTGCGACGATCATCGGCTCGCTCAGCTTTTTGAACTTCAGCAGCAAGGCAACGGTGACGAGCGCCAGCAGCACTGTCGGCAAGTCGACGATCGAACGCTTCGCCAGCACGATCACGGCGCCGGTAATCGCACCGATGGCGGCCGCGGTGACACCATCCACGAATGCGACGATCGCGGGTAACTTGCCATACTTCTTGAAGTACGGCGCCGGCAGGACGGTGAACAGGTAGCACGGCAGGAACGTCGCAGCCGCGGCGACCCAGGCACCAGGCAGTCCTGCCACGAGATAACCGATGAAACCCACGGTAATGACCACCGGACCGGGCGTGATCATGGCCACGGCGACCGCATCGACAAACTGTTTGTCGTTCAGCCAGTGGTGCTCCGTCACGACACCGCCGTACAGGAACGGCACGATGGCGAGTCCCGATCCGAAGACGAACGCGCCCGCCTTGGCAAAGAACACACCGAGCTGCGACAGAAGCGGCCAGTCGATCGTGCTCATCATGCCGCTTGCCGCGGGCAGCGGCGTTGCCGCCAACGCATTCAGTTTGCCCTGGTGCAGCCATTTCGGCGGTGCGCGCCGCAACCAGACAAGCACGCCGGCCGCGATGAACAACCATGCCACTTCCGACTCGGTGATGACCGTGACGGCCACAAGCACCAGATAGATGAACCACAGCAGTTTGTCCTTGCCGACGCTCTTTCTGGTCAGCTTGTACGCGCTGATCGCAATGATGCCGATCACCGCCGCACCCACGCCGTAGAACACTGACTGCATCCACGTCAGGCCGCCAAAACGCACGTAGGCCCAGCCGAGTGCGATGACCATCAAAAACGAAGGCAGCACGAAGGCGATGCCGACGAGGGTCGCGCCCACGATGCGGTAATGAACGTATCCCAGGTAGATCGCAAGCTGCGCGGCCAGCGGCCCCGGCGCGAGTTGCGCGAGCGCCAGGCCCTCCTTGTAATCCGCATCGGTGATCCACTGCCGCGCGTCGACGAGATCGCGGTGCATATAGCCGGCGAGCGCGACCGGGCCGCCGAAGCCGAACGTGCCGAGCCTCAGGAAATACAAGACCATCTGGCGCAGCGAATATGTGGGGTCACCGGCCGCGGCGGTGGTGGGTAGCTGGGACGAGGTCATGCTAACGCCTGCGCGCAGTGGAGAAATGGGTGTACAGCGAGTCGAGGACGTGACTGACGTCATCGAGCAGTGCGTCGTCGCTGGGCAAGCGCTCGCGAGCGCCCGCCAGTACCGCCTCGAAACCGCTCGCTTCCGCAACCGGTGTGCCGCCGATATCCAGTACATGGATCATCTGGCCGAGACGGGCGAGTCCTTTGTCCTCGTCGAGTCCGAAGCTGGCGAGCAGCACCTCGAACGACACGCGGTCACCGATGTGAGAGAACGTCGCGCCATCGAAGTCAAACCCCAGTGCGGCGTCCGGGCACTGTCGGATGTCGTCGAGCCAGAGAAACGTGGCGTGAGGATCGATGAACCGCCGGATCAACCAGGCGCAGGCGACGCGGTCCACCCATAGATTCCGGCGGGTCGCCCACTGGCGTCCCTGATATTGCGCAGGATCGCGCCTTGGGATGTTGCCGGCCACGCCCCGCGGCTCGCCGGGCGAAAGCATGACGTCGATCGCCGCATTGAAGTCGCGCCACTGGGCTTCGGCACGCGCGGATGCCTCGTCGGGAAAGAAGTCGATCCTGCGAATCGCGTCGAATCCCCGGCCATGTCTGCGTGCCAGTCGCAGCAGCCCTGCTTCGTCCATCTCCGACAACGTCGAGCGCGCGGCGGAAAGCTCGGTGATCCAGGCCGCGTACTCGCTGGCGCGGGCGAACAGGGCGCGATACTCCGCATCCTGCTGTGCGCCGGTGGCCTGAACCGACAGCACCCAGACCTTGCCGTCTTCGCTGGCCGCGTCGGTGGCCAACGCCTGCAGCGACGCGCCGAGGCCCGGCAGATTGGGGAGAAGGTAGGCGCCATCCCGCAGCGCCGCCGCGCCAAGCGCCTTGATCCCGCGCCATAAGCGCATCCGGGCGGTGGACGCGGAGGTCGGCAGGCTGACGACGAGCAGAAGCCAGGCAGTCTCGGGGAGCGCGGAGGTCGCATTCATGCAGCCAGATTAGCGGGGTGTTTCGACTATTTCAATATTGTAGAGATCTCTACACTGCGCCCGAGAGGGTTCGCGTCGTCGAGAATCACTTCCAGATGAAATAGCAGGCTCGCTTACCGCTTTCTGAACACCGCCGCGATGGCATAGACCGCGAGGAAAGCAGTACCCGTGGCGAGATTGCCGATCGCGATACCGATGACGCGGTGATAGGCCGTGATCGTGTCATCGGAAAGCCAGCTGTGATCGTGCACGAATGCCAGAATCGCGACGGCGCCCAATTGCGTGCCGAGGTAGGAGATATCGGGATGCCCGAGGCGCAGGTGGCAGGACACCGCCACCAACACGGCCAGCGCGAGCAGGCAGTACAGGTCGCTGCCGGCCGTCAGCATGGTCGCCCCCGCGCAGCCGCGCCACGCCGCTGGCGAGCGCCGTGACAAGCAGATACGCCCCCGTGCCGATCAGCGCATTGATCCACAGGGCCACGGCAAGCGGCCTCGCGTCCGCCGCGCCATGGATCAACAGCAACGACACCATATAGACGAACAGTGCCGCGGACAGGATCCACAGGAAACTCGCGGCGCGCCGCACGGCAATGGAGAGGCATGCGGTCGCGAACAGTGTGCTGAGCGCGACGAATGCGGCGGGGCCATCCAATGCCAGCGGTGCCAGCCAGACGCCCATGACGGTGCCGGCGAACGTGCCGGCAATCTGCTGCACGCCGAGCCCGAGCGCGGGGCGCAGTGCGCTACCGGTCAATGCGAACGCGCAAATGGCGGCCCACCAGGCTTCCGGCTGACGGCACGCCAGGGATATGGCGGCGGCGAGCGTCACCGCGATGACCGCCTGTAGACAGCGCGCGCTGCGTGCCAGGAGCGCGGAGACGTCCAGCTCGGCGCGGAACGCCACCTGGGTGTTGCGCAACGCGAGCCGTAGCACCTCCCACATGGCTGGCCTCCCCCCCGAACCCGGACCGTTATTGTCGCGTAGTGTAGTCGCGGGGCCGCTTCGGCATCAGCCGTTGAGTGTGCGACCGCCGTCAACGATCATTTCGGAGCCGACGGTCCACCGGGATTCGTCGGACGCCAGATACAGCACCGCCTTGGCAACCTCCTCCGGCCTGCCAAAACGACCCATTGGAATCGTCGCGACGATGTCCCTGGCAACCTGTTCGCGATAGGCATCGGGGATGCCGAGCTTGTCGTACAGCGGCGTCTCGACCGGTCCCGGGCTGACCGCGTTGACGCGGATACCGCGGTCGAGCAGTTCGCTCGAAAGCGTCTTCGCCATGTTCAGCAACGCTGCTTTGGTGGCGGCATAAACCGATGAACGGGCGGCGCCGACATGCGCGTTGATGGACGTATTGAGGACCACCGACGCCGGCCTCGCAAAGCAGGACAACAGCGACTGAACGAGGAAATAGGGTCCTTTGACGTTGATGGCGAACGAGCGATCGAACATTTCCTCCGACCATTCCTCCATTGGCACCCATACCGAGACGCCGGCGTTGAGGAATGCGATGTCGAGCTCGCCGTAATGGGCGCTGACGGCCAGTGCCAGTTCCTTCTGCGCGGCGACGCTGGCCGAGTCGGCGCGCACGATCAGGACTTCCGGGCCAAGTTCCGTCCTGGCGTGCGCGATGGAATCGGGATTGACGCCGGTCACCATGACACGTGCGCCTTCTGCCAGAAATTGCTTGGCGGTTTCGAGACCGATACCACTGGTGCCGCCGGTAATGAGGGTGCGTTTGCCTTGCAAACGGGACATAATGTGCTCCTGAGTTGACTCGACGCCAGCGAGACAAGATTGCTGGGTGAGCGCGAAGCATGGGGCCATATCCGAAACGCGATAAGATCCCCGCCGGACATATAATCCATGCCGTCAGCGCATAAATAAATGGAGGCGCGTCTGGATCGGTTTCTGCAAATGACCTGCTTTGCCCGCGCGGTGGAAACAGGCAGTTTCTCCGCGGCGGCGCGCGATCTGGGTCTTGGGCAACCCAATGTCAGCCGATACGTCGCCTCGCTCGAGGAGCATCTGAAGACTCGGCTGCTACACCGAACCACGCGCCAACTCGCGCTGACGCCCGAGGGCGAGCGGTATTACGCGGAGGTCAGACGGATACTCGATGCGGTCGGGGAAGCGGAGTCCTCGCTGCGCGACGAAGCCGAACCAACGGGACTGTTACGCGTTGCCTGCCCGACAGCATTCGCGCATGCGTTCGTTCTGCCGTTGGTGCCCGCCTTCCTCGCGCGCTACCCTGCCCTCGCGCTCGATCTGCAGATAGGCGACCGATACGTAAACCTCGTGGATGAGGGCGCCGAACTCGCCATACGGATCGGACATCTCGAGGACAGCGCATTGCGCGCCCGCCGCATCGGGCAGTTTCAGCGGGTGTGCGTGGCCAGCACCGCTTATCTTGCCCGTCGAGGTGTACCGCGCGAGCCCGCCAGCCTCCGCGACCATGATTGCATTGTCTACACGCTGCTTTCCTCTGGCAGTGCGTGGCGGTTTCGCGATGGCGAGGTAGCGGTTTCCGGCCGGTTGCGCGTCAATTCACCTCAGGCAGTCCAGGAAGCCGCGAACGCGGGTCTGGGCATCGCGAACGGGCCGAAGTGGCTGTTCGACGCGGGATTGAACAATGGCACCTTGAAGCTTGTGCTGTCGGGCTACGAGGCACCGTCGGTACCGGTCCAGATCGTGTACGGGGCCCACCGCCTGGTGTCCAGGCGCGCGATTGCATTTATGGATTTCATCGGCGAAGCGTTTCACGGCATCGACGCGCTCGGCGCGTTGCCCCACGGCAAGCCCAACGACTGAAGTCACCTTCGGCCCCCTGACGGCCAGCTAGGCCACCCTTTGCCGCCCCGGCCTGCCGAGCAACGCCGGCGCAAATTCGGGCGCCAGGCATTCCTCGACGAACGCCGCGAACTGCCTTGCCTTGCTGCTGGCCATGCGCCCGGTGGGATAAAGCGCCGACAACGGAACGGATGGCAGCATCCAATCGTCGAGGACCGATACGACTTCGCCCGAGCGAAGCTCCGGCGAGAATGCCCATTCCGATGCGACCGCGAGCCCCATGCCGGACAACACGGCGGCCCGCAGTCCTTCGGTGGCCGATATCGCGACCCGCCCCTCGAGCTTGACCGATTGGTCGATGGTGTCCTTGCGGAATGTCCAGTTTTCGCCGCCACCCAGATCGCGCGAGTAGATGACGGCCCGATGGGAAAGCAGATCCGATGGGGCCTTGGGCGCGCGATGCCTTTCGAAGTACGCGGGCGTCGCCACCACCCGGCGTCTTGCCTCGCCAATCCACTTTGCCGTCATGTTGGAGTCGATCAGCTCCCCCATGCGCAGCGCAAGGTCGATGCCCTCCTCCACCAGGTCGATGTTCCGATCGTCGAGGATGAGCTCCAGATCGAGCCCCGGATGCTTCTCCATGAACGCCGGCAGCCGCGGCACGATATGAAGCCTGGCGAAACAGACTGCCGCCGACACCCTGAGCTTGCCCGTGAGCCCCACGGCAGTCCCGCGCGCGGCGAGCACGGCCTCGTCGGCCTCCTCGACCGCACGCCGCGCGCGGACATAGAAGCTTTGCCCCGCTTCGGTCGGCGTCAATGCTCGCGTCGAGCGCAGCAATAATTTCACGCCGAGCCAGTCTTCCAGTTGGGCGACCGCCTTCGACACGGCGGGCTGCCCAATGTCGAAGTGCCTTGCCGCCGCCGAGAAGGAGCCTGTATCGACGACGCGAATGTAGATTTCGATCGCGGCAAGGCGGTCCATCGAGACTCTCCCATGGTGCGGACACTGAAGGTCCTGTCGTTACGCGGCGCGTTGCCGGGCAAGCGGCGACAACAGGTTACCTGATTTCGATGGGAATTCGCCCGCTCAACCATCGCGCCCAAAGCGCCTTTTTCCGCCAGGTCGTCTGGCCGCCTTCTCGCGCGCCATCGAGCGAGCCCGCAGCGCCTGCAGGGCGCTCAGCAGCGCTTCGTTTTGCGGGTGGTGCCGATAGTCGGGGTCGATATGCGCGAGCACGATCATGCCCGCCTGGTCGATGAGATAGGTCGCCGGAATCGGCACCAGGAAAGTATTCGCGCGCCGCGTTCTGGGGGGCACGTAGCCGAGATCCAGATATTGCTGCCTGAGTTCGGCGGGCAGTTCGAATGCGAGCCCGAACGAACGCGCGACCTTCATGTCCACGTCCACCAGTTCGGGGATGGGAAGTCGCCTGTCGGCCGAGGTGCGCGCGGTGGGAGGCGCGATCGCCAATGCGGCCGCGGCCGCGTTGGCGATCAGGCTATAAGTCGCGGCGAGCCGTGCCAGGCTCTCTTCGCCGAACGCACACCATGCCCCTCGGAAGAAATTCAGAACGACGGGGCCCGCCATCAGTAACTGGTCGAGGGAAACGGGATTGCCACGGGTGTCCCGCAGCTGGAATCCCGGCACCCGGGTGCCGGCGCGCAGCGCCCCCGACACAGCCTCCGCGGCCGCGGCCATCGCCACCTCGACGGCACGGTCAGCCTCGGCGTGCGGCACGGGGAACGCTTGACGCATGCCCATTCTCGCTAGTCGGAGATCAAGCCGCGGCAACGGTGTTCGCTTCATCCTGTGCGGGCCGCGCTACCGCCTCCCCATACGCGGGGAAGTCCGAGTAGTTCGTTTCGTTCCCGCCCCAGAATGCCGCGCGGACATAGGGCGTCAGCGGCAAATTGTGTTGCAGCCGGTAGGGCAAATCGGGATTGGACGAAAAGTGCCGCCCAAAGGCGATCAGATCGGCGTCTCCCTTCTCGACCGTCGCAATGGCATCTTCGCGATCGAAGCCGCCCGCCGCGATGATCGGACCGGAAAAATGTGGCCGCAAGTAGGACGCCGCAACGACCGGATGACCCGCGTGCAGCGTGTCGTCGCCCTTGATACGCGGCTCGATGACGTGCAGGTACGCGATCCCGTAGCCGTCCAGCACCTTCGCGACGTGGCTGAACGTCCCCTGGGGATCGCTGTCCGAAATCCCGCCCCACTCGCTCGAGGGAGAGATTCGCACGCCGACGCGGTCGGCACCGAATACCGAGATCAGCGCCTCCAGCGCTTCACGCATGAATCGCACGCGGTTCTCGACCGGGCCACCATAGGCATCCGTGCGCTTGTTGGTGCCATCCTGAATAAACTGATCGACGAGGTAGCCGTTGGCCGCGTGCAGCTCGACGCCGTCGAAGCCGGCCTTTTTCGCCCGTTCCGCGGCAACGCGGAAGTCTTCGACGATGCCCGGGATCTCCTCGATTCGCAGCGCGCGATGTGGAGATACGGGGACGAAGCCATCCTTGGTCAGTGCCACGCCCTCGAACGGCACCTCCGAAGGCGCCACGGGGGTGGCCCCACCGGCGACATCGACATGGCTTTGGCGACCGCCGTGGATCAGTTGCAGGAACGCATATCCGCCCTTTGCATGGACGGCGTCCGCGATGGCCTTCCAGCCTTCGTGCTGACCGTCGTGAAAGATGCTTGCCGCGCCGAGGTACGAACGCGCCTGGGCGGAAACGCTCGCTGCCTCGATCACCAGCAGCCCGCCTTTCGACGCACGCTGACCATAGAAGTCCGCCATCATCGGGCTGGGAATGTCGCCCGGCTGGATCGTCCGGACGCGCGTCATTGGCGCGAGCGCGACGCGATGGTTGAGTTGGAATGCACCGACTTTCGCGGAGGTGAAAAGCTTTGCCATGATGGAACCTGTCAATGTCTGGGAACTGCCGGGAAGCTCCGGCATGCACACTTCGTTGGGCTGAAATGTAGGACCTTGAACAGGCGTCAGATAGCCCTCCGGCGGGATAGGGGCCATTCCGGATACGGATAAATCCCGCTATCGATCCTCCCTCTTTTTCTCCCTCTCTTTCTCCCTCTCTTTCTCCCCTTGCTGGGCCAGCCACTCCACAAACGCGCGCAGATGCAGGGGCTTGTCCGCGTCGCGCGGTACCAGCGCGTGATAGGTGTTGCCCGGGGCCCGGATGTCGCCGAACGGCGTGGCAATGCGGCCGGCGAGCCGGTCTGTGGAAAGCGTCGGAAACGTGCCGATGGCCAGGCCCAGGCTGTCCACCACGGCCTGGAGCGTGACGAAGAAATGATCGAAGCGCAGCGTGCGCACTGGCCGCAACGATGCATGGCCAGCCTGCTGCAGCCATGACTCCCAGCTGCCCGGCCGCGTCTCGGTGTACAGCAGCACGGCGTCGGCGAGATCCGCTACGTCTCGCACCGGCGCCTGTGCCAGCAGGGCCGGACTGGCGATCACGGTCTGATACTCGGTAAAGACCGGCACGCATTCGAACTGCTCGCCACGTTCCAGCGTGCGCCGGATCGCCACGTCGAATGTCCCGGGGAATCCCGCTTCATTGCTGAACGCGGTGGAGACGCGCACATCCACATCGGGCTGCTGCTGCCGGAAGTCGTCGAGGCGCGGAATCAGCCAGCGCATCGCAAAGGTGGCGGGCGCGTTGACCCGCACCACCTTGCGCGTCGCAATGCGCCCGTATCGCTCCGACGCGGCGCTGATGTGATCGAAAGCTTCGCTGATCTCGCGCCCGAAGGCCTGGGCATGCACCGTGGGCACCATGCGCTGCCCCTGCCGGATAAACAGCGGCTGCCCCAGCCACTGCTCGAGGATTTCTATCTGCCGGCTGACCGCGCCATGCGTGAGGTGCAACTCGCGCGCCGCGGCGGAATAGCTGCCGGCGCGCGCGGCGACCTCGAAGATGCGTAAGGCGTTCAACGGCGGCAACTTGTGGGGCACTGTGATGTTTCCTGACAGATTGTGAGAGAGAAACTCGTTTGTGTGAGTTTATTAACCACCATAGCATGGACTTCAAGCGGATGCCCCACCCCATCCGCCCTATTTCCCCACTCTCACAGCGAGATTTCCATGAGCGCCAGGATCGAAGTCAACGGACACGCCTACCAGTTGCCCGCCCGCCCCACCGTCATCGTCTGCATCGACGGTTGCGAGCAGGAGTACATCAACCTTGCGGTACAGGCCGGCGTGGCGCCGTTCTTTGCCAGTCTGGCCTCGCGCGGAACGGTACTGACCGGCGATTGCGTCGTGCCGTCCTTTACCAACCCCAACAACCTGTCGATCGTGACCGGCGTGCCGCCGTCGGTGCATGGCATCTGTGGCAACTTTTTCTACGACGCGGAGACCGGCGAAGAAGTCCTGATGAACGACGCGCGCTACCTGCGTGCCCCCACGGTACTGGCCGCCGCCGCGCAAGCCGGCGCGAAGGTTGCCGTGGTGACGGCAAAGGACAAGCTCCGCGCGCTACTCGGCCACGGCCTGCGGGGCATCTGCTTTTCCGCGGAAAAGGCCGATCAGGCGACACTCGAAGAGCATGGCATCGACGATGTACTGGCCCGGGTCGGCTTGCCATTGCCAACGGTCTATAGCGCCGATCTGTCGGAGTTCGTATTCGCCGCGGGTGTTGCGCTTCTCAAGTCCGACCGGCCGGACCTGATGTACCTGTCGACCACGGACTACGTACAGCACAAGCACGCACCGGGTACGCCGGGCGCCAATGCGTTCTACGCCATGATGGATGGCTATCTGTCCGACATGCAGGCGCTCGGCGCGGTCATCGGCATCACGGCCGACCATGGCATGAACGCCAAGACCGATGCGCTGGGCAAGGCCAACATCCTCTTTCTGCAGCAGGTGCTGGACCAGCGTTTCGGTGGCGGCGCCACGCGCGTGCTGCTGCCGATTACCGATCCCTATGTGGCGCACCACGGCGCGCTCGGCTCTTACGCCACCGTGTATCTGCCGGCGGGCACCGATCCGCGCGCGGTGCATCAGGCCATCGAGGCGCTGCCGGGCATCGAGCTCGTCCTGGACAAGCGCGACGCATGCGAACGCTTCGAACTGCCCGCGGACCGCATTGGCGACCTGGTGGTGGTCAGCGACCGCCTGACCGTCATCGGCACCGCGCCCGCGCGTCATGACCTCAGCGGTCTCGATGTGCCCCTGCGCTCGCATGGCGGGCTGTCCGAACAGAAGGTGCCGCTGCTCTTCAACCGGCCCCTGGCCAACCTTCCGGCGGGCCGTCTGCGCAATTTCAGCGTCCTGTCGCTCGCGCTCAATCACGCCGACTAGGCGCGCCGTGCCCCCACAAAAAAATACAACGGAGACAACACGATGGACATGCTGCAACAGCAGGAGCGGCGCGCCGGGCGATTGCCGCAAGATGCCCTGCCGCACGAGGCGGCAACCAGCGCCAGCCTGTATGCCAGGTGGCAATGGCGGGCCCTCCTCGGGGTGACGTTCTGCTACCTGTTCTATTACACGGGACGCCAGACGTTCGGCTTCGCGATACCGGGCATTCAGGCGGAGCTGGGGCTTTCGAAGTCCGCGCTCGGGTGGGTCAGCGCGACGATGCTGTGGGCCTATGCGGTCGGGCAATCGATCAACGGCAACCTCGGAGACAAGTTCGGCGGACGCGTGATGATGCTGGCGGGCGCGATTCTCTCGTTTCTGGCCAACGTCGCGACCAGCGAAGCCAGTGGACTGGTCTCCCTGATCGTCTTCTGGGGCATGAACGGCTATTTTCAGGCGATGGGATTCGCGCCCGGCAGCCGGCTGATCTCGAACTGGTGGGGGCATGGCAAGCGAGGCTTTGTCTATTCCTTCTATGTCGGCGGGTCGAGCCTGTCCTCGGTGATTGCCTATGTGTTGCCGATTCTCATCCTGCAGGTACTGGGGCTTGGCTGGCGGGAGATCTTCCGGTATGCGCCGATGCTGATGGTGGCGGGTGCGCTGGCGATGTTCTTCGTCGTGCGCGAGCGTCCCGAGGACCTGGGGCTAAAGGGGCCGGAGCAATCGGCTGGCGGCGCGTCCGAGCGCGAATACGCCAGCAGCGCGGCCCGATACAAGGCGGTGCTGTCGCAATGGCGGCTGTATGTCACCGCGCTATCGATCGGCTTTCAGAATGCCGCCCGTTACGCGCTCCTTATCTGGATTCCGGTGCACTTCTTCGGTCCGCAATGGAAGTCGCATCCCGACGGCATCGACCCGATGTGGATCACGCTGGCGTTGCCCGTGGGGATGGCGATCGGCGCGATCACCAATGGCTGGCTGTCGGATGCGCTGTTCGGTTCGCGGCGGTATCTGTCGATCGTGAGCTATATGGTCATCGCCACGCTCGTCGCGATGGGCATGATCGTCCTGCCGCACGGTAGTCCGTGGGCCGTGGCGGCGATCATGGCGTGCGGCTTCTTCGTCTACGGCCCGGCGTCGTCGTTCTGGGCACTGTGCCCCGATATCGTCGGCCGCAAGCTGGCCGGCACGGCGACGGGATGCGTCAACTTCGTGAGCTACCTGTTCGCCGGGCTGGCCGAGCCGATGATGGGCCGGCTGATGGACCATACGGGTTCCACCGCGGTGATCTTTCCGGTGGTTGCCTCGCTCTGCATGGCCAGCGCCATCACGGCGATATTTATCCGGCGCTGACGCTGTCCCGCTCGGCCACTGCCCGCAGAATGTCGCGCCAGCTGACGATGCCTACCGGTTCGAACGCTGGCGTGACGACAGGAATGCACGAGATGTTGTTGGCCAGGAACAAGGCGATGGCGTCCGCGATCGTGGCTTCCGGCGGCAGTGTCAGCGGCTGACGGGACATGATCTGGTGCACGCGCTTGTTCAGCGTGGCGAGATCGCGGGCGTTCTCCACATTGCTGCCGATGAATGGGCTCAAGGCGCGCAGCAGGTCCCGGTCGGACACGACGCCGCGCAGCTTGCCGTCCTCGACCACCAGCAAATGGTGAAAACTCGCCTGATCGAAGATATCCCTGACGGTCGTCAGCAAATCGTCGAACCCCACCGTGGCGAGGCGCCTGGACATGATGCTTTCTACGTTCACTTCTTGCTCCCCTCTTGCACGCGTCTGGGCCGTCCGACAGGTACGGTAGCCCGCCTCTATATCGGCAATATCCGGGAAGAATTGAATCGGGAAGGCGCCGGCGACCCCGCCGTGGGAGGCATGGCGTTGCCATGGCACGCAAACGATGCTACATCGTACGTGGTCAGCCTCAACCCGCACCGAAGCGCGCCGATGCCCTCCGCCGTCCGTAATTCCCTGCTCTGGATCTTCGACGCCTTCGATCGGGATGCCACCTATCTCCGCAAGCAGATGTTCGGCTGCGATGCGGCCTATATCGATGGACGCCTGTGCCTCGTGGCGGCGGATCGGGCGAAGCCGTGGAATGGGTTGCTGGTGTGCACCGCGCGGGAAGCGCATGCGAGCCTCCTCGAGGACTTGCCTGCGCTGCGTCCCCATCCGGTGCTCGGCAAGTGGCTCTACGTTCCGCAGGAGGATGCCGCGTTCGAGGACACCGCCGAAGCGCTCGTCGCCCTTGTGCTCGAGCGCGATACGCGTATCGGCGTGGAAGCGAAGCCCCGGAAGCGCGGCCGGCGGTCGGCGTTGCCCAAGCCGTAGCCTGTTTCGTCGCCGCGACGATCGCGGCCGCCTCCGGCGCAATCAAGCATCGTAGTCGGCCGACCGGCTCAGATCCCGCTGGCTTTCGATCTCGTTCACGCGCTTGTGCAGGTCCTGCACGACCGTATCGAAGCCCCACGCGCCCAGTACCAGATGGCGCGGCGCGTCGGCATTGCGCGCGATGGCGACCATGGCCTCGCCCGCGCGGACGGGGTCGCCGGCCTGTGTGCCGCTCGCCTGTTTGGTGCCGGCCAGCCGCTTGCCCGCAGTGTCGGCGTAGTCGGTAATCTTGCTCTGCGTCTGCCGCAGCGACCGGCCGGCCCAATCGGTGCGGAATGGGCCCGGCTCGATACACGTCACGCCGATACCCAGCGGCGCCACCTCCGCGCGCAGCGAGTCGGACCAGCCTTCCACCGCGTGCTTGGAGGCGGCATAGTAGCCAGACCCCGCGAAGCCGATAAAGCCGGCAACCGACGTGATATTGATGATATTGCCGCGCCGCCTTGCGCGCATGTGCGGAAGCACGGCACGCGTCACGCTGAACAGGCCGAAGACGTTCGCATCGAACTGCGCGCGGATCTCGGCATCCTCGCCTTCCTCGACGGTGCTCTGGTAGCCGTAACCGGCATTGTTGACCAGCACGTCGATCTGGCCGAAGCGCGCAACGGCCTCGGTCACGGCGGCTTGCACGTCGGCGGGGCTGGTCACATCGAGCGTAAGCGCGAGGGCACGGTCTTCCGCGCGCTGGACGATGTCGGCGACGCTCGACACATCGCGCGCCGTGACGACCACGCGCCAGCCCTTGTCGAGGATGACGCCCGCGAGCGCGCGGCCCAGACCGGTGGAGCATCCGGTGATCAACCAGACGGGAGTATCCGTTTGCGACATGATGTGTCCTTCAGAGGGGTTACATGGAGGGCGTGCGGGTCCTGATATCCGCACACTGTAGGCATTCCGCGCGGCGCGATAAAGCCATGTCACCCACATGCGCCTTGCCAGGGGATTTCATAATGCCGCGGCAATCGCCCCTGTGGCGATTGCTGCTCAAGGGTTAACAGTCGGTGCCGATACAAGGCGAGAGCGATTGGCTCTTCTCCTCACTATCGAGCATGCACACTCAAACTCGCATTACCCATATTGCTGCCGCGTCGATGCTTCTGATCGGCCTGACGATCGCCGGTTGCGGCGGCGATAGCAATGGTGGGCAGGCTGCCACCGCACCGGCAGGCAATACGCCCCCGCCCCCCTCCACGCCTTCCGTCCCGGAAGCGAAGACCTATACGATCGGCGGCGCGGTGACGGGCCTCGCCTCGAGCGCGACCGTGGTACTGCAGAACAATGGCGTGGACGCGGTGTCGGTGGCCGCCAATGGCAGCTTCACCTTCGCCACGGCTGTCAGCGGTGCATACGACGTGACGGTTTCCACGCAGCCGGCGGGCCAGACCTGCACCGTTACGCACGGATCGGGCACGGCCACGGCCAACGTCAGCGATGTCGCCGTGGATTGCGTCAACAATCCCGCGCCCGAGGCGCAGGTATCGACCTACGCGGGTTCGGCCACCGGCGGCTTCACGGACGGCCCGCTCGCATCGGCCACGTTCCTGTCGCCCATCGGCATCGCCTTCGATGCGGCCGGCAATATGCTCGTCGCCGACTCGCAGAACAGCGCGATCCGCAAGATCACGCCCGCGGGCATCGTGAGCACCGTCGTCGGTACGAACACCGTGGGCGTCGTGGACGGTCCCGCGGCATCCGCGCGCTTCCGCTATCCGAACGCGGTGACCGTCGATGGGGCGGGCAACCTGTACATCGTCGACCAGGGCAACAACTCCATCCGCAAGTTCGACGGCACGACGGTCTCCACCTACGCCGGCTCCACGGCCGGCACGCCGGGCTATGCCAACGCCGGATCGGGTACTGGGGCGCGATTCAGCTCGCCGACGAGCGCGGCGTTCGACGCGAGCGGCGATCTCTACGTGACCGAGTTCAACAACCACACGATTCGCAAGATCACGGCAGCGGGCGTCGTCACGACGCTGGCGGGTAGCAACCTGACGCCGGGCGCCACGGACGGTCCGGGTTCCACGGCGACGTTCTTCTCGCCGATGGATATCAAGCGCGATTCGCACGGCGATTTCTTCATCGTGGACATCTCGACCAACTCGATTCGCAAGATGACGCCGGCAGGCACGGTCACGACGTTTGCCGGATCCGGTGTCGCCGCCGTGGTCGACGGCACGGGCACGGCTGCCCAGTTCGACGGCCCCAACGGTCTGGCCATCGACCCGGACGACAACCTGTACGTTGCCGACCGTAATGGCAACACCATCCGCAAGATCACGCCCGCCGGCGTGGTAACGACCATCGCGGGAGGAAGCACGCCGGGCTCCACAAACGGCAGCGGGTCGACGGCGCGATTCAACACGCCGACCTCGATCGCGATCGACAGCGCCCGGAACCTCTATGTGACCGAGCTCAACCAGAACACGATCCGCAAGATCACGCTGCCTTGATGCGTGCCCGGCTCTCGTAGCACAGAGGGCGGGCGCGGTGACGAGGGCCACCGTGCGCGGGTATCCCCTGCGCACGGTGGCCCTTCGTTGTTACACTTCGGGCTTGCCAACGTGGCGCACGCCCTGCCTTCATCCCCCTATGACTCCTCTGGATTTACAACTGCTGCTGACCGCCCTGGTCAGTGTGCTGGTGCTCGTCGCGCTGATCGTGTCGCGCATCAAGATGCATCCCCTGCTTGCGCTGCTCGTGGTTTCAGTGGGGGTGGGGTTTGCGACGGGCATGGCGCCCGAAAGCATTGTCAAGCATCTGGTCGATGGCGCGGGCAAGACGCTCGGGGCCGTGGGTGTCGTGATCGCGCTGGGCGCCATGCTCGGCAAGATTCTTGCCGATGCGGGCACCACGGAGCAGATTGCCGAAGCCATCCTGCGGCGCGCGTCCGATCGGATGATTCCGTGGGCCATGACGCTCGTGGCGTTCGTGGTCGGGATTCCGATGTTCTTCGAAGTGGGGCTCGTGGTGATGCTGCCGTTGATTTTCAGCGTGGCGCGCAAGCTCGAAGCCAAGGGCCGGTTCAAGGGTTCGGCCTACGTTTATGTGGGCGTGCCCGTTATCTCCGCGCTGGCGGCCATGCATGGCATGGTGCCGCCCCACCCCGGTCCGCTGACCGCGATCGCCAGCCTCAAGACCTCGGTCGGTCCGACGATGCTGTATGGATTTCTGGGCGCCATTCCGGCCATGATTCTCGGCGGCCCGCTTTACGGCGCGTTTATTTCGCGGCGCATGACCACGAAGCCCGACCAGGCGTTGCTGGACCAATTCACGATCACGGAAAAGGCAGACGCCAGCCGTCAGCCCGGTGTGGGCATTGGCGTGCTGGCGGCGCTGCTGCCCGCGATCCTGATGCTCGTGCATGCGATCGCGGAAACGGTTCTGCCCAAAGGCAGCGCGGCGCTGCATGTGGCCAGCTTTCTCGGCAATCCGCTGATCGCCATGCTGCTGGGGGTGCTGTTCGCGATTGGCGCTCTCGTGCTGTCGCGCGGCGGCGATGCCGAGAAACTGCGCGGCGCGCTGGGCAGCAGTCTCAAGCCCATTGCCTCGATCATCATGATCATCGCGGGCGGCGGCGCCTTCCAGCAGATGCTGACGAGCGCCAAGGTCGGCGACGCCATCGTCCATCTGACGCAGCAGCTCGCGTTTCCGCCGCTGATTCTCGGCTGGCTCATCGCCATGCTGCTGTCCGTGTCGACAGGCTCGGCCACGGTCGGCATCGTGGGCGCGGCGGGCCTGCTCGCGCCGCTGGCCGGCAGCGATCCGAGCCTGAACCTGCCGTTGCTGGCCTTGTCGATCGGTTGCGGCTCGCTGTTCTTCAATTACGCCAATCACGCGGGCTTCTGGATGGTCAAGGAATCGTTCGGCATGACGATGAGCGAAGCGACCAAGACCATCTCGGTCGTGCAGTCGATCGTCGCCGTGGTGGGGCTGATCATGGTGCTGATCTTCAACGCCGCGATTCCCATGCACTGAGGCGCGGCCCCGGTTCCCCCATCAGCCCGCCTCCGCCACGAGGCGCTCGCGGATAAAGCCGAGGAAGGCGCGCGTGCCTTCCGGCAGCACCCGTCCGGCCAGCGTCTGGATTTCGATCACGCGGCTGCTCATGCCGCGTTCCCGGATCGTCACCGGGTGGATTTCCCCGCGGCGCACGCGGTCGCCGACCGTTACCGCGCCGGAGATCGACAGGCCGCCACCGTTCAGGACGAAGCTCGTCAAGGTTTCGAAATGGTTGGTCACCAGCACCGGTTCGAAAATGATGCCGCGCTCGCTGCAGGCGATATCGAACAGCTGGCGCACGGTGTTGTCGCCCTCGGGTAACGCGACCGGATGCGCCTGCATCTGCGCGAGCGTGATGCTGCGGAAGCGCGCGAGCGGATGATCGGGACGCATGATCGCGATGACGGGGGCCGGCTGCCTGTGCTCCACGCGAATGCCGTGCCCGGCCGCGCGACTATAGGTGATGCCGATATCCGCATCGCCATGGAGCACGATATTGGTGACCTCGGCCGGCGGCGCCACGCGAAGGTGGAAATGCAGCCCCGGATAGTCGTTCCGAAACGCTGCAATCGCCCGAGGCAGGAAATCGATCGCAAAGCCCGCGGACGTGGCTACCCTGACCCGGCCACGGCGCAGGCCCTGCAGCGCGGCAATCTCGGTCACGACCCGGTCGGCGTCGAGTGCGCCCCGCAGCGCGAAAGCGGCCAGCAACTCGCCGGCCGCGCTGGCCACCATGCCGCGCGGCCGGCGGTCGAACAGCGGCACGCCCAGCTGGTCCTCGAGCACGGCGACCTGTCGGCTGACCGCGGACACCGTGACATTGAGCCGCTTGGCGGCATCGGTCAGGGATCCGCAGCGGACCACTTCCAGGAAATAGCGCAGCGAGGTGTCCTGCAGGCGGTGTGACAGCACGATTCTGGTCTCTCCGGGATATCCCGAGGTTTGCGTTTTACGCAAGGATATCTGGAAAAATCATCGATTGTCGAAAAGGCACGCCCGCTCGTATGCTTTTCGGAACGCGACAAAAACAGAGCTCTTATGCCATCGCCTGCCAACGCTTCCATCGTCGAACTCGACGCCGTGTCCCTGTCCCGTGCCATCCATGCACGCGACGTCTCCTGTGTGGAGGTGCTCGATGCCTTCCTGGCGCAGATCGACCGCCACAATCCGCAGGTCAATGCGATCGTCGCGCCCGTCGATCGCGACGCCCTCCGCACATTGGCCGCCGAGCGCGACGGCGAGCTGTCCCGTGGCCAGAGCCGCGGCCCGCTCCATGGCTTTCCGCAGGCGCCCAAGGACATCATGCCGGCCGCCGGGATGGTCACCACCAAGGGCTCCCCGATCTTTGCCGGCCAGGTCAGCCGCACCGACGCCGTGATCTTCGAGCGCATGCGGGCGGGCGGCGCGCTGTTCGTCGGCCGCAGCAATTCGCCGGAGTTCGGGCTGGGGGGCCACACGTACAACCAGGTCTATGGGACGACCCGCAATGCCTGGGAACCGTCGCGGTCGGCCGGCGGCAGCAGCGGCGGTGCGGCGGTGGCCGTGGCGCTGCATATGCTGCCCGTGGCGGACGGCTCGGACATGATGGGATCGCTGCGGACACCGGCCGCGTTCAACCATGTGTACGGGCTGCGCACGTCCTTCGGTTGCGTGCCCCACGGGCCGACCGATGAGGTCTTCTTTCAGCAATTCAGCGTGGCCGGGCCGATGGCGCGCAATGTGCCGGACCTGGCATTGCTGCTGTCGGTGCAGGCCGGATTCGATGCACGGCTGCCTTTGACGCGCCGCGCGGAACCTCAGGGCAGTGTTGCGCTGCCGCCGCCGCGCGACTGGAAAGGCGTCCGCATCGGCTGGCTCGGCGATCTGGGCGGTCAGTTGCCGACGGAACCCGGTCTGCTCGGGACCTGCGAGCAGGCGCTGACGCATCTGCGCGATATCGGCTGCACGGTGGAAGCCGCGCTGCCCGACTTCGACCTCGAATCGCTGTGGATGGCGTGGATCGACCTGCGCAGTTTCGCGGTGGCCGGGGCCAACAAGGCGCTCTGGGATGACCCCGCGAAGCGTGCGCTGCTCAAGCCCGAAGCCGTTTGGGAGATCGAACGCGGGCAGGCGCTGTCCGGCAGCCGCGTATTCGAGGCCATGTGCGTGCGCAGCGCCTGGTATCAGGCCATGCGGGCGCTGTTCGAGCGTTACGACTACCTCGTCTTGCCCTCCACGCAGGTATTCCCCTTCCCGGCCGAATGGGACTGGCCGCATGCGATCGATGGCCGCGACATGGATACCTATCACCGCTGGATGCAGACCGTGGTGCCGGCCACGATGGCGGGACTGCCCGCACTCGCGGCACCGGCCGGTTTCGGTCCGAATGGATTGCCCGCGGGCATCCAGATCATCGGGCCGGCGCAGGCCGATGCGGCCGTCCTGCAGCTTGGGCACGCCTATGACGAGGCCGGCGGGTTCTCGCGCCTGCGCAGCCCGCTGTTGGGCTGAGCCATTGCACTGACGGACCCTCGCTTTCCCCAACGATCGATTGCCCCCGAAATCTTCGCAGACATTGACATGATGACCTCCACACTCCTGAAACTGGTGCTCGCATGCGGCGTGGCCATGACCTTGTCCGCGCCGCAGGCCATGGCGCAATCGGCGTCGTATCCCGATCGGCCGATCCGGCTCGTGGTGCCCTTTGCCGCCGGCGGTGCGACGGATGTGCTGGGACGGTTGCTGGCGGTGGGGCTCGGCGAGAAACTGGGGCAGTCCGTGGTCGTCGAGAACAAGCCCGGCGCCGGCACGATCGTGGGCGCGACGCAGGTCGCGAAGGCGGCACCCGACGGCTATACGCTCCTGCTGGCCTCCAACAGCACGCTCACGCTGAATCCGGCCATTCGCCAGCACCTCTCATATGACTCGGTCAAGAGCTTTACCGCGCTGGGACAGGTGGCCGATATGGCGCTCGTCCTCGTCGCCAACCCCGACACGCGGCTTGGCTCGCTGAAGGATCTGGTGACGCAGGCCAAGGCCCAGCCGGACAAGTTCTCCTATGGTTCGTTCGGCAGCGGATCGTCGGTCCATTTCGGGGCCGAGATGCTGAAGTCCGCCGCCGGCATGCGCATGGTGCATGTGCCGTTCAACGGCAGCGCGCCGAGCCTGACGGCGCTGGTCGGCGGCCAGACGCAGGTGGCCGTGGATACGATCGTCGCGAGCCAGCCGCTGATCAAGGCCGGAAAGATCAAGGCGCTTGCCGTGCTGTCCGCGCAGCGTCACCCGGCGCTGCCGCAAGTGCCAACGGTCGCGGAAAGCGGCTATCCGGGCTTCGAGATGGGGAGCTGGTTCGCACTGATGGCCCCGGCGGGACTGCCCGCGCCCGTGCAACAGAAACTGGAGAAGGCGCTCGCCGATGTCGCCAACGCGCCGGCCACGCAGGCACGCATGGTGGAGCTCGGGCTGACGCCCGCCTATGGCAACGGTGCCACGGTGCAGACGCGCATCGAGAAGGAATTGCCGGCGATGCGCGCCGTCGCGGCGCGCGCCGATATCAGGGCGGACTAGCTGGCAGGCGATAGATGCGGCCCGACGATCCCGTGACCGACGTGACGTACATGTCGCGGCCATCGCGGGAGATGGCGAGATTGGAGTGATGGTCGCCGGGTACATCGATCGCCTTCACCAACGCGCCTTTGGCGTCGAGGACCCAGACGCCGCCGCCATGGAACAGCGCCACGAATAGCGATCCATCGGGTCCGGTGCGAATGCCGTCGGGCGTATGGCGCCCCGTGGCGCTTGAGGGGGCCAGCGCATCGAGTGCCGCGAAGGTGTGGCGACCTGGCAATGATCCATCGGCACGGATCCGATAGTCGAGGACGCTGTCCGATCCGCTTTCGCCGACGTAGAGGATGCGCTCGTCGGCGGACAACGCGATACCGTTCGCGTTGTCGAGGCCGGACGCGATTTCCTGCGCGACCTGATTCGCGGCAGCGCCGGCTTGCGGTACCAGAAACACCTTTCCGGTGCCCGGCCGGTCGCCCGACGCGGTGAAGTAGAGATCGCCGCGCCGGTTCGCGACGAGGTCGTTGGGGCGAACGAATCTTTCCCCATCACGAGAACGGTCGATGCGGCCCAGACGCCGGCCATCGGGAGCGACGCGCTCGATCGTTCCGCTGTCGTAGCATGCCACCCACAAGTCTCCGTTCACGACGGCCAGCCCGTTGGCCCCGCAGCCGGGCAACGTCTGAACCACCGCGGGGCCTCTGTCATCGAGCCGGTTGACGGTGGAAACCTGATAGTCGACGTAATAGAGCACCTTGTCCGCCAGCACGGTGCCTTCGGGAAAGCCGAGTGCGTCGGCAACGATACGCGCACGGAGCGGCTCGGCGAAAGTGCCGCTCGTGCCGGCCGCGAGCGATGCCGCCAGCAGCAGGCCGACCCAGCGCTTGATCGTGGCGGTCCCGATGGTGGTCCCGATGGTGGTCCCGATGGTGGTTCTCATGGCAGGCGCACGATGGTCAACCTTTCAGCTCGAAAATACTGTCGATTTCCACCGGAATCCCCATGGGCAGCGAGTACATGCCCAGCGCGCTGCGCGCCGGCAGCTTGTCTCGCCCGAACAGTGTCAGCAGCACGTCGCTCGCACCGTTGGCCACTTTGGGATGCTGGGTGAAGTCCGGTTCCGCGCGCACATAGACGGTCAGCAGGTTGCATCGCTCGATATTGTCCAGACCGCATGCCTGATCGACGCAGGACAGGATCATCAGCATCGTCAGGCGCGCCGCATGCTGGGCGGCCTCCAGCGACATATCGCGCCCGACGACGCCGACGATCGGCTTGCCATCCTCGAAGGGGCCGAGACCGGAGACATACACCTGGTTTCCGGAAATGGAGACGGTCTGGTAGGACCCCAGGGGCGCGATGGGGGCAGGCAACGCGAGGCCTGCCTGGGAGAGGCGGTCGAGTAGGGACATGTTCCGGCTGAGCTCGTATCGAAGGCGTGGTCCATTGTATGGATCGGCAGCTTTCAATTCGCCTGCGGTCGCCGGTCAGATGACACCCTGAAGGACAGGCTAGTCCTCCGTATCCTCCACATCGCCGAAGTCCTGCACGATGATCGATAGCGTGATGCCCGGCGGCACTTTCACCACCTCGGTGAAGCTGCCTTTGACCGCAAGGCGCAGAATCGGCACGCTGGCATAGGGCTGGATCGCGGCCGGCAATGTCGTGACGTAGGTGCGGAACACCTGCAGGAACAGCGGATTGATCTTGTTGAGGTGGAAGCCCCCGTCGAAGCGCTCGGGGAAGCCATATCCCGCGGTGAATGGCGAGACCATCATGCCCGCCGCGGTGACGGAAAACTTGCGCCACTGATCGGCGAATCCGGAGCCCGGAACGGCCTCGCGGATGGCGGCATCGAGCACCGCGAGCGTATCGGGACTCGACACGTTGTACAGCAGCGTCTTGTAGAAGCCGAGGCCGAGCTGGCGATTCAGGAATGCGCCGAAGGAGCCCGAGACCGAATAGCTCTCGCAGGTATTCGTGAACGGCGTCCAGTGGACGAGGCTGCAGTTGTAGGAGCCTTCGCGCCGCGCGACATAGTCCAGATACCGTACGTCGGCCAGCGGACTGTAGCCCGGCGTAATGCCCTCGGCCGCGAAGTCCTCGATCATCATGGCGGTGCCCTCCTCCAGCCATGAGTCGTACATCGCCGGCCATCCGTGCAGCACGCCACGGCGATAGAAGTTCTGCATGTGCATCCCCTCGTGCGCAAGCGTCATCGTGCTGTTCTGCACGCCCTGTGCGCCGCCAAGATACAGCGTCTCCGAATCCAGATAGAGCGAGATCGCATCGTTCCCGTAGAGGTTCTCGGTAGCGGTGCGCTTGATGGCGTTGCGCGAGAAGAAATAGCCCACGTCGCCAAACGGCTCGCCATTGCGATCGAAGTTCAGGATGACGATATCGATCGGGCGTCCGTTGCCCGACAGCAGATTGGTGTAATTGTGGGGACCCCACAGCGGGCCGCCGACGGCAGTCAGGATGTCGTAGATGCGGCCGGCGGGTACGAACGCGTTCATCAGCGTGTCGGCCAGCGTCGTGCCGATCCGTGACGGCGCCCATTCGTCTGCCTCCACCCACAGGTTGACCGTGGTGCCATCCGAGACCTGCGCCTGGCGCATCAGCGTGGCGGTACGCGCCGTGTTGTCGGAGTGATACCAGGTCCGCGAGTCGCCCACATGCCCGGGATCGACGGGCTGCACCGAGCGATACAAGCCCGGCTGCGCGGTGCGCTCGCCCGCGAAATCGACCCAGCCGCGGCGGTTGAACTCGCCGATGGCGTCATGCATCGAGCGCCCCACGATACTGGCGGCGGACGCGTTGGCAACGGACGCGCCGATGCGATCGAGTTGCCACGGTTGCCGCGTAGCGGTGAGCGAGATCGGCGGCATGGGCTGTGCCGTGCCCGTGGTATTGGCGAACACCAGCGTGACATCCTGGCCCGTGAGGCCGTCGATGCGGACCGGCACGTCGAGGGTGTCGTTCGTGTCGTTTACGTGCTGCCATACGCCGATGCCCGCACCCGCATAGGTATGCGCATCGAGCGCGGCGCAGTTGCTGCAGGCGGTGACGACGGTGGATGCCGCGTCCGGTTGCGGCGCGGGCGTATTCGGCACGGCAGGCGCGGCGGTGCCCTGCTCCACCGTCTGCGTGCTCGCGGTCGGCTGCGCATCGTCGCCACCGCAGGCGGAGAGCATCAGCGCGAGCGCGAGCGCGAGTGCGGCGGCCGTGCGGGAAAGACAGGGAAAACTGTGGGGACGCATAAGCTGGAGGGGAGCGTGATGACGGACCCGCTGCGATGTTCGACAACGTGCGGCGGGTCCGGTCCTGCGGTGGGGATTACTGAACGATCAGCACGGGGATATGCAGATCGCCATCGCGCACGGAAGGCGCCGCGCCCTTCGGCGTGGTGTTGATCTTGATGTACCCGAAGCTACCCACTGCGGCCGTCTTGGGCACGCGGATCGTCAGCGGCTGGTCGCCACTGCGCGAGCTGCCCTTGGAAGGCGACAGCGTGAGCCAGTCCGGCGCATCGGTGACCTGCCACTGCAGGCGGTACGGCGTGCTGGTGTCGCCGGCCTTCACGTCGATCCTGAACGTCTCTTCCGGCTTCAGGCGAATCGGATTGTCGGCGTCCAGCGTCACGGGCCTGGTGCCACCCGCGCCATCGGACACCACGGCCCCGAACATCGGAGGCGAGTACGTCTCGGAGATGGCATTGGCCGTGCGGTAGCCAAACAGGTCCACGCCGACCGAGCTGGGCACGAACAGGCCCGGGTCCACGAAGAACCCGAAGTTGCCGGAGAGCTCCGACACGTTCAGCGTCACGTCATCGGCCACGCTGGCGGACCCCGCCGGCACCTGGAAGACGACCCAGATGGGCGTGTCGACGTTGCGAATCGTCGTATCGGCGCCGCTGAACAGATCGCCACTGGAGAAGACGTGCCCGAGATCGGTCGCGTGATAGCGCGAGAAGGTGAGCACGTTGTCCTGATTGGAGGCAGCGATGCTGACGGACGGATACGAATACGACTGGGTGACATCGCTGCTTGCCGTGACGCCGCCCTTCTCGCCCGCGGTGGCGCTGACGCCGACCTTCCTGCTCGTGGTCGTATTGCGTGCCATCGTGACCGGCGCATAGTCGACGATCTCGCCTTTGATCGTCTTGCCCGCGCGGGTGACGTTCAATTGCAGCTTCAACGTCGAGTCGTTGTTGTAGTAACCGCAGGCAACCGTCGTGCAGGTCGCGGCCATGATCGGCGTGCTCGACCATTTGATCTTGGCGAGGTAGTAGTCCACCTGATTCACCGAGTTCAGACGATACAGGCTCATATTGGCCGTCACGTTGCCGGCAGCGGCCTGCCCGTGATACCAGTGCTTGATGCCGTTGACGGTGGTCGAGTACGTTTTCTGGCCCCGGCCGAGCAGGGTCCACGCATTCGCATCGGGCTCGACATTGCCGATCGCATCGAACATCGGCGCGGCGGAGGGCGACATCACGTGCTGCGCGACCTGCTGTCCCGGCGTGCGCAGCGGCGCGAGGCAGTTCTCGAGGCCCGCTTCCAACGCCGCGTCGTCACCCGAGATTTCGCAGGTGACCGGTGTGTAGTTGGCATCGGTCGACTTGGCCAGCACGAAGCGCGTGCGCGGTACCGACTCCGCTTCGGCGGGTGCCGAGGCCGGCAGCATGCTGATGATCAGATCGTCGCCCGTCGCCGGCGACTTCGCCTTGGTGGGGCTCAATTGCTGGAAGCCACCGTGCGCATCGCCGGCGGCCCACGGGTCGACGTCCTCGTCCGAGACGATCGCGTAACCGGCGATATAGCGCTTGGCCACATCGCATGCGTCGTAGCTTGCCGCGCTCACGGAATAGACCGGGTAACCGGTGACTTCCTGAATCTGGTCCATCCCCGTGCAGTTGGCCAGCTGATTGTTCGGCGTGGGCGCTGCCGCGGTGTTGCTGTTGTCGTCACCACCGCCGCAGCCGTTGAGTGTGGCAGCCATTGCCGCGAGCGCTGCAGCGCGTGCCGTCCTTCTCCAATAGGTCTCGAACATCGACTTCCCTTCTTCGTTGGTTTTCTATGCGAATACCTAACGGTCGTGACGTTTGGCACTTTAGTTAAAAGTGTGCTTTTTGAAAAATCTATACACAGTGCGTCGTGCCGTGCAAATTCTGGAACGGCAGTGCCTTGCTCAAGGCCCATATGCGCGCGCCGATAGACGACAGGAGACCTCTCTGGGAAAACCATTCATGCAGTCCGCACGTAACCGCTTCATGCTTGTCGCAGGCGTTGTCGCCCTCGCTTACTTGTTCGTTGGCGCGCTCTCTGCTGCAATGGCCGCGAGCGATACGCAAGCCATTGCCGTGTGGCTGGCATCGGGCGTGAGCTTCGGCGCCATGCTCGCGAGTTCGGCGAGCCATCGCACTGCCGTCGTAACCGGTACGGCGGTGGCAACCGTGCTCTGGGGTGCGATCGGGCATGCATTGCCGTGGAACGCGGCCATTGCATTCGGCCTGATCGAGGCGGGCAGTATCGTGCTGGGCGCATGGGTGGCATCGCGCGCGAACGTCGATCGGCCGCTACAGCAAGTGACGCTGCTCGTGCTTGGCGCATGCGTCACAGGTATCAGCGGTGCCACGCTCGCCAACGAACTCTGGCGATGGCAGTACCCCGAACAACTCGTGTCGTCGAACGAGTGGCGCGCGTGGGCGTTCTCCACGATTGTCGGCATTCTGCTCGTGGCACCGGTTATCGGCGCATTCAAGGGTTTCGCGATCAAGCGTTCGGGCGGCATGCCCATGAAACAGTTCGGCGCGGGTGCCGCGATGTTTGCGCTGTTCCTTGTCACGACGCTGATCGTGTTCAATCGCGGCGTGGATGCGCGGTTCGGCGAGATCGCGCCGACGCTCGCCTATCTGCCGATGCCGTTCCTGCTGCTGGCGTCGATGTTCTGGGGCCCGCGCGGCGGCTCGCTTGCCACGCTGGTGGGCGCGGTGCTGATCATCGGCCTCACGGCCCGAGGGGGCGGCCCGTTTGCGGTCAACGAGGCGTTCGCGGGCGAAGCGGTGATCGAGGTGCAGGCCTACGTTTGCGTGTGGGCGGTGCTGTTGCTCGCCGGCCGCGCCCTCAACGAGGCACGGCGCATGGCGTTGATCGATGCGCGCGAGTGGCAGTTGCGCTACGAGCGCACGCTGCTGGCCACGGGCGTGGCGAGCGTGGAGTTCGATCCCGTCACGGGTGCCGCGGTCTGGGGCGAGTCCGCAGAGGCCGTGCTGGGCAAGGATGCCGTGCAACTCCGCAATATTCGCGACTGGCTGGATCGGGTCGTCATGCGCGACCGGCCGCTTGCGCAGGCGGGATGGGATGCGGTGGCGAGTGGTCGGCACGACGGCAGCGCCGGCACCTGCGACATTCGCCTCGACGGGCGTGAACTGCATGTGCAGACGCGATTCGCATCGGTACATGGACCCGATGGTGCCGTCGAGCGCGTGGTCTGCCTGATCCGTGCGGAAGCGCATCATGCGTGAGCCGGGCGTATTTCTGATTCACGGCCTGGGCGGCACGCAGTTCGATCTCGGCTCGATGCACAAGCGGCTCAAGAACGCGGGCTTCGTCACGCACTCGCTGACGCTGCCGGGCCACGGCACGAAGCCTGAAGACCTGCTGAACGTCAGCGCGGAAGACTGGCTCGACGCCGTCCGCGAGAAATATCGCGAAGCTGCGGCCCAGCACGATGTGCTGCATGTGATGGGCATGTGCATGGGCGCGCTGCTGGCCGTGGAAACGGTCAAGCGCGAGCGGCATGCCAAGGGCAAGCTCGTGGCGCTGGCGCCACCGATCTATATCGATGGCTGGGCCACGCCGTGGTACAGCTCCGCCCGTTCGCTGCTCTATCGCGTGCCGGGCGTGGCCGCGCGCATGAAGGTCGTGGAGGACGAACCCTACGGCATCAAGAACGAACAGCTTCGCGGCATCATCAAGGCCAAGTTCAAGCGCGGCGAGAACTTCCATTACCGCTGGGTGCCATTGGCCTGTATTCGTGAAGTGGACCGCCTGCGCGCCATGGTCATGGCCGACCTCGATCAGATCGTGTGCCCGACGCTCGTGGTGCACGCGCGCGAAGACGAACTGACGAGCCTTCGCTCCGCGAGTTATCTCGTGGAACGCATCGGAGGCCGCGCCCGCGCGGGCCTTGCGCGTATGGTCGTGCTCGAGGACAGCTATCACATGATCTGCGTGGACAACGACCGCGAGATCGTCGCGCGCAACGTGGTGGAGTTCTTCGATGCCAACGCGGCGGCTTCGCTGGGCATGGGACTCGTGGATGCGGCCATGGCACCCGCCGATATCGAGCGCTTGCTCGATACGGTGCGGCAGTTGCTGGACGCCGGCGACTTCGCGGGCCTGTATGCCGCGGGCATTCCCGACTTTACGTGGCTGCAGCCGGGCGTCAATCGCACGTCGGGCGTCTATCGGGGAGTCAAGGGCCTGGCGAAGCTCAAGGGCTGGGCCATGGGGCAGACGCCCGTGCATTTCGGTGCATTCGGCAAGCCGAGCCTCAATGGCGGCGTTGTCGTGCTGCCTGCGTCGTTGATGAGCGGAAACGGGCTGGCGTCGCCCGGGGTGCTGGCGTTGTCGCTGCGCAGCGGCAAGCTGCTCGAGGCGCGATGGTTTCCGGACGATGTGGATCTGGAGGATCGATACTTTGGCGTTTGAACTGTAGCGTTTGAACCTCGGCGCTTGAACCTCGGCGTATCGACTTCCGTTTGCGATCCCGGGAGCCGGCTTCAGGAAACATCTCCATAAGCCGGCTCCCGGCCGATCAGTCGAACACGACCACTTCGCCGTTGCTCAGGCCCATGCTCAGGATGCCGTCGTTGGTCACGACCGCGGTCATGATGCCGTTGGCGCCGAAGCTCGCGATATCGAAGTCGGTCGCCACCCAGCGCGCATCCTTCGATTCGAACTGGTAGATCTGCGCCGACTCCGTGATGCCGAACACGGTCCTGAGGTCGGCACTCGCGATGACGCGCGTGATATCGGGCCGCGCGGCGGACAGGTTCGTCGTCGAACCATTGGCCAGGTCGTGGAGGAAGTACTCCGCGACATCGCCCCGCGTGGCGCCGATCAGCACCCTGGGATCCTTGCCGTTCATGCTGCCGAACACAACCGAAATATCTTCATCGCCGGCAATATTCACCGGCACCTCGCGCCATATGCCATCGCGATACGCCGCGACGCGGTTGTTGTTCATCGTGGCGACGATATAGAGGTCCTTGTTCGGCCCGAACCCATAACGCCTGTCCACCACGTCGGTCGCTCCAAGCGCGCCCGCGTTCAGGCCGGATGGCACCCATTTGCCACCGATCCGGCGATAAAAGTCGTTCCTGACGTCGTCGAAGACCACGACCTCGTTGGCGGTACCGCCGACGCTGAAACCGTCGCCGCCCGGCAGGATGCCGTGGGAGATATCGAGTCCTGCCGTGATATCGCGGGCCGCGCCCGTGGCGTCGAACTGGATCATGCCGTGGTCGGCGTTCAGCACGTAGAAGCTGCCGTCGTCGGCGATCATGCTCAGCGTAAGCTCGCTGGGGTCCGCGGTGCCCGCATCGACCTTCATCGTGCGCCACTTCCTTTCGTCCAGACGGTATTCGCAGATGGTGCCCGCATCGTTGAGCAGCGCGATGGCATTCGATCTGGCATCGAACGAGGTATCGATGACATCGGTGTTCGCGGTGTCCATGCAGGACGCGAGGTTCAGATCGGACCAGCCTGCGCCGTCGAAGAACAGAATGCGATCGCTCGTCGTGGCCGCCCATGCGGAACGGCCATCGGGCCGCACGACAAACGACAGCAGGTCCTCCACGGCACCGACGAGGCTGGAAGGCGGTGTCACGTCCACCCAGTTGCTGCCCGTCCAGAACGCAATGGCGCGATTGCCGCCGAGCAGAAATAGCTGCTTGCCGCTTTCCAGTCCCGCGTTGAGGGAAATGGCATCGATCGAATTTCTGGCTTCATGGGAAGCGTCGGCGACGACGAGCGGCGACGCGGTCTTGCCCCAATCGCCGGCGGACTTGCCGTCATCGCCGGAAGAACATGCCGTCACGACTGCCGCAGCCACGATAGTGAGATATTTTTTCATGATGGATGTGGGCGGTTCCGGTTACCTGGCGTTGTTCCAGTTGTATTGCCAGAACTCCTCGTCGAAGCGGCTGGCAAAACGCTGCGAATCGACGATGACGCCGTACTCCGCGTGAGACTGGTCATAGGTGTTGTGCGAGCCCACATACACGAGCCTGCCGTCCACCTGGCCGGTTGCCTTGTTCAGGCTATCCACCATCACGACCTTCGAATGGTTGGGGAAATGCGGGAAACTGGTGGCATCGGCCGTGGCCGCCGCCTTGTTCCAGTTCGTCCGGATCTCCAGCACCCTGGTGTCGTCGATCAGGCCGCGCTGGCATCCGCCGAACGTCACGAGATAACCCTTCAGCTCGCTGATGGACGCGTACGCGGGATAGGTCACCTCTCGTCCCAGCGGCGGACTGTACGGATACGCGCCTGGATGGCCCTTTTCTCCGGACGTCATGACCTGCACCTTGACCCCGCGCGCCATGGCGCCGCACAGCGCCATCAGGATCTTGCGCGGGAACGGCACCACATCGCGATAGCCGGGCGTGTTGGCATCTAGCGCGCTCAGCGCGTTGTTGTACAGCGATTGCTGGGAGATGCGCACGTACGAGTTCGCGCGCTGGATCATGCTGACCTGCGCCACGTCGGAGGCATCCTGCTGCCAGTCCGCAACATCGCCCAGGCGTCCGAGCGAGATGGCATAGTCCGCGGACGGGTCGTCCTGCTGGGTATGGTTGCTGACGAAATCGAAGGTTCTCGCGAGCTTGTCGGGACATCCGGTCTCATAGACGTTGCCGTTCTGAAAGCGCTGGAGGTCCCACGAGGGCCTGCCGCCACGCGTCCACAGCGCGGTCGCCGCCCACAGGACGCTCTTCTCGGCGTCCTTGGCCTGCTTGCAGACGAGGTCCCACTGATTGTCGAGGAACTTGCTGGCGGGCACGCCGAGACCCGCGCCGCGATAACCCAGCGACATATCGTTCACCGGGTTGACGTCGCTCACATAACCTCGGGACTTGAAGTCGCCGTCGAGAAAATTGACACCGCCGATGATCACGCTGTCGCCATCCACGGAGAGGATCTTCGCGTGGTTCCACGAGCGGCCGAGATAGCCCGAGCGATACATGCCCACGTACACCTTCATCGGCGACGAGGCTGGAATGCCTTGCGTGATGTACTTGAGCGTATCGGCCGCGGACTTCGGCGAGTTCTGGACGCGGAAGTTGAGCAACTCAGGTACCGAGCCGAACATCACGCGTACGGTAATCGGCTTGTTCTTCCTTGCCAGCGCTGTCAGCGCGGCGCGGATATTGTCCAGCATCACGCCGTCCTGCGAGTCGAGGCTCGCGATGTCGACGTAGCTCTCGGCGGACTGGATCAGCTGGTTGTACTGGCGGACAAAATTCATCCCCGGCTGGGTCAGCAGGAGCTTTTCATCCTGGCAGGGTTCCACCACCTTCGAACAATCGGCGACGGTGGGCTGTGCCGTTCTGAAAAACGGCACTTGATAGATCCCGATGGCATCCGTACTGGCAAGCTTGTTGACGCTCCACACGCTTCGCTTCGCGGAGAACTGGCTGCCTTGCAGATCGGAGATGATGCCTTGTCCCACCGTCGACGCTGACGCGTGGAACGCCGCATGTCCCAGCAGGACACCGGTGATCGTGACGACACCGGTCACGCAATTCATCTTCACGAGCGACTCCTTATAGACCTTTTGGTCTATCGGATATCGGCGTGCCTGCTAGATGCTGAAGTTAATACGTCGTGTCCTTGTCGAGCGGAAACACCGGCCTCGACACCTTGCGGAAAGGAAACTTCTCGTAGCGCGAACTGGTTACGCCTTCGCCGTCGCACTCGACGACCGCCTTGGCGATCGGCACGAAGACCGGCCGGCAGTACATGCGCGACTTCAGCAGCAGAAATCGCGCGGCATGCGGGTCGACACCGATATGGGTGAAGATGCCGAGGTCCCAGTGCTCCTGCGGTGTCTCCGTGACGATGATTTTCGCGGCACCCGTATCGAGCAGGACCGTCCTGCCCATCCGGATTTTCTGGCCCGTATAGGTGGGGCCCGAAATGACATACTCGCCGTCGCTGATGGCCGTGACGATCCCCGACACCGGTTTCGGTTGCGGGTACTGGTTGAGCTGCGGCATCGCGACCTTGTCGCCGACCTCGAGCGTGACGCGCGCGCCGACACCGGCCGCGATCAGCGCCGCCACGGCCTCCGGATCGCACACAGGGCCCACCGCAATACCATCGAGCCCCTGTGCCAGCGCTTCGTGGAGCACCGCCATGTTGTCGCACGTGCCGCCCGACATGCAATTGTCGCCGTGGTCGAGCAGCAGCACGGGGCGCTGCCTCGAGGAGGTGTCGTCGCTCGCCTGCGCGGCGTGGGCCGCCGCGGCGATGGACTCTGCCAACGGTGCGGAGGTGTAAACGAAATCGTTGCGGTCTTCCCAGATCTGTGCCGCAATCCGGTCCGCAACGGCCTCGGCCGCATCCGGATCGCCGTTGCCCACCACAATCACGCTCAGGCATGGCGCGGCAATGTCGGCCAGGCCGAAGCCCGCCAGCACCGACACCGCGAGCATGCCGTCGCGCTCAGCTTCCTTCGCGCTCGCCACGGCGCGGGCCATCGCGCCCTCATCGGTGCGGCTACGCAACGTATGCGTGACGAGCGGCGGCCGGCGCCACGCCATGACGGGACGAACCCTTCCGGCCATCATATCGAACAGCAGGCGGCCCGCATGCGCGCCGGTCTCGTACATATCGACGTGCGGATATGTCTTGAAACTGACGGCGATATCGGCGTGGTCGATCAGCGTTTGCGTGATATTGCCGTGGAGATCGAGCGCGACCGCGATCGGCGCATCGGGCAGCACCTTGCGCAGGCGTTCGAGCAGCTCGCCCTCGCCGTCATCGCTGTTCTCGGCGACCATCGCGCCGTGCAGATCGAGCAGTACCGCATCGCAGCCGGCCGCTGCGCCGACGATCGTGTCCGTGAGATGCGTGTACGCGGCCGCGGCCACGCGCCCGCTGGGATTGGCGCCCGCGATGACGGGCACCACGATCTCCGCGCCCGCGGCCTCCGCGAGGTCGATAAACGCGCCCGCGGCGGTGCGCGATCCCTTCGCGGCCCGGTAGCCCTCGGCGCCGTACTGCGGGTCGAACGAGGCCAGTGGCGTGGCCACGGGCGAGAACGTATTGGTTTCGTGGTTGAGCCTGGCAATCAGAATCTTCATGAGCCCCTCGGCTTATCGAATGGTGGGGTGCGCGATATCGAGCATCGCATGCAGCAGCACATTGGCGCCCGCTTCCAGATGCTCGGGGCTGGCGTCCTCGATCTCGTTATGGCTGATGCCATCCTTGCAGGGCACGAAGATCATCGCGGTGGGCGCCACGCGCGCAAGATAGACCGCGTCGTGCCCCGCGCCGCTGATCACATCCATCTCGGAAAGACCAAGGCGCGTGGCGCCCTGGCGTACGGCATCGACGAGCGCGTCGTCGAACGGCTGCGGCGGAAAATAGACGACTTGCCGCACATCGATCTCCACGCCGTGGCGCTCGGCGAGTGCCTGCGCACGCGCGAGCAACGCATCGTGCATGGCCGAGAGCTGCGTATCGTCGGCCGCGCGCAGATCCGCCGTCATGGCGACCCGCCCGGGAATCACGTTGCGGGAATCGGGATGCACGGACAGGCAGCCAACCGTGCCGCGCCCGTGTGGCGCATGCTCGAGCGCGATGCGATTGACGATCGCCACGAGCTCGGACGCGGCAAGCAGCGCATCGCGGCGCAGCGCCATCGGCGTCGGTCCCGCATGGGCCTCCATGCCCGTGACCGTGACGTCGTACCAGCGCTGCCCCAGCGCGCCGGTGACGACGCCGATCGTCGTCTCGTGCGCTTCCAGCACCGGCCCCTGCTCGATATGGGCTTCGAAGTACGCGCGAGGCTTGCACTCGCCCAGCGGGGCCGAGCCGGCGTAGCCGATGGCAGCGAGCGCCTCGCCGACGGAAACGCCATCGCGGTCGGTCTGGGCGAGCAGGCCCTCCAGTGCGAACTCGCCGATATAGGCGCCCGATCCCATCATGACGGGCACGAAGCGCGAGCCCTCTTCGTTCGTCCAGACGGCCACCTCGATCGGCGCCTCGGTGACGATGCCATGGTCATCGAGCGTCCTGAGGACCTCGATACCGGCAAACACCCCGTAGTTGCCGTCGAACTTGCCGCCGGTCGGCTGCGTATCGATATGGCTGCCCGTCATGACGGGCGGCAGGGTGTCGTCGCGCCCCGCACGGCGCGCGAAGATATTGCCGATGGCATCGATGCGGATCGTGCAGCCGGCCGCCCTGGCCTCCCGCACGAAGAAATCGCGGCCCTGCCGGTCGAGGTCCGTCAGCGCGAGGCGGCAGACGCCGCCTTTCGGCGTTGCACCGATGTCGGCAAGACGCATCAGCGTGTTCCAGAGCCGCTCGCCATCGATGCGCAATTCACGTGGTGTGTTTTCCATGCTGCCTCCAGTGCAATGGCGGTTCAGACGGCGAGGCCGACACCGAGATACCGGTCCTTGATCGCGTCGTCCTGCCGGAACGCCTCGTTGGTGCCGGTGTAGACCACCTTGCCCTGCTCGATCACCACATGGCGGTCGGCAAGCTGCATGCAGACCTCGAGGTTTTGCTCGACCAGAAGAATCGGCACGCCGGCGGCCTTGATCACCTTGAGCTGCGCGACGATCTCCTCGACGATGACGGGCGCGAGCCCTTCCACGGGTTCGTCGAGCATCAGCAGGCGCGGATGGTTCATCAGCGCGCGTCCGATCGCGAGCATCTGCTGCTCCCCGCCCGAGAGCTGCGCGCCGCCATTGCCGCGCCGCTCGCGCAGCCGCGGGAAAATCCGGTAGACGTCGTCGAGTTGCCACGGCGAAGCCTTCCTTGCCGCGAGCTTGAGGTTCTCCTCGACCGTCAGCAGCTTGAAGATACCCCGGTGCTCGGGCACGAAACACAGGCCTTCCGAGGCAATACGGAACGCCGGCTTGCCCGTGACGTCCTGCCCACGGAACAGTACGCGGCCGCCGCGCGGTTCGACGATTCCGGCAATCGCCTTCAGCGTCGTCGACTTCCCCGCGCCGTTGCGGCCCAGCAGCGTGACCAGCTCCCCGTCGCCGACGCTCAGCGACACACCCTGCAGCACGTGGCTCTTCCCGTAGTAGCCGTGAATATCCTGTACGTCGAGCATCATGCCTTGCCTCCGGTGATCATATTGCCCAGATAGGCGGCGCGGACGCGCGGATCGCCACGCACGTCCGCGGGCGCGCCCTCCATCAGGACCTTGCCCTGCTGCATCACGGTGATGGTGTCGGAGATATCCATCACGATATCCATGTTGTGTTCGATCAGCACGACCGTGTGGTCCTCCACCAGGCCGCGAATCAGCCGTTTCATCGCACCGAGGTCGTCCACGCCCATGCCCGAGGTCGGCTCGTCGAGGAACACCGCGCGCGGGCGCGCCGCCAACGCCATGCCGACCTCGAGCCGGCGCTGCTGGCCGTGCGACAGTGCGCCGGCCGCCGAGGACGCCACGTGCGCAAGTTCCAGCCGCGCCAGGATCTGATCGACGATGCCCGCGCAGGCCAGGTCGCCGGTCGGCAAGCGCCAGCCGCTCATGGCCTTGCGGGGCGAGGTGCCGAGCGCCGCCAGCCGAAGATTCTCGCGCACGGACAGGTTGGGAAACAGGCTCGTGACCTGGAACGAGCGCGCGATACCGCGCTGGACCCGCTGGTAGTCGGTTTCCGTCGTGACATCCTTCCCTTCGAACACGATGCGCCCCGCGGTGACCGTGCGCGTTCCCGTCAGCATATGGAACAGCGTGGTCTTGCCCGCGCCGTTGGGCCCGATCACGGAATGGATCGTGCCCGGCATCACGCGAAGGTCCACGCCGCCGAGCGCCATGAACTTGCCGTACTGCTTGACGATACCCGTCGCTTCGAGAATGGGCGTGGTCATGCGCGCTCCTCGTGAGTGGCCGCGGTGTCTTTCAGGCCGCGCAGGCGCGCCGCAACGGTCGAGCACAGGCCCCATAGCCCGCGCTGCATGAACAGGCTCACGGCGATGAGCAGGAAGCCCAGCAGCATCAGCCACCGTGGCCAGAGCGTGGAGAGCCAGTCGGCCAGCAGCACGTAGAATGCGGCGCCCAGCACGGACGCGAAGATATTGCCGGTGCCGCCGATCACCGTCATGACCAGGATCATCTCGCTGGCGTGATAGTCGATGTTCGCCAGCGGCGCGATGCCCGTGAGCATGGCGTGCAAGGCGCCGGCCAGCCCCGTGACGGCGCCCGAGATGACGAACGCCAGCAGCTTGAACGCGCGCACGTTGTAGCCGACGGCCAGCGCCCGTTCCTCGTTGTCGCGGATGGCCAGCAGCGTGCGGCCGAGCACGGATTCCGTGACGCGCAGGACCAGCGCGAAGACGATCAGGAACAGCACCGCCACAAAGGCGTAGAAGCCCCACGACGAGGTGATGTCGATCAGCGTGTGCCCGCCGATCGCGATGGGCGGCCGGGGAATGTCGAGCAACCCGTTGTCGCCGCCGGTAATGCCGGGCGTCGTGTACGCGATGAAGTAGAACATCTGCGCGAACGCCAGCGTCAGCATCACGAAATAGGTGCCGCGCTGGCGAATGGAGAACCATCCCACCAGCGCCGCGGCCAGCGCGCCGATGACGGCGGCACCGAGCAGCGCCAGCGGCATCGGCATGCCCTGCCATCGCGTCAGCGCGATACCGGCCGCATAGCTGCCCAGACCGAAGAAGATGCCCTGCCCGAACGACAGCAGGCCCGTGTATCCCAGCAGAAGGTTGCACGCCATGGCGGCCATGGCATAGATCAGCACCTCCGTGGCGAGCGTGCCCGACCGGATCGTGAGCGGAAGGAGTAACGCGATACCGAGCGCGAGCCACCAGAAGCGGTAGCGGACGAGCCATTGTTTGCCTGATGCCATCATCCCCTCCCCAGCAGACCGTGCGGACGCAGCAGCAGTACCGCGGCCATCGCCACATAGATCATCAGCCGCGCGCCCTCGGGCCAGAGCGTGCTCATCAGGCTCTGCACGATGCCGACGAGCAGCCCGCCCACCAATGCGCCCGTGAAGCTCCCCATGCCGCCGACGACGACCACGATAAACGCCACACCGAGCGCTTCCACGCCCATGAACGGCTCGGCCCCGCGAATGGGCGCGGCCAGGACGCCGGCAATCGCCGCGGTCCCCGCGCCCAGCGCGAACATCAGGCTGAACAGGCGAAACACGTTGATGCCGAGCAGCGAGACCATTTCCGTCGATTCGCTGCCGGCACGCACGGCGCTGCCGATGCGCGTGCCCTCGAGCAGCCACCAGAGCGCTACCGCGAGGAGTGCCGTGAAACCGATGACGAACAGCCGGTATTTCGGATAGATGAAGTCGCCCCACATGACGACGCCCTGCAGGATGTCGGGCGGTGGCACGTCAACGCCCAGCGGCCCCCACCCCACGATGATCAGCTCCTGGATCGCGAGCGCGAGGCCCACGGTAATGAGGATATGGAACTCGTGCGGCTGCGCGTAGACGTGGCGCAGCATGAATTTCTCGGTGAGCCATGCCAGCGCGCCGATGATCACGGGCGCCAGCACCAGCGCGGCCCAGAAATTCAGCCCGAACTGCAGGGCCTGGAAGCACAGGTATGCGCCCAGCGCGTAGAAGGCGCCATGCGCGAAGTTGACGAAACGCAAGAGGCCGAAGACGATCGACAGGCCTACCGCCAGCAGGAAGTAGAGCATGCCGATCCCGACGCCATTGATCACCTGTAGCAGATAGACGTTCATAGGCCGTACGGATGAGTGAAGCCGCCGGAACGCGGTGGCGCGCTCCGGTGCATCGGATTTGACGGGGAAGATCCGCGGCCGGGATTACCGCGGCTTCGCGCGGCTTATGCCATCTTGCACTGCGTCTGGTCGAGGGGCAGAAAGGCCTTGCCCACACTCACGACTTCGGCGTAGTCGTCCTTGTCCTTCATGGCGGACCTGGCCTTGCCTTTCAGCAGGTAGTAGTTCTTGAGCACCTGGTGATCGCCCGCGCGGATTTCCTCGGGGCCGGTCAGCCCTTCGTACTTCAGCCCTTCCAGTGCGGCGATGACGGCCTTGGGATCGGCGGTGCCCGCCTTGATCATGCCGTCGACCAGAATCTTCGTACAGATATACGAACCCGCCAGGCTGTAGTTCGGGTTCGCCTTGAACGCGTCCCGCGAACGCTTGACGAGGTCGCGGTTCAGCGGCGTATCCACGCCATGCCAGTACTGCGCGCCGAAGTAGATGCCTTCGCAGAGGTCCGCGCCCAGCGACTCGAACTGCTCGAGGCCCGAGGCCCACGCGACGAGGATCGTGGTGTTCTTCTTCATGCCGAAGCTCACGGCCTGCCGAAGGGTGTCCGAGGATTGCGAGCCGAAATTGAGGATCAGCAGCACGTCCGGCTTGGCGGCCAGCGCATTGGTGAGGTAGCCGCTGAACTCCTTCTCGGTCAGCGCGTGGTAGCTGTTGCCCACGTGCTCGATGCCCTTCTCCTTGAAGATGTTCTTGGCCGCGGAGAGCAGCCCGTCGCCGAATACGTACTGCGGGGTGATCGTGTACCAGCGCTTTGCCTTCGGCATCGCTTCGATCAGCGGGCGCACCGTGCGCTCGATTGCGCCGTAAGTCGGCACGGACCAGCGGAACGTCGCGCGGTTGCAGTCCTTGCCCGTGATCTCGTCGGCGCCGGCGGTCGTCACGAAGACGCCCCCGAGCTTCTCCGCTTCCTTCCCCATGGCCAGCGATTCCGAGGAGAGGATGCCGCCCGCGAAATAGCGTGCCGCCTTCTGCTGCGCGAGCTCCTGCACCTTTCTGACCGCCGTGGCCGGCTTGCCTTCGGTATCGAGCACGCTGTACTGCAACGGCCGGCCGAGCACCTTTCCGTACTGCTCGACCGCAAGCTTCATCCCGAGATCCGCGAACTTGCCATTCGCGGCGAATGGGCCGGACATCGGTACCGGACAACCTAGCTCGATGGTCTCGCCCGCGGCAAGGGCGGTGCGCGAATGCGTCACCATGCCCGGAACTGCCGACAGCGCGGCCAACTTAAGCAAATCACGACGATTCACGGCTCACTCCTCGATAAGATGGGGGATCGCGGGGTTTATCCTATTTATCATGATAAATAGAATAGAATCATCTTATGAGCGGCGGAAACGGCTTGTCAATCCGCCCGCTCTCAGGGTTTACGCAGGTACTTACCAAGGATTGGGCAATGTCGACGATGTTTCGCGAGGCCAGGGAAGGCGCGTTAGGCATCCGCAAGCAAAAGCGCGCGGATCTGGTTGCCGAGGAATTGAAGCGCCTGATTACACAGCGCAATCTCCGGCCGGGCGACAGGCTGCCGCCCGAGATCAAGCTCCAGCAGATGTTTGCCGTGAGCAAGAGCACGATCCGGGAAGCGCTGAAATCGCTCGAAGTGCAGGGCCTGATCAGTGTGTCGACCGGTCCGGCCGGCGGTGGCACGATCGTCGAAGTGCCGCTGGACCGCACGTTCCAGCTCATGCAGAACTACCTGTTCTTCAAGGATGTGGGCATTGCCGACGTCTATACGATTCGCCGGTTGCTGGAGCCGGAGCTCGCCGCGGGCGCCATCGCCCATCTGACGGAGGACGATTTCGCGGCGCTCGAGCGCACGATCGATCTTTGCGATCCGGCCTCGAAGGCTGCCGCCGACGCACAGATGCTGGACCAGCGGCAGGAAGACCTGACATTCCACGACATTCTCGCCGCGGCCAATCCGAACCCCATGCTGCGGTTCTGCTGCGAACTGATCAACGAGATGCTTCGCCAGCTCGTCGTCTTCGGCAATGAGACGCCGGCCTGCGAGCACGAGCGCTTTGGCGCGGCGAACGTTTCATTCCATCGCCGCATCCTCGAAGCGGCGCGCGCGCGGGATGCCGACCAGGTGCGGACGCTGATGTCCGCGCATATGGAGGAATGCACGCATTTCGTGACGCGGATGAACGGCCGGGTGCATGGCCGCCTCGTGCTCGACTCGGAAATGACCCGGCGTACCTGGCTCAAGCCCAAGGACGCCGGCGACAAGCCTTAGGGTCAGACCGGCAGGCCCTTGGCCCGCAGCACCGCATCGAACCGCTCGGGATCGGCGGTACCGGTGCGATTGGTCTCGCGGATGCGGGCTTCGCGTTCCAGGTGCGCCTGCGTGCGGCGCAGCACGTCTTCGGCCTCGGCGGCGGGCACCGCGATGACGCCGTCGGCATCGCCGACGATCAGGTCGCCCGGCAGCACCGCCATGCCGGCGCACGAAATCGGGATATTGATCTCGCCGGGACCGTCCTTGCTCGGGCCGCGGTGCGTATGGCCGCGCGCGAAAATCGGCATCCCCTCCTCGGCCCATTCGAGGAGGTCGCGCACGGCACCGTCGATAACCAGTCCGCCGAGCTGCTTCGCGATGCAGGTGGTACGCATGAGGCCGCCCACCAGTGCCTGCGTGACATCGGCCCCGCCGTCGATCACGAGCACGTCGCCGGGCTGGACCATCATCAGCGCCTTGTGGATCATCAGGTTGTCACCGGGACGCACGCGCACGGTCACCGCCGGGCCGCACAGCACGGTGTCGAGACGCGCGTGATACTGGCGCAGTCCGTAGGTGCCGACGTTGCGGCTCATCGCGTCGCCGATGGCCGCGACGGGCATCGTCCGGAATGCGGCGACGATCTCGGCGGCCGGGCCGTCGGCACGCGGGTTGATGCGGTAGCCCGCGGGCCATTGCGGGGAGGGAGCGGACGGGTTCGTCATGGTTCGCCTTTATGGAATCGAATGTACTGGGAGGTCGCTCAGGGTAGCGCAGATCAGCGCAGCATCTCGCACGCCACGCGCAGTCGAGCAAGACCGGCCTCGAGCTTTTCCATCGAGGTCGCGAACGAGATGCGGAAGAACGGCGACACGCCATAGGCGCCGCCCTGCAGCACCGCGAGGTTCTGCGCCTCCAGCAGATACAGCACGAAGTCTTCGTCGGTTTCGATCCGTTGTCCCGTGTGCGTGACGGTGCCGATGACCTCGGCGCACGACGGGAACACATAGAACGCGCCCTCCGGCGAATGGCAGCGAATACCCGGAATGCGGTTGAGCGCGCCCACCACGGCGTCGCGGCGCGTCTGGAAGATGCGCGTGCGCTCGGCGATGAAATCCTGCGGGCCGCTGAGCGCTTCCAGCGCGGCGGCCTGGCTGATCGAGGACGGGTTGGACGTGCTCTGCGACTGCAGCTTGACCATCGCCTTGACCAGCGGGGCCGGCGCGCCGCCGTAGCCGATGCGCCACCCCGTCATCGCATACGCCTTGGACACCCCATTGATGGTCAGCGTGCGTTCCTTGAGCGCGGGTTCCACCTGCGCGATCGTGGCGAACTTGCGGCCGTCGTAGAGGATGTGCTCGTAGATGTCGTCGGTCATCACCCATACGTGCGGATGCCGCATCAGCACCTCCGCCAGCGCCTTCAGTTCGGCGTGCGAATAGGCGGCGCCGCTCGGATTGTTCGGCGCATTGAGCACGAGCCAGCGCGTGCGCGGCGTGATCGCGCGTTCGAGGTCTTCCGGCGCGAGCTTGAAGCCGTTCGCGGGCAGGCAGTCGACGAACACGGGCGTGCCTTCGGCCAGCAGCACGATATCGGGATACGAGACCCAGTACGGCGTGGGCACGATGACTTCGTCGCCCGCCTCCACCGTGCACATGAACGCGTTGAAGATGATCTGCTTGCCGCCGGTGCCGACGATCAGTTCGTTGGGCGCGTAGTCGATCTGGTTGTCGCGGCGGAACTTCTCCGCGATGGCCGCGCGCAGTTCGGGCGTACCGCCGACGTCGGTGTACTTGGTCTGCGAGCGGGACATCGCCCGTGCCGCCGCTTCGCAGATATGCGCGGGCGTGTCGAAGTCGGGCTCGCCCGAGGTCAGGCCGATGATGTCGCGGCCGGCGGCGCGCAGTTCGCGCGCGCGCTGTCCAGCCATGGAGCTCGGCGACGGTTTGATGCGGTTCAGGCGTGCAGCAATGAGGCTCATGATGGTGGTCTGAGGGGGAATTGTCAGGTGGGAGCGACAAACTTGCGGTGGCGGCGCAGATAAGGCACGAGGCCGCCGGCTTCACGGATGGTCAGCACGATGTCCGGCACGGGCTCGCAGGAAATCGCGCGGCCGCCGTCGCTGCCGACGCGCAGCTCGGCGCGCGAACCCTGCAGGTGCAGCGCGACGGCCTCGCCCTCGCGGACGCTTCCGGTATCCGCGGTGATCAGCAGCAGGCCGTTGTTGACCGCATTGCGCCAGTAGGTGCGCGCGAAACTCCGGGCCACCACCACGCGAATGCCGGCGGCCAGCACCACGGTGACGGCCACTTCCATTGCCGAACCGCAGCCGAAGTTGTGGCCCGCCACGAGGATGTCGCCGTCCCGCACGGAACCGGCGAATCCGGAGTCCAGATCCTCGAGCAGGTAGTTGCGCAACACGCTGGGATCGAGGCTGTCCTTCTTGCGGCTCGACGAAATGATGTAGTCGGTGTTGATATCGTCGCCGAGCAGGCGCGCGCGCCCGGGAATAATAGTCACGTCATGCATGGCCGGCCTCGCGCGGATCGGTCAGACGGCCGGTCACGGCGGCCGTGGCGCATGCGCGCGGGGAGGCAAGGAAGATCTGCGCCTGGCGATTGCCCATGCGCCCCTTGAAATTGCGATTGGCGGTGGACAGCACGCGTTCGCCGTCGGCCGGGACGCTGCCACAGGTCCCGCAGCACGAGCCGCAGCCCGGCGGCTGCAGTTCGGCGCCGAGCGCTTCGAATTCGGCGAGCATGCCGGTTTCCTCGAGTTCGCTCTGGATGGCCGCGGATGCCGGCGTCACGATCAGCCGGACACCGGTGGCCACGCCGCCGCCGCGCCGCAGCACGTCGAGCGCTTCGCGATAGTCCTTGGTCCGGCCGCCTGTGCAGGTACCGAGGTACACCATATCGATCTTCGTATCGCCGGCGGCATCGATATCGACGACGTTGTCCACGCGATGCGGCAATGCCACCTGCGGGGCGATCGCATCGAGATCGAACGTCATCGACTGCGCGTAAACCGCATCGGCGTCGGCTTCCGCGGGCTCGAACGGTGCGTCGGTGCGCGCGGCCAGCCATGCGCCCGTGCAGAGATCGTACGGGAACAGGCCTGCCTTGGCGCCCATCTCCACCGACATGTTGGCCAGCACGATGCGATCGTCCATGTCCAGCGTGGCGACGCCCGGCCCCTGGAACTCCAGCGCGAGATAGTTGGCGCCGCCCGCGCCAAGCCGGCGCGCCATCGTCAGCGCGAGATCCTTGGCCGATGCGTATGCGGGCAGTTTGCCCGTCAGCACCACGCGGATCGAGCCCGGCACCTTGAGCCAGATCTGGCCACATTGCAGAATGCCCGCGAAATCGGACGAGCCGATGCCCGAGCCAAAGGCGTTGAGCGCACCGTACGAGACCGCATGCGAGTCGGCGCCTACCGCGAGCTGGCCCGGCAACACGCGGCCCCGCTCGAGCATCAGCTGGTGGCCGATGCCCTCTCCGACCTCGTACACGCAGACGCCGTGCGCTTGTGCGTAGTCGCGGGCGCGAGCCTGCAGGGCCAGCGCCCGTTCGCCGGATACCGCGCCGTAATGATCGAGCGCGAACACGAGCCGTTCGGCCCGTGCCGGCGCCGGCAGCGAGCCGTCCTCCTGCATATCGCGGAAATAGTCGAGCGCCATCGGGATGGAGCCGTCCGTGCCCATCGCCGCGTCGGGTTCGCAGATCGCGAGATCGCCGGCGTAGAGTTTCGTGCTGGCTTTCGTGCCGGCGGTCGTTCCGGCTGCGCGCGAGAGCAGCTTCTCGGCAAGCGTCTGGCCGCGCATCAGTTCAGCTTGATGTCGGCCGTCTTGATGACCGTGCCCCATTTGGTGTGCTCGGTCTCGATCAGCTTCGCGAAGTCCTCGGGCGGGCCGCCAACGGGTTCCACACCGAGTTGCACGAGCTTGTTCCTGACGTCGTCGGACTTGAGGATCTGATCGATCGCGCGATTGAGCTTCATGACAATCGGACGCGGCGTGCCCGCGGGCGCCACGACGCCGCTCCACGACAGCGACTCGTAGCCCTTGATGCCCGCCTCATCGAGCGTCGGCACGTTCGGCAGGCCCGGAATGCGCTGGCGGCTGGTCACGGCCAGCGCGCGCAGCTTGCCCTGCTGGACGAAGCCGATGGACGACGGCGCGTTGTCGAACAGCATCGACACATTGCCGCCCAGCAGATCGGTCAGCGCGGCGGAGCTGCCTTTGTACGGTACGTGCAGCAGGTTCAGGCCGGCCATCGACTTGAACAGCTCGCCGGACAGGTGGGTCGAGCTGCCGGGGCCCGACGACGCGAAGCTCAGCGTGCCGGGCTTGCTCTTCGCAAGGGCGACCAGCGACGAGACATCCTTGACCGGCAGGCTCGGCGAGACCACGAGGATATTGGCGTTTTCCGTGGCATAGGCCACGGGCACGAAGTCCTTCTGCGCGTTGTAGTTAAGCTTGCCGTACAGATGGTCGTTGATCGACAGGATGCCCGTGGCGCCCATCAGCAGCGTGTAGCCGTCGGCCGGTGCCTTCGCCACGAGTTCGGCGCCGATATTGCCGCTGGCGCCGGCGCGGTTGTCCACCACGAACGGTTGCTTGAACTGGGCCTGCAGCTTCTCTGCCAGGATGCGCGCCACCACGTCGGTGGAGCCGCCCGCCGCGAACGGCACGACGATGCGGACGGCCTTGTCGGGATAGGTATCCTCGGGGCCCGCCATCGCGGCCATCGGCAGCGTGGCAAGCGGGGCGGCGACAAGGACGGCGGCGGCAACACCGGTAAGCGTCTTCATGGGGGTCCTGGGCAAGAGGTTGGAATGGGTTGGCTTGCTGCGGGACAAGTCTAGAGACGGCCATTTGTCTGGACAAACGAATTTTTTCGGCCGACTATTACGAAATTCCGATAAATCGGGCCCTCCCCGCCTCCCATGCGCCACAACGTCACCCTCAAGCAACTGCGCTGCTTTCTTGCCGTGGCGGAGACGAACTCGTTCACGGCGGCGGCCGGGCGTCTGTGCATGACCCAGTCCGCGCTGACGGCGACGATCCAGCAGATGGAAGAGGCGGTCGGCCTCAAGATGTTCGACCGTACGACGCGCCGGGTGATGCTGACCGATCAGGCGGCGCGGTTCATGGCGGAGGCCGAGCGCGTGGTCAATGGGTTCGACAGCGCGGTGTCGGACCTCGTGGCGCTGGCGCAGGGAGAGCGCGGCCATATCCGGATCGGGGCGGCCTCGTCGGTCATCAGCCAGTTCCTCGTGCCGGCGCTGCCTCACTTTCGCGAGGCTTATCCGGGCATCACGATCTCCCTGCGCAATCCGGCCGCACAGCAGACGGAGCGGCTGGTGCTCGAGGGCGAGGTCGATTTCGCCATCGACAGCAAGTTTCGCGGCAGCGAAGACCTCGATTACACGCCGCTGGTGCGCGACTGCTATGGCGTGGTATGCCACCGCGACGCGCCGGTGGCGATGCTCGATCGGCCGGTAACATGGGCCGACCTCACCGCGAGCCTCGATGCGCGCTATGTGGGCTTTTCCGCCGACACGGGCATCGGCCAGTTTCTGCTCAACCACGCCGCGCACTGGCCCGTGCTGGGGGGCGAGCACGACGAAGTGGAAAGCACCGCGTATCTGTTCGCGATGCTTGCGCGCGGCAACTACTATTCGGTGCTGCCGGCGCTGGCATTCGAGCGCAACGAGTTCGCCAGCCTGACCTTCCGCGAACTCCACGAGCCGCGGCTGTCGCGCGAGCTCTGCGTGATCACGCGGCCATTACGCTCGCTGTCGCCGAGCGCGCAGCGGCTGCTCGACATCCTGCGCACCACGCTGGCCGCGATGGAGATGCCGAGCGGGGTGTCGCTGCTGGCGGCATCGGACGATGGCGCCCCGCACATGCTGCCGTAGCCACCCTGCCCGCCTGCCGCGAGAATCGAGACGGATCGGCCGGCACGCCGACGCCGGTCACGGACCGCCCTGCTCCGCACTCCCCGCGTCCTTGTCGTCCGGAAGCGGAAAGCGTGTCTGGCTGTAGCGCAGGATCAGCACGCCGCAGGCCAGCATCACGATGCCCGTGCAGAGTGCAAGCAGATGGAACTCGGAGACTTCGTTGAAGCGAAGGATCAGGTCGCGCGCCAGCGACACCATCGCGATATACAGCGGGAAGCGCACGGGCAATTCGCCGAGCTTCAGGTACCGGCCCACCATCGCCAGTACTTCGAGGTAGAGGAACATCAGCAGCAGGTCGGTGATCGATACCTCGCCCTGCCCGACGATCTTCCAGCCTTCCTGTGCCATCGCGAGGATGGTCCCCAGGCCGATGACCGCCAGTCCCACGACCTCGACGGCGCTGAGGATGCCTTCGAGTTTTGCGCGCACGAAGCGCTCGGGCGATGACCCTCGGTTTGAATTCTTCACGATACGTGCCTGTCCACCCAGTCCCGCCAATGATGGCTTTGGCGGGACCGGACCGGTTATGTCGTCTGCTGCGCGATTTCGCAATCGCACGAACTGGACCGGGGGGGGGCGCTCAGAATTCCTGGGCGGTCGGGCGCAGCACGATCTCGTTGATATCGACGTCGGCCGGCTGCTCGATGGCGTAGGCAATCGCGCGTGCCACGGCGGCGGACGGGATGGCAAGCTTGTAGAAGTCCTTCACGAAGTTCGCGCTTTCCTCGTGCGAGCTGCCGTGCTTGAGTTCCGAATCCACCGCGCCGGGTTCGATCGTCGTCGTGCGGATCGACGCGCCCACTTCATGGCGCAGCCCTTCGGAGATCGCGCGGACCGCGAACTTGGTGCCGCTATAGACCGTGCCGCCGGGGCTGAAGACCTTGACGCCCGCGACCGAGGCGATGTTGATGAAGTGGCCGTAGCCCTGCTGCTGGAATACCGGTAGCGCGGCGGCGATGCCGTAGAGCACGCCCTTCACGTTGATGTCGATCATGCGGTCCCATTCATCGACCTTGGTTTCGCTCATCGGGGCAATCGACATCAGACCGGCATTGTTGATCAGTACATCGACCTTGCCGAACGCCTTGACGGCGGTTTCGATCAGCAGGCGCACGTCGGCCTGCTTCGTGACGTCCGTGGGTACGACCTCCACGAATCCGCCCGCCGCGCGAATCTCCGCGGCAATGCTGGCCAGCCGTTCCACACGGCGCGCCGCGAGTACGACGTTGGCGCCGAGCGCGGACAGATGGCGCGCGGTGGCTTCGCCGAGGCCGCTGCTGGCACCGGTGATGACGACCACTTTTCCTGCGATGTTGTTGGCGAGAGGGTTGCTCATGTTCGGCTCCTTCGAGAATGTATCGTTGCGATGGAGCCTAGTATTGGTGTGGCGACAGTTTCTTGAAATGGAAACGTTTCGATTTCATAATTCCAGAAATTGGAATCGAGACCGACATGCTCAACCGACTCGAAATGCTCCGCATCTTCATGGCCGCCGCGGAAACGGGCAGCTTCAAGCAGGCCGCGATCCAGCTCGGCATCTCACCGCAGGCGGTCACGCGCGCGATTCAGGAACTGGAGCGCCTGCAGGGGGAGATGCTGTTCCACCGCAATACGCGGCAGATCCGCATTACCGAGTTCGGGGAGCAACTGGCCAGCCGCGCCGGAGACAGCCTGCGGCAGGTCGATGCGCTGTTCGCGACCGAGCATGGCCGGCAAACGTCGGAGTTCGAGGGGGTCGTGCACCTGACCGCGCCCAAGGCGCTGGGCCGCATCGGCCTGCTGCCCGTGCTTGCCGATATCGCCATGCGGCATCCGGGGCTACGGATCGACCTCAACCTGAGCGACACGCCCGCGCATGTGATCGACGAGCGGATCGATATCGGCGTACGCTTCGGGCTGTTGCAGGACAGCCGGTTCGTGGCGCGCAAGGTCGCGAAGCACGCATTCCATGTGGTCGGCACCCCGGGGCTGATCGCGCGTGTCGGCGCGCCCGCGCACGTACGCGATCTGGAGTCGCTGCCAACCACGGTCATGCATGACGAGACGACCGGGCGCGGATGGCCCTGGCTGTTCCGGGGCGGTCAGCGCTTCACGCCGGCAAAGCCCACCTTTACCAGCAACGACTCGGAGGCCGAGCGCGATGCGGTGCTGTCGGGACTGGCCTTCGGGCAGATCGCCGGTTTTCTGGCGGACAGCCATATCGTTTCGGGCGAACTGGTGCCGTTATTGCAGGCGTTCGCGCCGGAGCCGTGGGATCTGTGTGTGTACCGCCCGCAGCGCGGTCCGGTACCGAAGCGCGTGCGGGCGGTGTTCGACGGGCTCGTGAAAGCCCTGTCGGATAAGGGACGATAAGGGTCAGCGCGCGGCCTTGGGCACCGGCGTGTTGAGCAACTGCTGCTCCCACAGATACGCAATGCCGCTGCCGCCCGCATGCTGGACGAGCACTTCCGTCAGCGCGGCGGCGCTTGCCACGCGGGCCCAGTCGCGCTGCCATTCGGCCGCGACCGCCAGCCACGTCATCATGTTCGCGCCGGCCCCGATCATGCGCTGGATGGCGACCTGATGGGACTCCACCGAGGTGCCGCCCGATGCATCGGTTACCACGGTCACGTCCCAGCCCTCGCCGAGGGCCTGGATGGCCGGCATGGCCACGCAGACCTCGGTCCAGAGCCCGGCGATGATCAGCTGCTTGCGGCCCGTCGCCCTGACCTTGTCCACCACGCTGCGGTCCTCCCAGGTGTTGATGAACGTGCGGTCGAGGACCTCCTGGCCCGGAAACACATCGGTGATCTGCGGAAAGAGCAGGCCGCCGCGTTCGGCAATCACGGTCGTCAGGATCGTGGGAACGCCAAAGGCCTTGGCGGCCTTGGCGAGCGCCACCGTGTTGTTGATCACCATCTGCGGCTCGTGGCTGTTGACGTTCGCGAGCTGGTAGGGCTGGTGGTCGATCAGAACGAGTACCGAGTCTTCCGGACGAAGAAGCGAAGCGAGGCCGTTACGAAAAGTCATCAGAGCATCCTTGGTTGCCATTGGCGCGGCATGGGTTTTCGAAGCAACGTGCGCTTGTGACGACGTTGCGCGAAGCCGCATTCTGCGATTGCCCCCTCCCCGGCGGTAGTGGTATCCGGCGGTGAGCTGTGTCGCGAAAAGTGGAACGCCCGCTCCTGTCCAGTACCGCTTTAACATATTGGCGATCGGCATCGCGGCATCAAACTGGGGGGAACGCCAAATTGAATATCGAAGCACTGCAGACATTCGTGGAGGTGGCCGATGCCGGGGGCATTTCGCCCGCCGCCGTCCGGCTTGGCGTGACCAAGTCGATCGTCAGCCGCCGGCTCCAGCGCCTGGAGGAGGAACTGGGGGTCCAGCTGCTCGCGCGCTCGACGCGCGGCGCCGCGCTGACGGAAGCCGGCGCCACGTTCCGCGATCATGCGGCGCGCGCCTGCGCCGAGATCGAGGTGGCCCGTGAAACGATTCTGCCCACCGGCGAACTCCGCGGCCGCCTGCGCATTGCCGCGCCGCTGTCCTTTGGGCCCACACACCTGGCGCCCGTGCTCGCGGAGATGGCGCAGCGGCACCCGAGGCTGCATGTGCAGGCCTGCTACAGCGATCGATTCATCGATATCGTCGCCGAAGGCTACGACTGCGCGATACGGCTCGGGCATCTTCCGGACTCGAACCTGCTGGCACGACGCATCGGTCCGATCCACGCGAAGATCGTCGCAAGCCCGGCCTATATCGCCGCGCACGGCGCGCCCGAGACGCTGGACGAGCTCGGCGACCATCAGGCGCTGATGCAGGGCACCGAAAGCTGGCAACTCATGGACGGCGAAGCGATCGTGATGGTTCGTCCCCAAGGACGCTTCAAGGCCGACAACGGCACGGCCCTGCTCGCCGCGGCGCTTGCCGGACTTGGCGTTGCGTATCTGCCGAATGGCCTGACGGACGAGCATGTGGCTTCCGGCGCGCTGGTGCCCGTGATGACGCGCCATCCGGTGCCGGTGGCAGGCGCCTACGTCGTGCGCCCGCCGAGCCAGCATCCGGCGCGGAAGGTCGAGGTTCTTACCGAGATGCTGCTCGCCTGTTACGACACGTCCCCGGTGGCGGCGTGAGACGGCCGACTCGCGCGTAACCGCTCCGGGTCGCTTGAGCGGCATGGATTGCGCGGCCGCGATTGTGTAGGATTCGCCACGACATACAACGATAAATACGGTGGGGTCCAGCGATGAAAAGACGGGAGAACCAGGGGTATCGGGCGGGGGTACGGGCGCGGGTACGTGCGCGGGTACGTTTACAGGCAGGTGCGATGGTCGCGCTGTGCGCGGCGTTTCTGACGGCATGCGGCGGCGACGATCCCGCCTCCACCCCCACCCCCCCGCCCCCGGCGACACAACCGCCAGGCGTCGCGCTGGTGTCGGTCGCCGCCGACTCGGGCACCCTTGACGAACTCCCCACGCGCGTCGTGGCGACATTCAACGCGAAGATCGCCGCGCTGGGCGCCGGGTTCTTCCGGACCGCCGGTACCTGCGGCACGCTGCCGACGGCCACGCCGACCGTCGACGCCCCGGGCAAGACCGTCACGGTGACGCTTGCCGGCAGCCGCTGCAACGACGGCCAGACCGTGACGCTGACGCTCGACCCGAATGCGGTGACGTTCGACGGCACGGTGGGACAGAAGGGTGCGATCTGGACCCGCACATACACGATCTCCGGCACGGCGCGCAGCGTTGGGGGCACGGTCAGCGGCCTCGCCGGCACCGTCGTGCTGCAAAACAATGGCGGCGATACGCTGTCTACGAGCACGGACGGCACGTTCAATTTCCCGACGCTCGTCGCGCAGGGCGGCGCGTATGCCGTGACCGTGGCAAGCCAGCCCGCCGGACAAACCTGTTCCGTGAGCCATGGCACCGGAACGGTGGGCACCACGGCCGTGCAGGACGTGGCCGTCGTCTGCGCGACGAATACGCATACCGTCGGCGGCACGGCATCGGGCCTCGCCGGCACGGTGACCGTGCAGAACAATGGCGGCGATACCCTCGTCCTGAGCAGCAACGGCCTGTTCACGTTCCCGGTCGCGATTGCGGAGGGCGGCGCGTACGCGGTCACGGTGCAGTCGCAGCCCGCGGGCCAGACCTGCACCGTGGGCCAGGGCAGCGGCACGATGGGTAGCGCGGCCGTGCAGAACGTGTCGATAACCTGCTCGGCGAACACCTACACGGTCGGTGGCACCACATCCGGTCTGTCCGGGCAGGTGCAGCTGCAACTGAACGGAGCGGGCACGCAGATCATCTCCGGCAATGGCGCTTTCACGTTCGCCACGCCGGTCGCGCAAGGCGCGACCTATGACGTCACGGTGCTGGCGCAGCCCGCCACGCAGACGTGCACGGTCACCAACGGCAGCGGCACCATGGCCGCGCAGAACGTGACGAACGTCGGCGTGTCCTGCGTCACGAATACCACGACGCTGTCGGTGCCGGCGACGGGCGTCATCGCCGTCAACGGCGGCACGACCTTCATCACGGTCATGAACACCGGGGTCAACGCTGCCACCAACGTGGTTGCACAGCTTCCGTCCGCGTGGACCGGTGTGACGCAGAATGCGGGCAACTGCGGCACTCTGGCGCCCGGCGGAAGCTGCCTGCTGCAATTCACCGCGACACAGCCGTATGTCGCACAGGGCGGCATCGCGGTGACCGCGGACAACGTTGCCAGCCCCAGCCCGACGATCGCGCTGGCGTTCAGCATCGACGGCGATCTCGTGTATGCCGTTACGGGTGCGTCCACGGCGAAGGTGCTGGCCGCACCCAGCACTGGCCTCACGACGTGGGGCGGCACGGGGATCGCGGTAGGGGCCGGCGCACAGAGTCTGACCGATGGCGCGGCGAACACCACGGCCATCGTCGCGACGCTCGGCACGGGAACGCCTTACGCGGCAAGCGCGTGCAACACCAGTACGCTCCGCGGCGTGCCCGCGGGAACGTGGTACCTGCCGGCCGCGTGCGAGATCGGCGCGGAGGGCGGCTCCCCTGCCTGCCCGGCGGGCATCCCGAATATCGAACAGAACCTGTTACGGCTGGGCTTCGGCAATATGAGCGGCGTCCCAATCTGGAGTTCGACGGAGTCTTCGGTCAACCCCGGCCCCCTTGCCTGGGCCGTCTTTCTCGGCACGGACCCCGCTCCGGTCCTGCTGGCGCCCAAGTCCCTCGTCGTGGACGCACGTTGCGCGAGGTCGGTGACGTATTGACCGGTGACGTCCCGGGTAGGTGTCAGGCGACGATATTGACGCCGCCATCGACATACAACGTCGCGCCGGACAGCCGCGTCGCATACTGACTGGCAAGAAACGCGCACGTGAAGCCCACGTCCATGATGTCGACGAGCTCGCCCAGCGGCGCGCGGTGGCCGGCGTCGTTCAGCATCAGGTCGAAGTCCCTGAGGCCCGACGCGGCGCGGGTCTTGATGGGGCCCGGCGAGATCGCATGCACGCGGATGCGCCGCGTGCCGAGCTCGTAGGCCAGATAGCGCACCGAAGCCTCCAGCGCCGCCTTGACCGGCCCCATCACGTTGTAGTTGGGCACGACCTTGCTGGCGCCGTGATAACTCATCGCAAACAGCGTGCCGCCATCGCGCATCAGCGGCACGGCCCGCTTTGCCAGTCGGATAAAGGAGTGGCAGGAGATATCGATGGCCTTGCCGAAGCCCTCGCTCGAACAGTTCAGCAGGCCGCCCTGCAGATCTTCCTTTGGCGCCCACGCGATGGAGTGAACGACGATATCGAGCTTGCCCCACGTTTGCGTGATCCGATCGAACACGGCGTCCAGTTCGGCCGGCTTCGTGACGTCCAGCGGCATGAACAACGGTGCGGCCAGCTCGCGCGCCAGCGGTTCGACGTACGGGCGGGACTTCTCGTCGGCGTAGGTGATGGCGACCTCCGCGCCCAGCGCGCGAAAGGCCTTCGCGCAGCCATAGGCGATGGACGAGTCGTTGGCGATGCCGCAGACCAACGCCTTGCTGCCCGCCAGAACGGGCGATGGCGTGTCGATGGTCATGGTCTGTCTCCTTGCGTCCGCACCGGCGCATCGCCGCCGAAGGCAATGGCGCGCGTGTGCTTCGCGATCATGAGTTCCTCGTCCGTGGGGACCACCCACACCGATATGCCGCTCGCATCGCTGCTGATGCGCGGGCCTCCGTGCGCATTGCGGCCCCCGTCGATCTCCACGCCGAGCCACGCCGCCCGTTCGCAGACCTGCTGACGGATGGGAGCGGCGTTCTCGCCGATGCCGGCGGTGAACACGAGCGCATCGAGCCCTTCGAGCGCGGCGGCAAGGCTGCCAAGCTCGCGCCCGATCCGGTACGTATAGAGCTGGATGGCGAATCGGGCCCGGGGGTCGTCGCTCGCGAGCAGCTCGCGCATATCGCTGGAAATACCGGACACGCCGAGCAGGCCCGACTTGCGATAGATCAGGTCTTCCACCGCGCGCGTATCCATGCCCAGTTCGTCCATCAGGTAGAGGATGACGCCGGGATCGAGGCTGCCGCTGCGCGTGCCCATCGGCAGTCCGTCCACGGCGGTGAAGCCCATCGTGCTGGCCACACTGCGGCCTGCCGTCATGGCGCACAGGCTGCTGCCATTGCCGAGATGGGCGACCACGGTCGCGCCTTGCGCGGCGCGGCGGTCGAGCCTCGGCAGCACGCTGGCGATGTATTCGTACGAGAGGCCGTGAAAGCCGTAGCGGCACACGCCGCGGTCCGTGATCGTCGCTGGCAGCGCAAACGCCCGCGCGTGTTGCGCCTGCGTGAAATGGAAGGCCGTATCGAAGCACGCCACCTGCGGCAGATCGGGACGGCGCTCGAGCAGGATCTGGATGGGCTTGAGATTGTGCGGCTGATGCAGGGGCGCCAGCGGCCGCAGCGCGGTCAATTCCGCCACCACTGCGGGCGTGACCCTTGCCGGCCCTGCGTAGCGCATGCCCCCATGCACCACGCGATGCCCGACCGCCACGAGCGTGTGCCCGCCCTCCTCGTCGCGAAGAAACCGCGCCAGGAACTCCACGGCTTCGGCATGCCCGAATCCTTCGCCCCCCTCCCATCGGGCATTGCCGATCTCCGCGCCCTTCCCGTCCCAGGCATGGAACGCCGGCGAAGTGTAGAGCCCATCGAGCACGCCCCGAAGCACGAGGGGCAACTCTTGCCGGCCCGCATCGTAGGCACGGAACTTGATGCTCGATGACCCGGCGTTGAGGACGAGAATCACGTCTGCCATGCGCTCATACCAGGTTGCGCCGTGCCGCCGCAACGAGCGCGGCCACCGCACAGGAGGCGAGCCGCGTCGTGACCGTGTCGGCCCGACTGGTGAGGATGATGGGCACGCGTGCCCCCAGCACGATGCCCGCCGCGTCGGCACCGGCCAGGAACGACAGGCTCTTCGCGAGCATGTTCCCGGCTTCCAGATCCGGCAGCAGCAGCACGTTGGCGCGCCCCGCCACCGGCGATTCGATCTGCTTGATGCGCGCGGCCTCCGGGTCGATGGCGTTGTCCAGCGCAAGCGGGCCGTCGACAAGCGCACCGGTGATCTGGCGACGGTCCACCATCTTGCACAGCGCCGCGGCCTCGATGGTGGACGGCACCTTGGGGTTGACCGTCTCCATCGCGGACAGGATGGCCACGCGCACCTCGTCGATATGCAGCGCGTGCGCGAGGTCGATCGCGTTCTGGAGGATATCGACCTTCTCCATCAGCGTCGGCGCGATATTGACCGCCGCATCGGTAAGGATCAGCGCATTGGGATGGCCGGGCACGTCCATGACGAAGCAGTGGCTGACGCGCCTGGCCGTGCGCAGTCCCGACTCGCGGCTCAGCACCGCGCTCATCAGTTCGTCCGTATGCAGGCTGCCCTTCATCAGAGCCTCTGCCTGCCCCGCGCGCACCGCATGCACCGCCTGCGCGGCGGCGGCCTCGCTGTGCGGCGCGTCGATCAGCGGGAAGCGCGCGATATCGATCCCGCACGTGCTCGCGACCTCCCGGATGCGCGCCGCCGGACCGACCAGCAGCGGCTCGATCAACCCCGCCTTCGCCGCTTCCACGGCGCCCTCGAGCGCGCTGCGATCGCAGGGATGCGCCACGGCCGTCGGCATCGGCGGCAACGCGCGACAGAATTCGATCAGGCGGTGGTATTTCTCGTGTCGGGCTTCCATATGCGTGGCTCCGGTGGCGCACTTCACGCGACATGACGTGGGCGCCGTGGCCCGCTGGAAAGCACCGCGCGAATCCGTGCGAGCATCGCGCGCTGATCCTCCGACGGCGTGGCGCCGATCACGCGTTCGTCCGCGGCCACCTTGTCGAGCAGCGTCAGCAGGCGGCGACGGTCGGCGTTGTCCCGCAGCATGATCGGGAGGCCCTGGAGCGCCTCGGCGGGCGCGCCGCGCACGATGATCTCCTGCAGCCCCCGCGTGGTGCGCCAGGCATGCGTGTCGACCTCGGGCAGCAAATCCGCGTAGTCCTCCGCCAGTTCCTTTCGGAGTTCGAGCCGGGCCAGCGGCAATGGCTTGCCGTCGCGCGTGAGCATGACGGCCACGCGTGCCAGCGCATCGACGTAGGTGCCCTTGTTGAGGGCGGCCATCGCCTGCTCGATCTCAGGCGGAACACGCGGCGCCCGACGCCGCGCGCCGGCATCGCCCTCCCGCGGAGAGAGCGCGCGCAGCGTGCCGAAGATGCCGAAGAATGCCGCCTCCATGAACGCATCGCGCAGCGCGCGGTAATGGTCGAGCGCGGCGCTGACCATCTCGGCGCCCGCGGCCTCGCGCTGGCGCATGGGATCGTCGTCCCCGAGCGCCTGGCGGTTTGCCCTGACCGCTTCCGCCGCGGGCTTGACCCATGCCATCCACGGGTTCAGGTCCGAGAACATCCAGTTCTGCACGCGCAGCGGATGCCATTCCCGCAGCATTCTCGCCGTCGTCTCGTTGGACATCGCCTGCACGAACGGCTGCGCGAACAGCTCGTAGGCGCGCTGGTTGAGCTCGGAGATACCGGCCACCGTCTCGAACGGTTTCTCGTCCACGCGCTCGAACCGGTTGAACCGCTCGACGATGTCCTCGAGGCGATGTTCGCGGAACGTGACCTCGTACTCGGGCTCGCCCGATTGCGGATCCGTCGCCCCGGTCTCGGTGATCGCCATGCCGTAGAGACCCGGCGGCAGCGACTCGATACTGCGCAGCACCGATACGATCTGCTTATGTTCCTTGCGGGCGACCTTGCCGGACACGAAGATGCCCAGATGCCCCACCGACTCGTGCATCATGCCGACGATGACCTGCCCGCGCGCCTTGATCTCGTCCGTGCTGCCGTACAGGTCGGCCACCCAGTTGAACGCCTGTTGCGGCGGCGTGATGTTGTCGCCCATCGAGGCGAACAGGATGATCGGGGACTTGATATTGCGCAGGTCGAAGTGCTCGGGCTGGTGGTCGTGCGTCCCGCGTTCGCCGCCATCGGACCAGAGCTTGTTCCCGACGAAGAGATTGCGCGTGATCCATTCGATCTCTTCGCGGTTCATCAGGTAGAAGCCGCCCCACCAGCGCTCGAACTCGAGGAACCGGGGCGGCTCGGTATCGACCTTGCGGTAGAGGTTGTAGTACTTGTCCCAGAAGGTGTTCGCGGGGTTCAGGTTCTCGAAGTTCTGCACGAGATGCGCGCCGTCGAACCTGCCGTCGCCGAGATCGGCCGTCAGCGACGCGAGCCACGTACCGCCGAGCAGCCCGCCCGCATAGCGCATCGGGTTGTCGCCCTCGCCCTCCTGCCACGCACCGCTCCAGTACGACATGGGCGCGCCGTTGATGACGATCGGCCCGGTGTCGTCGGGGTCGGAGGCGGCCACCATCATCGCGGCCCAGCCGCCCTGGCAGTTGCCGACGATCGCCGGCTTGCTGCTGTCCGGGTGCCGCGCGCGCACCCATTTGACGAACTTCTGCTCGGCCTCGCAAACGTCGAGCAGTGTCTGCCCGGGTTCGGGATCGCGGAAAAAGATCACGAAGTAAACGGGATGGCCCGCGCGCAGGGCCACGCCGACCTGCGAATCGTCCTTGAAGCCGCCGATGCCGGGCCCATGCCCCGCGCGCGGATCGATGATCACGTAAGGGCGCCGCGAATCGTCCACGGTGACGCCGTCCGGCGGCTTGATGCGCAGCAGCGCGTAGTTGACCGGCCGATCGAAGGTCCGGCCGTCCAGGACCATGTCGTAGTCGAAATGGAGCACGGGCTTGAGTCCCGAGACCGTATGCTCGACGAACTGGTTGCCGCGTTCCCGCAGCGTGTCCCAGAACAGGATGGCGCGCTGGCCCGCGTCGAGCGCATAGGCAAAGGCGCCCGCCGGGTCGGCCATCGACGCGACCGATGGCGCGTCCCCGGGCGCGGGGGTCGCCTGCCGGACGCGTTCCGCAAAGGCTTCCCGCGCGTGCGCCACGCGCTTTCGCAACACGAGCCCGCTCTTGATGCCCACCTCGCGGGCACGCGTCATTCGCTTGTCAGCCGCCATGGCGATTTCCTCCCGGCATGCGCTTCACCGCCAATGCGGCGAGCGCCTCCGGCTTGATCAGTTCCAGACCGCGCGCGGCGTTGAAGCCGTGGATTTCCTTGACATCCAGCTTGCGCATGAACGCAATGGTTTCGGGCGTGATCACCTGGCCCGGCACCATGATCGGAAAGCCGGGCGGATATGGGATAACGAACTTGGCGGACACGAGTTCGGGGCCGTCAGCCAGCCGCTGGTCGATGCGCGGATCGTTCAGCCGGAGGTATTCGCAGCACTCGGCCCGATAGGCCAGGTAGTACGCGGTGCGCATATCGCCTTCCGGCGTGCGGCTGTCCGCATCGTCGCGCAGGGCATCGTGGAACCGGCTGAAGTTGGGCAGGTCCGGCACGTCCTCCACGAGCGCCTGGACGCGCGCAGCAAACGCCGTGCGCTCGGGCTCTCCGCCCTCCTCCAGCCGGCGATCGAGTTCGCGGGACAGATCCGTCAGCGCCTTGACGAGGTGGGCGAGGTCGCTGCGCGTGTTGTTGATATTGATCTGCACCAGCACGCTGTTGCGCGACGTCTTGTTGATCTGGATATCGAACCTCTCCGCGAGCAGCCCCTTGAACTGCGTGCCGTCGTAGCCCGCGCCTCCGCACAGCAGCGTGATGCGCGTGGGATCGAGGAAGAATTCGTCGTCGCGCAGGGCCTGCGCGGTATCGGCCACGGTCTTGCCCGGCGCCGCATAGTCGGCGAAGCCCGAGATGCGGTACGGCTCGGGAATCATCTCGGCCGGCGTGGCGGCGCGGAAATACTTCGAGATCAGCGGATGCTGGTTGATCTCCTGACGCAGTTCGATGGCCAGTTGCAACGCACGCTGCACCAGTTCGTAACCTTCCAGTTCCATCTGCCGGCGCGCGAGATCGATCGACGCGATGATCTGCAGGTTCGGCGACGTGGAGGTATGCGTGAAGAACGCTTCCTTGAAGGGCGCCTCGACCGTATGGAAATCCTGATCGGCCACCACGATGATGGAGCCCTGCCGCAAGGCCGACATCGACTTGTGCACGGAGTCGGTCTCGTAGACGCGTACGCGCGTGCGGTCGGGGTCCGGTAGCTGCTCCATGTCCAGCCGCCGCGGATCGGTATCGGGCAGGTCCCGGACCGAGGCCCGGAACGCATCGTAGCGATCGCGATAGGCCGGGTCCGCCATCATCGCGCGTATCTCGGCCGCCGCGCCCATGGCCGTGCGCATGCGCAGGAACGGCGAGAAGCGCGCATAGCCGTACCACGCTTCGTCCCACAGGAAGATCAGGTCCGGCTTGATGGCCAGGCATTCCAGCATCGTGCGGCGGACATTGGCGATATGCCCGTCGAACGTGCAATTGGTCAGCACCAGCATCCGCGCACGGTCAAGCTTGCCTTCGGCCTTCAGGGCGAGCAGCGCCTCCTTGATGGGTCGGATGGCGAGGCTGCCGTACATCGAGTACTGCGTCAGCGGATAGGCGTCGATATATAGCGGCTGCGCACCGGCCAGCACCATGCCGTAGTGATGCGACTTGTGGCAGTCGCGATCGATCAGCACGATATCCCCGGGGGACAGCAGCGCCTGATGCACGATCTTGTTGGCCGTGGAGGTGCCGTTCGTCACGAAAAAGCTGCGATCGCCGCCGAATGCGCGCGCGGCCTTGTCCTGCGCCTTCTTGATATTGCCCGTGGGCTCGAGCAGGCTGTCCAGCCCGCCCGTGGTCGCCGACGATTCCGCGAGGAACAGGTTTGCCCCGTAGAACTCGCCCATGTCGCGAATCCAGTTCGACTTGAAGATCGACTTCCCGCGTGCCACCGGCAATGCATGGAAGGTGCCGATGGGCCGCTGCGCGTAGCGCTTGAGGTTGTCGAAGTACGGCGTCTCGTAGCGGTCCTTCACGCCGTCCAGCACGGCCAGATGGACTTCCATGGGCTCCTCCACGCCATAGAAGATCCGGCGGAGCGGCGCGGCCGCCTCGGAGCCCGCCAGATGTCCCACATCGCGATCGGTGGACAGATAGACGTCGAGCTCCGGCCGCAGCCGGCGCAGCAATCGCGCGAGCGACACGCCGTTGTCATCGACGCCCTGCTTCGTGCCCACCGGCGTATTGCGCGTGATGATCTCGCGCAACTCGGGAGACGTATGGGCCGAGGCGAACGAGAAGCCATCGACGATGACCACCGCCTGGAGGTTGAAGTTGAAGATCGCCGCAAGCAGCGCGTCTTCGAACGTGCCCGCGACCACAGGCTCGTAGACGAAGGGATCGTCGTCGCGGCGCAGCAGGCGAAACGACGCGCAGATGTCCTCCCACGCGGCGCGGTCGCCCGGCGAGACGATCAGTACCTCGAAATACGGCTTGCGGCTCTGCCCGTGTCCGATCGAGGGCGGCAGAAAGTCCGGCAGACGCAGCACCTCGCCTTCGTCGTCGGGCAGCCAGGCATCGCGCTGGTCGCGGTAGCTGTTGGAGAGCAGCGCGTTGCTGATGCGGCCCAGCAGCCGCGTCAGACCGTTCCAGTCCTGTTGCGCGAGCCGGCCCTCCACCTGGCCGAACAGCCGTGGCCCGGGATAGCCATTGAGCTGCTCGAGCGGACGCAGCTCCTCGAGCAATGCGCGCGCCTGCGCGACGCAATCGTCGGCGGTCGCGCTCCCCGCGCCCGCCGCGCGGCTGACGCGATGCAGCGTGCGCCAGCGGTCGATGCGGCCCTCGGACGCGGCAAGAAACTGATGCAGCCCCCGCGTCTCCGGTTGAATCCGGTCCTGTTCCATGGATCGCCTCCCTATGCCAGGGGTTCCGAACTCCAAAGGGTTCCGGTTTCGGATATCCCCCACCAATGTGGACCGCATTCGAACGCTTGCCATTGGACTTTGGGCCCATTCGCCACGCATTAGCCCTTTGGGCCAATTGAGCGTCACGCGGTTGCGACCTACGTTGACTATCGGGTAAATGACCGGAGACGGGCGATGAACAAGCGGGATACATCGAATCTGGCGAGTCTCTCGCCATTCGAACTCAAGGACGAACTCATCAAGCTTGCCGGCAGCGTGTCGAACCGGCTGATGCTCAACGCGGGCCGCGGGAATCCAAATTTTCTGGCCACCACGCCTCGCCATGGTTTCTGGCAGCTCGGACTGTTCGCGATGATCGAGTCCGAACGTTCGTTTTCGTATTTGTCGTCCGGCGTCGGCGGATTCCCCCGCCGCGCCGGTATCGAGGAGCGCTTCGACCTGTTCGTACGCGCGCATCACGACGTGCCGGGCGTGCCGTTCCTGGCCGGTGCGGTGTCCTATGTGCGCGACCAGCTGGGTCTGGACGGCGGCGATTTCCTGTACGAGATGTGCGAAGGCATCCTGGCCTGCAACTACCCCGTGCCCGATCGCATGCTTCGGCTCTCCGAAAAGATCGTCAAGCAGTACATCCGCCGCGAAATGATCGGCAAGCATCCGTTCGCGGGCGACTTCGACCTCTACGCGGTCGAGGGCGGCACGGCCGCGATGACCTATCTGTTCTCGTCGATGCGCACGAATCACCTGCTGCGCCCGGGCGATGTGATCGCCCTCGGCAAGCCGATCTTTACGCCGTATATCGAGATTCCGGAGCTCGCCGAGTATCAGCTGCACGAGATCGCGATCGATGCGGATCCGGCGGGCGGCTGGCAGTACCCGAAGAAGGAGCTCGACAAGCTGCGCGACCCCAAGGTCAAGGCCTTCTTCCTCGTCAATCCGAGCAATCCGCCGTCGGTGCGCGTGAGCGACGAGAGCCTTGCCTATATCGCCGAGATCGTCAAGGAACGGCCGGACCTCATCATCCTGACCGACGACGTGTATGGCACCTTCGCCGACGACTTCGTGTCGCTGTTCGCCATGTGCCCCTACAACACGATCCTCGTGTACTCGTACTCGAAGTACTTCGGCGCCACGGGCTGGCGGCTCGGCGTGATCGCGACGCACAAGACCAACCTGCTCGACCATACGATCGGCAAGCATCCCAAGGATGTGGCGGGCGCGCTGAACAAGCGCTACGCGTCCATCACCACGACGCCCGAGAAGCTTCTGTTTATCGACCGTGTCGTCGCCGACAGCCGCACGGTTGCCCTCAACCACACCGCGGGGCTATCGACGCCGCAGCAGGTCCAGATGGTGCTCTTCTCGCTGTTCTCGCTCATGGACACCGCCGAGACCTACAAGCAGACCATGAAGCAGCTGATCCGCAGCCGCAAGGCGGCGCTCTACCGCGGCATGGGCGCGGCGGCGGAGGCGCCCGATGCGAACGTCGTGGATTACTACACGCTGCTCGATGTGGAACAGATGAGCCGCGAGGTGGGACCCGAGTTCGTCGCCTGGCTGCTCGACTCGATCCAGCCCTACGAGCTGCTGTTCCGGCTGGCCGAGGAAGCGGGCGTGGTGCTGCTGCCCGGTGGCGGCTTCGGTACGCATCACCCTTCGGGCCGCGTGTCGCTCGCCAATCTCAACGAGGAGGACTACGTCAAGATCGGCCGCTCGGTCCGCAAGCTGCGCGACGAGTACCTCGAACGTTACCGGGCATCGCATGGCAAGTCGTCGAAGGGAAAAAAGACGTAAGCACAACAACGAGGTGAGATCATGACCTGGTTCGTCAACACGCTGCGCGCCTACCCCGAGATCGCCATCTTCCTGGCCCTCGGGGTTGGCTACTGGATCGGCGGGAAAAGCTTCAAGGGGTTCAGCCTGGGCGCGGTGACGTCGACGCTGCTCGTGGCCATCGTCATCGGGATTCTCGGCGTGAAGATCTCCGGTAACGTGAAATCGGTCTTCTTCCTCATCTTTCTGTTCGCCGTGGGTTACGGCGTGGGTCCGCAGTTCGTGCGCGGTATCGCCCGCGATGGCCTGCCGCAGGCGATCTTCGCGGTGGTCATGGCGGTGCTGTCGCTGGCGGCGTCGCTCGCAGCCGCGATGCTTGCCGGCTACGACCTCGGTTCCGCGGCCGGGCTGTTCGCCGGCTCGCAAACCATCTCCGCGTCGATGGGGCTGGCCACGGATGCCATCAACCGCCTTGGTCTCCCGCCGGACGAGGCCAAGGCGCTGCTCGACGGCATGCCGATCGCCTATGCGGTGACCTATATCTTCGGCACTGTCGGCTCGGCCATCATCCTCGCGCAAATCGGGCCGAAACTGCTCGGTATCGATCTGCAGGCGGCATGCCGCGACTACGAGAAGATGCTCGGCGCGGGCGCGGGTGGCGCGGAAGGCGCGACGGAATGGCACGAGTTCGAGGTACGTGCTTATTCGGTGGCGCCCGACAGCATCTTTATCGGCAAGACCGTCGGCGAGCTCGAAGCGGGCACCCGCGACGGCGTGCGCGCCTTTGTCGAGCGCATTCGCCGCAATGGCAAGATCATCGAGGTGGAACTGGACACGCGTATCGAAGGCAACGACATCGTGGCCATCGGCGGCAAGCGCGACCAGCTGATCCTGCGGCTCGGCCCCAGCGGCCGCGAGGTACATGACGCCGAACTGCTCGACATTCCCACCGAAGGCGTCGATATCTACGTCACGAACAAGGAGGTCGACGACAAGCCGCTCGAGGAACTCGCGCGCTGGCCGGGCGCGCGCGGGGTCTTTCTCCGGAAGATCAAGCGCGGCCCGACGGAGACGATGATTCCCGTGCTGCCGAAGACGCGCCTGTACCGTGGCGACGTGATCACCGTGGTGGGCCGCACGCAGGACATCAATGCCGCCGCGCGGCGCATCGGGTATGTCGATCGCCCCACGACGGTGACCGATGTCGCGTTCGTATCGCTGGCGATCTTCGTCGGCGCATTGGTCGGTGCCGTCGTGATCAAGGTGGCGGACATCCCGCTGACGATCTCCACGGCCGGCGGCGCGCTGATCGCGGGCATCATCTTCGGCTGGTTCCGCGCCATCCATCCCACGTTCGGCCGGATTCCGGAGCCAACCCTGTGGTTCATGAACTCGGTGGGCCTGAACATGTTTATCGCGGTAGTGGGCATCTCCGCGGGGCCGGGCTTTATCGCCGGCCTGCAGAAACTCGGGGTCAGCCTGTTCCTGTGGGGGATCTTTGCCACGGCCGTGCCGCTGGTGCTCGGCATGCTGATCGCGAAGTTCGTGTTCCGCTTCCATCCGGCGCTGATCCTCGGTATCTGCGCGGGCGCGCGCACGACGACGGCGGCACTGGGCATGGTCTGCGATGCGGCAAAGAGCCAGGTGCCCGGCCTGGGCTATACCGTCACCTATGCGGTCGGCAATACGCTGCTGACGATCTGGGGGATGGTCATGATCATGATTCTCGCGTGAGCGCGCGCGTGTCGTCGTCGGCCGGCGGCACGTCCTCCACCCACTGCCAGAACAGCTGATAAGCCACGGCGAGCGCCACCGGCCCGATAAACAGGCCGATGACACCGCCGCTGATCATGCCGCCCAGCGCGCCGATCAGCACCACGGGCATCGGCACCGCGACGCCGCGGCCCAGCAGCATGGGCTTGAGCACATTGTCGACGAGCCCCGCGACGAAGACGTACACCGCAAACGCGACGTTGGCCGTGCTCACGCCCCCAGTAAAGAACACGAAGATGATGACCGGTATCGTGACCAGCGATGCCGGCAGCTGCATGATCCCGAGCAGCAGCACCGCCAGCGCGAGCAGCCCCGCGCCGGGCACGCCCTTGACGACGAACGCGATGCCGATCAGCAGCATCTGAATGAAGGCGATGCCGATCACGCCCTGCGCCACCGCGCGGATGGTCGCCGTGCACAAGTCCACGATGACGGGCCCACGCTCGGGCCCCGAAATGCGCGACGCGATCTGTACCGCGGCGCGCGCGCCCGACTGCCCGTACGCCATGAAGATGCCGGCAACGACCAGCGCGCCGACGAATACCAGCAGCCCCGCGCCGACGCCACCGACGGCCCCGAGCACCGTGACGCCGAGCGCCTTGATCTGTGGCGTGAGTTTCTGCACGACGGCGGTCGCATCGGTCGACGCGAGCAGCCAGAAGTCATAGACGCGCTGGCCGACCACGGGCCAGCTTGCGACCGACTGCGCAGGCGGCGGGATGCGAAGCTCCCCGCTGCGCGCCACCGACATCGCGTGCTCGCCCGATTCGATCAATGCGGTACCGAGCAGATAGGTCGGCACGAGCACCACGGCGATCACCAGCACGATCAGCAGCGTGGCGGTGCGTCCATGCCCGGCCAGAATCCTGCGTTGCAGACGCAGATGCAGCGGATAGAGCGTGATGGCGAGGATCAGCGACCAGACGATGAGATCCAGGAACGGCCGGAAGATCTGGAAGCAGAACACCGCCAGCAGCGCGATAAGGCTGAACCGGATATAGACGTCGATCAGCGTGCGCGAGACGCGCGCGACCGGGAACATGGATCGTGACATGGCAGTCTCCCTGCGCGAAGCGGTCACGCATGCCGCCGCCAGCGCGCCGCGGCCATGAGCCCCGCGCCGATCAGCGCCAGCACGAGGCAACCCAGCAGCCAGTCGTATGCCGGCACGTTGAGCAGGTAGCGCGCCGGCGCGTCCGACAGCTTGAACATCTGCACTTCGAGACCGAGCGCGACCCGCAACAGGTTGATCTTTTCGGGCATGCGGCCGCTCGGCTCGCTGAAGAACACCCCCAGCGCCGCAATCGCGCATGCCGCGCCGATCAGCCAGACTCCGATTCTGTACATGGTGCCTGCTCCCCTCCTGAGCACAGATTCAGCCATGTCTCCGGGCAAAGCAATTGGTCCTTGGGCCTAGCATTGGACCAAAGGCCCTTGTCAATGTGCATGCGGACATCCAGATTGATGGGTGAGGCTAGCAAGCGGCCACCGCGCCGCGTTCACGCGAAGTTTCGACCCCATATCCATGTGTCAAGCCATCGCCTTGCCTGGTCCATTGCGTTCGCGCTGCTGACGAGCCTGCCGCACGCGCCAGTGCGCGCCCAGTCGGGCAGCGGCAGCGACACGAACGACCGCGCGGCGTCCGTGGCGACCGTGGCGCGCCCGCGCGTCTGCCTGGTGCTGTCCGGCGGCGGCGCGCGTGGCGCCGCGCATATCGGCGTGCTGAAAGTCCTGGAATCGCTGCGGGTGCCCGTGGACTGCATCGCGGGCACGAGCATGGGCGCGCTCGTCGGTGCCGCGTATGCCACGGGCACGAGCCCCGAAGCCATGGAAAAAATGGTCGGCACGATCTCCGCGCGCGCGTTGTTCAACGAGCGCCCGCCCCGCCAGAACCTGACGATGCGGCGCAAGGAGGAAGACCGTTCCAACCTCATCACCCCGGAGATCGGCGTTCAGGAAGGCGAACTGGTACTGCCCAAGGGCGCGGTCACAGGCGTCCAGCTGGAGAAGGTGCTGCGCGAGATGGCGCCCGCGCCCGGCTATCGGGACTTCGATACGCTGCCGATTCCGTACCGCGCCGTGGCGACGGACCTCGTGACCGGCACCGCGGTCGTTTTCCGCGAAGGCGAACTGTCGCGCGCGATGCGCGCGAGCATGTCGGTGCCCGGTGCGATCGCCCCCGTCGAGTACGAGGGCAAGCTGCTCGTGGATGGCGGCCTGGTGGACAACCTGCCCATCGACGTGGCCCGCGCGATGGGCGCGGACATCATCATCGCGGTCAATCTCGGCACGCCGCTGATGACGCGCCAGCAGTTGCGCTCCGCGCTGAGCGTGACCATGCAGATGCTCAATATCCTGACCGAGCAAAACGTACGGTCCTCGCTCGCCGCGATCGGGCCGAACGATATCCTGATCGAGCCCCTGCTCGGCGATTTCTCGGCCGCCGATTTCGATCACCTCGCGCGCACCATCCCTATCGGCGAGGCCGCGGCGCGCAAGGAGGCGGCGAAGCTCGAGGCGCTGTCGCTGCCGCCGGAGATGTACGCGGCGCTGCGCGCGCGCCAGCAGGCCGTGCCGCCGCCCGACCGGCGCGAAATCGACGAGATCCGCATCGCGCCGATGCAACGCGTGAACCCGGACTACATCGCCTCCAGCATCCAGACCAGGCCGGGCGCGCCGCTCGACGAGGCGCGCCTCAACGAGGACCTGAACCGCGTCTTCGGCACCAGCGACTTCGAGCACGTCGATTACCGGGTGCTCGAGGAACCGGGCAAGCGCATCCTCTCGGTGGACGCGGTCGAGAAATCGTACGGCCCCAACTATGTTCGCTTCGGCCTGGGCCTGAGCACCGATTTCCGCGGCGATTCGTTCTTCAGCGTGCTGGGCAGCTACCGGCGCACCTGGATCAACTCGCTGGGGGCGGAGTGGCGTACCGACGCGCAGGCCGGCCAGACCAGCCGGCTCATCAGCGAGTTCTATCAGCCGGTCAATCTTTCGCAGACGCTGTTTGTGGCACCGCGCATCCAGCTGGAACGGCGCCCGCTCTACGTCTTTCAGGACACGAGCCGCATTGCCACCTACGACTTGCGCAGCTACGACGCGGGATTCGATGTCGGCGCCCAGTTCACGCGCTATGCGGAGGCGCGGGCCGGCGTCCTGTTCGGCGAGCAGAAGATCTCGCTCAGCACGGGGCCCCAGGCGTTTGCGCCGCCGGTCACCAGCGCGCGCCGCGGGGCGTTCACCGCGCGGCTGCTCGTGGATCAGATCGACAGCACGGCGTTCCCGCGCAGCGGCTATGCCGGCACCCTGAATCTGTTCGCCTCGCGGCCCGAACTGGGCGCGGACCAGTCGTATACGAAGGGCGAGGCAACGGGCCTCTATGCGATGTCCACCGGTCCCCATACCGTGAATCTCGGGTTCCGTGCCGGCAGCAATCTCGGCGGCAACACACTGCCGACCTACGATCTCTTCCAGTGGGGCGGCTTCCTGCAGCAATCGGGCTACAGCACCGGCCAGTTGCTGGGCAGCAACCTGCAGTTCGTGCGCGCCGTCTACTACAACCGGCTGGCGCGCCAGTCGCTGCTGGAGGGCGTGTATGGCGGCTTCTCGCTGGAGCTGGGCCGCGTGGGCGCCCCGCTCGTCCCGGGCAACCCCACGGGCTGGCTCAAGTCCGGCTCGGTCTTCGTGGCGCTGGACACGCCGATCGGTCCGTTCTATCTGGCATATGGCCGGGCCTCCGCGGGCCATTACAGCTTCTACCTGTTCCTGGGCAAGCCGTGATCGCGGCGCGGCGGCATCAATCCTTGAGCATCGCCTTCTTCCAGCTGCCATCCGCCTGCTGGCAATACCAGCCCTTCCACCGTTCCGGCTGCCGTCCGCTCTGCCGGAATTCCGTGCGCACCTGGCGGCAGCGCTGGCCGCCCTCGGTACGGGTCTGGAGCGGGGTGATCGACCCTTCCGTGACCTTGCCGGCATTGTTGGGCGGCAGCTTGATCGGCTCGGTGGTGCCGTCCGCCGACTCGCTCATGACGCGATTGAAGGTAGTGGTCAGCTGCTCGGTGCCTGCCTTGCCGAGCGTGCCGACGATGGTGGCGTTCAGGAAATGATCGAAATATGCATGGACGGGCGCTGGGATCGCCATCGCTATCGCCATCGCCACCGTGGTGGCGGCCACGGCCCGTCCGTTCAGGGACGGCCTCATGTCGGACCTCATGTCGCACTCCTCGTTCATCTGGCCCGTCATTTCGCTGCGCCCGGTTCCACGGAGATGGCGATCGCCTCCGTATACACGGCCTGCACCCGGTCGCCGCGCTTGACGTCCTGCATCTGCGCGGGGTCGGACACATGCAGGTCCATGACCTGCCCGCGCGGGCCCTTCACCGTCACGATCTGCGCATCCTTGTTGACGGCCACCACCTGCGCCACCACTGTGACCTCGCGGCCCATGGTCCCGCCCGGCTTGGCGCCCGGCTGCGACCGCTCGGCGATCTCGCGCTCCTGCACGGTCGCTTCGCCCGCCCCCTTCTTCAGGCTGACGGTCAGCGCTTCCTGATAGGACACGGTCACCTTGTCGCCCACGCGCAGCTGCTCGAAGTTGCGGGCTTCCGGTCCGACGGTCATGTCCATGACACGCCCCTGCGGCGTCTTCAGCGTGATCCTCCGGTTCCGCGCATCGATCGCCGTGATGGTGGCCACGGCCGTCGCCGTCGCCGAGGCGGTCGCCTGTCCGGGCGTGCGCGTGACGCTGCTCTTGATATCGGGCTGCGCCACGGCCGCGGACCAGACCGCAGCCGCCAGCAGCGGCACCAGGAAGCGCAAGACGCTTCCGGATTCATGTTGTGTCGGCATGGGAACCTCCTTCTCGAAGACCTCAGACATCGCGGGCCGGCCGGCGTCGCCGGTCAGCGTATGGAATACCCGCGCCCTTCCATGCACGCGGAATAGGCCCGGTAATACGTATCCAGCGCCCCGGTGGACTGCGCCTGCGCGTTCGCCTCGGCATTGCGCTTGTTCTGGCGCGCCCGCGCGCCGCCCGCCATGGTGCCGACGGCCGCGCCGGCCGCCGCGCCCTTGCCCGCATCGCCAGCAATGCCGCCGATCACGGCGCCGCCCAGCGCACCGCGCGCCGCGCCACCGACGCGCTCGCCCCCGCCCACCGCCGGCCCCCCTTGCGGCGGCGGCGCGGTGTTGACCGCCGCGGGATCGATCCCCGTGTTCGACTTGGCCCACGCGTAGCACGCCCCGTCGTCCTTCTGTTGCTGCTGCGCACTCTGGCCCTTGGCCGGATACGCGATGGGACGCGACTGCGCCATGGCGGCGCCCCAGATGCCGGCCGTCACGCAAACGGCCAGCGCTCCTGCCATCGATCTGTCCATGATTCACTCCTTGACGGATACCGTGGTGGCCTCGAGTCCGGTCTGCGCGCCCGTGCCGGCAGGCCAGCCACCGCCGAGCGCCTTGTATAGCTGGATCAGTTGCCCGAACTCCGCGCCGCGCAGGCTCGACTGGTCGAGTTGCGCGGCAAACAGCGCGCGCTCGGAATCGAGCACCTCCAGATAGCTGGTGTAGCCGCCTTCATACCGATCGCGCGCCAGCAACGCGTAGCGGGACAACGCGTCCACCTGCTCGGTCTTCGCATCGAGTTGCCCCTGCGTGCGCTGCACGCTGACCAGCGCGTCGGCCACCTCGCGGAACGCGACCTGGATGGCCTGCCGATACCCGTGCAGCGCCTGCGCCTGCCTGGCCTCCGCCTGCTTTACGTCGCCCGCGATGGCGCCGCCTGTGAAGATTGGCACGCTGATCAGCCCGCCGTACGACCACATCTGCGCGGAACCGAGCCAGAGCCCCGACAGCGCGGTGCTCGCGGCACCGAACAGACCGGTCAGGGAGATGCTGGGGAAATACTGCGCGCGCGCCGCGCCGATGCGCGCATTGGCGGCCACGAGGTTCTGCTCGGCCTGCACGAGGTCGGGCCGCTGCGTGAGCAATGTCGAGGGCAGGCCCATCGGCACCGTCGGCAACTGCAACTCGCCGATCTCCTTGCCGCGCGGGATGTCGCGCGGATTGTCGCCGAGGAGCAAGGCCAGCAGGTTCTCCTGCAGCGATACCTGCTGCCGGAACTGTTCCACCGAGACCAGCGCGGACGCATATTCCGAGCGCGATTGCGAGAACTCGACCTCCGACACCACGCCACCCTGAAAGCGGTCGCGAAACACGTTGAGCGCGCCTTCTCGGCTGACCACCGTCTCCCGCGCGATGCGCAGCCGGTTGTCGAGATCGCGCAGCGTGATATACGCGCTGGCCACGGCCGCCACGACGCTGACCTCGGTCGCGCGCCGCCCCTGCTCGCTGGCCGCCCATTCCGCGCGGGCCGCTTCCGTCTGCCGGCGAATGCGCCCGAACAGATCGATCTCCCATGACGCGAACACGTCCGCCCGCACCTGATTGAACGGATTGTCGACGGGCACCACATTGCCGCCGCTGTTGCTGATGCGCTGCCGGCCGCCGCCGAACTCGGCCCCCACCTGCGGAAACAGCCCGGCACGCGCGGCCATCACGCGACCGTAGTATTCCTCCACCCGCGCCGTGGCGATCAACAGGTCCTGATTGCGGGCCAACGCGACGAGGATCAGTTCATCGAGCGTCGGATCGCCGATCTGCGACCACCAGTACTCGTCCGAGGCAACCGTCACGGGCGCCGCCGCCGGCGCGTCGGCAAAGCGGTAGGCCGCCGGCACGTCCACGGGCGGGCGTTCGTAATCGGGCCCAACCGCGCATCCGCCGAGGGCGATCACCGCGCCACAGCCCCATGCGATACCGTGCGGACGCGTGGTCATGCATTGCCTCCCGTGGGCGCCGCGGAATCGGTGCCCGCGGCTTCGGGCGGCCGTGCCGCCATCTTCTTGGCGGACGCCCGCTCGAGCCCCCAGAAGAACATCGGGATAAAGAACACGGCGATCACCGTGGCACCGAGCATGCCGCCAATCACGCCCGTCCCGAGCGACTGCCGGCTCGCCGCCGACGCCCCGCTTGCTATCGCGAGCGGAATACAGCCGAGAATGAATGCGAGCGAGGTCATGATGATCGGGCGCAGCCGCAGCTTGGCGGCCTTGACCGCGGCGTCGTACGGGCTCAATCCCTCCTTGACGCGCATCTCCACCGCGAACTCGAAGATCAGGATGGCGTTCTTCGCCGCGAGCGCGATCAGCACCGTCAGCCCGATCTGGAAGTAAACGTCGTTTTCCATGCCGCGCATCAGAATACCCAGCAGCGCGCCGAACAGCGCGAACGGCACGGCCATCAGCACGCCGAACGGCAACGACCACTTTTCGTACTGCGCGGCAAGAATCAGGAACACCATCAGCAACGCGAAGGCAAACACCAGCGCCGCCGTGGAACCGGCCTTCTTCTCCTCGTACGCTTGCCCGCTCCATGCATACGCATAGCCGGGCCCCAGCACCTGCGCCGCCACCTCCTCCATGGCCTGCAGCGCCTGCCCGGAGCTGTAGCCCTGCGCCGCATCCCCCGTGATCTTGGCCGCGGGAAAGTTGTTGAACCGCGTCACAAGGTCCGCGCCCGCGACGTAGCGCGCATTGGTCACTGCCTTGATCGGCACCATCTCGCCGCGCGCGTTGCGCACGTAGACGCGGTCGAGGTCTTCGGGCCGCGAGCGGTACTCGGGTTCCGCCTGCAGGATGACCTGGAACAGCCGGCTGTTCTTCGGGAACTGGCTGACGTACAGCGAGCCGAACATCGTTTGCAATGCCGAGTACACCTGCTCCACGGGCACGCCCTGCGTCTCCGCGCGCTCGCGGTCGAGGTCCACGAGCAGCTGCCGCGATTTCGTGTTGATGGTGGTGCTGATGCCGCGCAGTTCGGGCCGCTGCCGCGCCGCCGCGATGAATGCCCGCGTGCGTTCCTCCAGCTGCTGATAGGTGCCGTCGCCCGTGCTCTGCAGCCAGAACTCGAACCCGCCCGTGGTGCCCAGGCCCGGAATCGACGGCGGATTGACCGGTATCACGAGTCCTTCGCGGTAGGTGGAGAACTCCCGATTGGCGCGCGCGATCAGGTTGGCCGCGCTTTCTTCGGGCCCGCGTTCATGAAAGCCCTTGAGCGTGACGAACAGCGTGCCGGCATTGGCCTTGTTCTGCGAATCGATGAGGCTGTAGCCGTCGGGCGAGGCGACGGACTTCACGCCGGGCTGCTTCGCGAACCACTCTTCCGCGCGCTTCGACAGATCGCCCGTCCGGTCGAGACTGGCCGCGTCGGGCAGGATCACCGCGCCAAGCAGATAGCCCTGGTCCTCCACGGGCAGGAACGACGACGGAATGCGCGCGAACATCAGCACGCTCACCGCGACGAGCGCCGCCACGAGCGCCAGCGAGATGACCGCGCGCCGGATCAGCAGCTGCACCGCGCTGCCATAGCCTTCCACGATGCGGTCGAAGCTGCGGTTGAACCAGCGGAAGAAGCGATTCTTCTCGTGGCTGCCGGGCTTGAGCAGAATGGCCGCGAGCGCCGGCGACAGCGTCAGCGCCACCACGCCGGAGAGCAGGACCGACACCGCAAGCGTGATGGCGAACTGCTTGTAGAGCTGCCCGGTGATGCCGGACAGGAACGCCACGGGGATAAACACCGCCAGCAGCACCAGCACGATGGCGATCACGGGCCCGCCCACTTCGTCCATGGCCGCCTTGGCCGCCTCGCGCGGCGGCATATGAAACTCCATCATGTTGCGTTCGACGTTCTCGATCACGACGATGGCATCGTCCACGACGATCCCGATCGCCAGCACCATGCCGAACAACGTCAGCATATTCACCGAGAAGCCGAACGCCGACATCGCCATGAACGTGCCGATGATCGAGACCGGCACGGCAAGAATCGGCACGAGCGTGGCGCGGAAGCTCTGGAGGAACAGATACACCACGAGAATCACAAGGATGACCGCGTCGCGCAGCGTGTGCACCACCTCGTTGATCGACTCGTGCACGAACTCGGTCGTGTCGAGCGCGACCTCGTATTCCATGCCCGGCGGAAAGCTCTTGCGCGCCTCCGCCAGCGTGTTCCGCACCTGCTCGGCCACGGCCAGCGCGTTGGCGCCGGGTTGCTGGTACACGGCCAGCAGCGTGGCGGTCTTGCCCTTGAAGCGGCTGCGCAGCGAATAGTCCTTCGAGCCCAGTTCCGCGCGGCCGATGTCCTTGAGCCGGACCAGCGCGGCGTCGCCGGAAGCGGCGCGCAGGATGATGTTCTCGAACTCCTTGGGCTCCGTCATGCGGCCCTTGGTCGTGACCGGAAACGTCTGCTTGACCGGGCCCGCGGTCGGCGACTGCCCGATGCGCCCGGCGGAGAACTGCTCGTTCTGGTTCGAGACCGCGTTCTTGACGTCCTCGGCCGTGATACCGAGTTGTGCCATGCGGTCGGGCCGCAGCCAGAGGCGCATCGCATAGTCGGGCGTGCCGAAGATCGCCGACTGGTTCGCGCCCGGAATGCGCTTGAGCGCATCGAGGATGTAGATGCTCGTGTAGTTGTCGACGAACGTCTGCGGATAGCTGTTATCGGGCGAATAGACGGCAATGACCATCATGAAGGCCTGCGACCGCTTCTCCACGGTCACCCCCTGCCGCGTCACCGCATCGGGCAATGTCGGCAGCGCGAGGTTGACGCGGTTCTGCACATCGACCTGCGCCAGCGACGGATCCGTCCCGATCTCGAAGTACACCGTCAGCGTCATGTTGCCGGTGGAGGAACTCGTGGAGGACATGTACAGCATGTTGTCCGCGCCATTGACTTCCTGCTCGATTGGCGCGGCCACGTTCTGCGCGACCACTTCGGAGCTCGCGCCCGGATAGGTCGTCGAGACCGTGATGCTCGGCGGCGTGATATCGGGGAACTGCGCGATGGGCAGGTTGAAGACCGCCACGAGGCCGCCCACCACGATGATGATCGACAGCACCGACGCAAAGATCGGCCGGTCGATAAAGAAGTGCGACAGCTTCATGATGGTGGCCCTTTCCCGGCCACCGCGGCGGGAGCGGATGCGGGCGTCCCCGCGCCGTCGGCCGCGGTTGCGGCAGCGCGCGCATCCACGGGCTTGACCTTTGCGCCCGGTGCCAGCCGCACCGAACCGTCGACCACCACGGTGTCCCCCTCGCGCAGTCCGGCCCGCACGACCCAGTTGCCCTGTGTCCATTCCCCGACGTCGATGACGCGCGACTCGACCTTGTCGTCCTTGCCCACCGTCCACACGGACTGCCCGCGCGCGCCCTGCACCACGGCCTCCTGCGGCACCGTGATGGCGCGTGTGCGCGTGGCACCGAACACGTAGACGCGCACGAACTGCCCCGGCCGCAGCGTGCCCTCGGGGTTCGGCAGTTCGGCGCGAATCAGATAGGTGCCCGTTTCGGAACTGAACGAGGCATCGGCGAACGCGATATGGCCGCGCCGCTTGTACTTGGTGCCATCGGCCAGCACGATCTCCACCTCCATGCTGCCGCGATCGGGCATCTTCAGTTCGCCGGAAGCCTGCTGCGCCTGGTTCTTCAGCACCTCGTTCTCCGACAGGCTGAAGTTGACCCAGATCGGATCCAGCCTGGCCACGTACGTGAGCAGGCTGTTGCTCGCGTCGATATACGAGCCGACCTGCTTCTTGGCATAGCTCGACAGCCCCGCCACGGGCGAGGCTATGGTCGTATAGCCGAGGTTCAGCTTTGCATTCGTGACGTTCGCCCTGGCCTGCTCGACGGCCGCGGCGGCGGCCTGCTCGTTGCCGGTCGCGTCGTCGAGGTCCTTCTGGCTCAGGGCGTTGCGTGCCGCCAGGGGCCGCACCCGGGCGAGGTTGGCGCGCGCCGTGGTCAGCCGCGCCTGCTGCTGCGCGAGCTCGGCCTGCGCGGCATCCAGCGCGGCCTTGAACGGCTTCTGGTCCATCCGGAACAGCACCTGCCCGGCCTTGACCAGCGCCCCTTCGGTGTAGAGCCGCTCTTCGAGGAAGCCATTGACCCGCGCCCGGATCTCCACCTGCTGCGAACTCTGCGTTTCGCCTACGAATTCGTAGGTCAATGGCACGTCTTTCAGCGCGACACGGATCACGCCGACCTCGGTGACCGGCGCGGCCGGCGGCGCCTTGGCCTCCTGCTTCTGGCATGCCGCCAGCAGCATGGCGGCGCACACCATGACGGCCCACCCCATGCCGATGCGCGCACGGCCCGCCAGTCGGGAACCCGGTCGATTGTCCATCGTCTGCCCTTCGTTACTGGAACCGCTCCCGCAGGATCAGCGCGTTGATCTTGTGTCCATTCCAGAACACGCCGTGGATGCGCGGCTGCAGTTGATGCAAGGTGGCCAGCCGCATCGAAGCGTACGTCAGCATGACGGCCGGCCGGGTGCCGTCGCCCTCGTGCCGCTCGATCTCGTCATACGCGGGAAAGCCATAGCGCTGCAGGAACGCAAGCACGTCTTCGTCCGTGGTATCGGGATGAAGATTCGAAAGCATCATCAGCGGCATGGTCTGCTCCTTCCGTGCTGATATGAGTGTGCGCCCTGCCATCCATTTCGCAATTGGACCAAGGACCAAACCATGACGGCACGCGCTAGGCCAGCGCCTCGCGGACGAGTTCGATCAGCTGGCGGCCGTCGAACGGTTTGCGCAGGTAGCCGATGGCGCCCGAGGAGAGCGCCTTGTCGCGTGCTTCCGGCAGATCGTGGGCAGTGATGAAGATGACCGCGGGTGCGCGGTCCGAGAGGCGCTGCTGCACCTCCAGCCCGTCCATCTCGGGCATGCAGACGTCCAGGATCACGCACGCAGGCCGGTAGGCGGGCTGCGCCGCCATGCGTGCCAGCAGCGCGGTACCCGTCGTGAAGATGTCGACAGTGATGCTTGCGGAACGCAACAGGCGCGCGGTGGCCCGCGCGACCGATGCGTCATCGTCCACCACTACCGCGAAGCGACCGATTGGCCGACCGTCTGGCCCTAACATTCACAGGACGCCCATTAATCCAGTCAGATAACCTACAGGCTAAGTAACCGTGGCGCGCTGCGATATTGGCCCATGGTCCATCGATCAGCCGGAGCGCGATCGCTCCGTCTCCCGGTGCGACGCGCACAACCCCATCCTGTCCGCGATGCGCACCAGCGCCGGCAACGAGTCGACTTCGAGCTTCTGCATGACGTGCGCGCGATGGACCTTGATGGTCTTCTCCACTGTGCCCAGCTCGCTGGCGACCTGCTTGTTGCGGATGCCCGTCACGACCCACGTCAGCACCTCGCGCTCGCGGGGCGTAAGGCGCTGGATCTTCTGGCGCAGCGACTGCAACTCGCGCTGCAGCGCAAAGTGCTCGGCCGCACATGCGCAGCCCTTCTCCACGGCCGCCAGCAGATCGGTGTCCGACACGGGCTTCTCCAGAAACTCGATGGCGCCGGCCTGCATGGCCTGGACCGCGCGGGTCACATCGCCGTGGCCACTCAGGAAGATGACGGGTACCCTGCCCTGAAGGCCCTGCTGGAGCATCAGGCCATCCATGTCGGGCATCAGAAGGTCCAGCAATACGCAGGCCGGGCCGGCATCGAGATCGGCTTCATCGAGAAAGGCCTCCGCCGACGGGAACATCGCCACGGCGTAGCCATGCGCGGTCAGTACGCGCCCCAACGCACGCCGCACGCTGTCGTCGTCATCCACGATATGAACTGTAGCCCTCGCATGCATACTGTCACCTCCAGCGAAACACCGCGGCGCCGGTCGAACCCTGGCGAAGCGCCTCCGCTTCCCGCGGCAGGACACATTCGAACGTCATGCCGCCACCGCTGTTGCGAATAGCCTCGATATGGCCGCCGTTGCGCTCCATGAGCGCGCGGCTGAGCGACAGGCCGAGACCCATGCCCTTAGGCTTCGAGGAATAGAAAGGTCGAAAGATCTTTTCGAGGTCGTCGGCCGCGACGCCGGCGCCATTGTCCTGCACGGCAATACGGAGCGCGCGATCCGCCGCGCGCACCCGGACCGTGATGAAGCGGTCGTGGCTCGACCGCCCCGATGCCACGGCATCCAGCGCGTTGACCAGCAGGTTCAGCAGCACGAGGCGGATCTCCACCGGATCGCCCACCGCGCGCGGGAGCCCGTCCTCGATATCTCGCTTGACGACCACGCTGCGCGCGCTCGCATTGGCCCGCGCCAGGTCCAACGCCTGATCGACCACGTCCGCGACGCTGAATGGCACCATGCGCGGCGCTTCTCCCAGTATCAGCGCGCGCACGCCACGCACGATGTCGCTCGCGCGCGAGGCATCATCGACCATGTCGTCGACGATCTCCTTCAGCATTTCCTTGTTGAACGTGCTGGAAGCGAGAAACTCGCGCGCGGCATGCGCGTTGCTCGTGATTGCCGTCAGCGGCTGGTTGAGTTCGTGCGCGAGGGAGCCGGCAAGCTCCGCGATGCCGGATTGCGGCAAGGCGTGCGCCAGCGGGCCCCTCAGCGTCAGCCGCATGGGCTCCCGCGCGCCGCGAGGCGCGGCGCGCAGCCGTTGCATCGCGACCGCACAGCCGACACCCATGGCCGCCGCGATGCAGAGCACCCACGCCAGTGACCGTCGCATGGCCGAGTCCGGGTCAGATGTCCAGCTTCCCGATCTTGGTACCCTCTAGCGACAGGTTTGCCATCAGACCGGCGTTGGTGAGGACGAAGGCGATGATGGGCGCCTTTGCGGTATTCGTATCGAGTTGCCCGTTGGCGCCGATACCGATGACGGCGACCGAGCCGTCCACGCCGGCCGTCCACCCCTTGCTTTGCTGGAAGCTACGCAGGGAGTCTTCCGTCATGAACATCATGATGAGCGCCTTGGACTGCGCACCTGCAAGGAAGCCGAAGGAGGCCGTGGTCGTACGGTAGTACGCGGTGGTCGCATTGGCGACCCGCAAGGCGCCCTCGCCGTACTCGGCGCCGACGACGAAGCCGCCGGCAAGGATGCGCGGGAATACGAGTACGCCCCGGGCGTCGTTCGCCAGCGATCTGGATGCGGCCGCGGTGTTGAAGAGCCTGGTCAGCGTGCCATCCACCGCCGCGTCGATCTCCCGGCGCTTCGCGGCCGCGTCACTCGGCGTGGCCGGCGTGCCAGTGCATGCCGTCAGCGTGGGGCCGAGTGCCAGGGAAGAAGAGAGCAAGAACAGCCGTCGATCCATGATGCCTCCCGTGTGCAGTGATACTGCCTTTTTCGACAATAGCGGGGCTCATCCGCACGGGGGCGTCGACGACATCGGTACGGCACTACCCCTGAATGGCGACCAAGCCTACCTTCGTCTGTTTTCAATTGTTCTGATGTTTGTGACATACAAACTAGGTCGACCATTTAATCATTGCAATCTTTACTTTTTCTGACGCGCATTGCATTTCACGACGCTCATAAAAATTTCAATGCGCGCGATTCAGTACTTATTTTTTGTATTGAATCATTTAAACCAAGGCTTAAAAATAATTCTCAATCATTTTTTTCGTAATCCTGAAAGACTATGGCCGGGGGGCCGATGCCTGGGCGGATACCTCGCTCCATCGGCTATCGGGATCGAACGAATCGATCGCCGCGGCGCGTGCAGCCGTCTCTGGCCCCAGATCGCGCTCGTAGACCGTGCCGGCATGGCTGATCATGAAACTCTTGATGCCGGTTTCCCCATAACGCGCGGGCCACGCGAGGACGGCAAAGCCGCCGAAGAGCTGGCCATTGACGAGGTATGTGTACGCGCCGCCGGGCGCGGCCGAACCTTGCGAGGTCAACAGTTTGTAGCGGTAGCCGTGATAGCCGTCGTTACCCTTGTTTTGCGTCACGGCGTCGATAAAGGCGGGGCCGAGGGGGCTTTCCGCCTCGCCGGGGCGCGTCGGCCAGTAAAGGCCGTCCATCTTTCCGGGCGAGCTCACGAGCTTGCGCGCGTACACCGACATCCCGTTGGTGCCGTGGTTGGCATCGGCATACTCGCGCTGGGCGTCGCCGATCGCGAGCATCGTCTGTATCGTGTTCAGCTCGTTGCGGCCGATTCGCCTGAGGCGCATTTCCTCGAGGCCTGCACGGGTGTCGAAGTGCCATTTGCCGTGGGATTGCACCAGGGGGATCGGGAGGGTCCAGCCGTCATTGCCCACGGATATGCGTGCGCGGCCGGTGTTGTCCCTGACGATGCCATGCGCCTGGTTCCATGCGGCAAGAAATCGATATCGTAAATCCGCGCCTAGCGGTGGAATAACGTTGCGAGATATCGGACCTAGCAGACTCTGCACAGCAGAATCGTCGCTGGTAGCGATCGCATCGCCGAACGCGGTCATCGCGGATTCGGGTGTGTCGAAATTGCGTTGCGCATGGGCCGGTGAATCCGCCATGCATAGCATCGCGAATGCGAACCATGCGCAGGCAGCCCACCGCGTCGCGATGGGCTTGAGCGCGGTCAGTGCTGTCACCGGATGTTTTGGATGGTCCATGTCCGCGAACCATGCGCAGGCAGCCCACCGCGTCGCGATGGGCTTGAGCGCGGTCATTGCTGTCATCGGGTCTTTTGGATGGTCCATGGTGACGAGCCATGCACGGGCAGCCCGCCGCGTCTCGGTGGTCTTGAGCGCGGTCCTTGCTGTCACCGGATGTTTCAGATGGTCCATGGCGGCGAGCCATGCGCAGGCAGCCCGCCGCGTCGCGATGGGCTTGAGCGCGGTCCTTGCTGTCACCGGATGTTTCAGATGGTCCATGGCGGCGAGCCATGCGCGGGCGGCCCACCGCGTCGCGATAGCCTTGAGCGCGGTCATTGCTGTCGTCGGATGATTTGGATGGTCCATGGCGAGCCATGCGCGGGCGGTCCGCCGCGTGGCGATGGGCTTGAGCGCCTTCATTGCTGTCATCGGATGTCTTGGATGGTCCATGGCGAGCCATGCGCGGGCGGCCCGCCGCGTGGCGATGGGCTTGAGCGCGGTCATTGGGGTTGTCGGATGATTTGCATGGTCCATGGTGGTCGGGGGCTTGCGGTCAACGGCGACCGCCTCTTCCGCCACCGCCTCCGCCGCGGCCGCCTGCAAAGCCGCCGCCACCGCCACCGCGGCCGCCGGAGAAATTGCCGCCTCCGCCTCCGCCTCCGCCCGCGAAGCCGCCGCCTCCTCCGCCTCCGCCCCCGCCCGCGAAGCCGCCGCCTCCTCCGCCGCCGGCGCGCTGCGAGGCGTGCGCACTGCCGCCCGCGTTGCGCGTCGACGCCGTCGAGCTCGCCCTGCCGCGATCGAAATCGCGTTGCGCCGCATTGCCGCCGCCGACACCCTGAAACGCGTTGTTGCCGCGGTCGGCCTGACGATTGCCGGCGCGATCCGCACCGGCTGCCGTGCCGTCCCGTGCGTTGCGGCCATCGCGTGCGTCGCGACTAGCCTGGTCATCACGGCCACTCCGTGCGTCGCGACTGTCCTGGCCATCACGGCCATTCCGTGCGTCGCGACTGTCGCGGCCGTCACGAGCGGCGTCACGACTGTCGCGGCCATCACGCGCGGCGTCACGACTGTCGCGGCCATCACGCGCGGCATCACGACTGTTGCGGCCGTCACGCGCCTCACGACTGTCACGTCCGTCCCGCCCCCGAAACTCGCTCCTCCTGTCCGCCCCGCTGGCATTGCCGCCAAACTTCTCCCGCGTGGCCCCGTCGCGATACGCGACCCCCTTCCTGTGACTCGCATCATGCTTCCATCGATTGCCCCCTTCGACCTTGGTCCTGTCGAAGTTACGATCGATATTGGTCGCGCGATTCACGTCGATATTCACGTCGCCGCCGCCCCAGTTGCAGTCCGAAAATATGGCCCCGGCCGCCGCGAGCCCGACGCCCCAGGCAAAGCCCGTCATCAGCGCGCCGCCAGGGTAATAGGCGGGATATGGCGGCCAGTAGTACGGCGGATACGCGGGCGCGCTCCATCCCCCGTAGACGACCGTCGGGTTGTACGCGGGCACATAGATGACCTGCGGATTCGTCGGTTCGACCTTGATGATGGTCTGCGTCGCCGCGGCTTGCGTGCCACTGGCGGGCGGCGCGCTCTCGACGGTCACCTTCTGCTGCTCGTTCGACTTGAGGTTGCCGGCATCCTTCGCCTTCGCGCGCAGGCGCTGCACGGCCGCCAGTACATCCTTCTCTTGCGCGAGGAACGCGTCGCCGAGCTTCTGCGTCCAGTCCAGCTTGTCGTTCATCGGCTCCAGGACCTGCGGAAACGCGACCAGCGACTTGACGCTGACGTCCCACGGCTGATCCTGCACCGCCTTCACGGCGGCATCGCCCTTCATGTTGGGATTGGCCTTGAGCCAGCGGGCCGCCTGCACCACCTCGAGCGGATAGGTCGATGCCATCAGCGCCTGCGACAGAACGGAGTCCGGGTACAGGGCAATCGGCGCGACCAGCGCCTCCAGCTCCTCGGGCTTGAACGGGCGCGACGTGGTGTCGGCGCCCTGCGCATGCACGGTGCCGATGGCGGCGAGAAAACAGCCCAGCAGCCACTTCCCGAGCCACCGCACCACGCACGATGACCGAGTCGGCCGCGCGATGTGGAGCGTCATGGCGCCCGTTCCTCCGGAATATTGTTGAAGTTACATATAGGTGGCCCGCGCGCATTGGACAATGGAACCTTGGTCCAATGCGACAACGTCGCGCGTTTGTCTGCTTCCGCACAGAGGCATGGACGGCATGCCACTAACCTGACTCGCCAACGATTCCTGCCTTGGGGGCAAAGCCGATGCGCGACAAGCCACGCCGAATCACGCGTGATGAAGGAGTGTTCAACCGGCCGGAGGCGATGCCCATGCATCCGTGCCCCATCGAACCGGGTTGGATCCACAGCGGGACACCCGTGACCCGCAGCGGCGACCACTCGAGCGCGCGCGACGACTTCGCGTGGACCTCCGTATGGGACTGCACGCGCGGCACGTTCGAGTGGCACTTCGACATGGACGAAACCGTCTATATCCTCGAAGGCCAGGTCAGAGTCACCGACGCCAACGGCGACACCCATCTGCTGACCGCGGGGTCGATCGGCTATTTCCCCGCACACTCCACGTGGCGATGGGAAGTCGATCGCTACGTCCGCAAGATCGCGTTCCTGCGCCGGGAAGTCCCGCTCGGCCTGCGCCTGGCGACGCGCGTCCTGTCCAGACTCAACCTGGACGCGCGCCTGCGCGCCCCCCGAGATCCGGACGCCCCACGCATGCGCCGTTCGACGGCGGCACTGGTGCTGATGTCGCTCGCGCTGTAACTGGCCGGCCCCGACGCGTATCAGAGTTTCGAGCCGCCATCCACGTGCAGCGTTTCGCCCGTGACCCATCGCGCGCGGTCGGATGCCAGGAATTCGATCGCGGCGGCGATATCGTCGGGCTCCGCCAGGCGCTTGAGCGCCTGCATGCCGAGCGTGTAGGCCCTGCCCTCCTCGCTCTTCGCAAAGCTGGACATCTCGGTGGGCACGACACCCGGGGCTACCGCATTGACGCGGATGCCGCGCTCGCCCAGCGCCGACGCGAAGTGCTTCACCAGCGTGTCGATGGCGCCCTTGGTGGCCGAGTATGCCGACAGCGTTCCAACGGCCGCGCGCGCGGCGAGCGAAGACAGCAGAATCACACTGCTGCCCTTGCACATGACCGGCAGCAGCTGCTGGACGAGAAAGAACGGCGCACGCACGTTCACCGCGAACAGATCATCGAATTCCTCGACCGTGGTGTCCTCGATGTTTGCCGCCCGCGCGATCCCGGCGTTGGCCACGAGGATATCGAGCCGCCCGCCGATAATGGCGCGCGCCTGCCTTGCGAGCGCGTGCGGGCCATCGGCCGTGCGCAGATCGGCGGCGATTTTCTCCGCCTTGCCGCCGAGCGCGTGGATCTCCGCGACAACGGCGTCCGCGTCGCTCGCGCTGCTCCCGTAATGGACGAGTACCTGTGCGCCCGCGCGTGCCAGTGCCAGCGCACTTGCACGCCCGATGCCCCGCGATGCGCCCGTTACGAGCGCGGTCTTGCCGGTGAGTAGGGTCATGATCGTTGACTCCCTGATATCAGCCCGCGGTCTTTCCGCCATCGACGGTAAGAATCTGGCCCGTCACGAACGTCGCGCCGGCCGACGCGAGATAGACGACGGCCGCGGCGATGTCTTCGGGATTGCCGAGCCGCGCGAGCGGTACGCCGCTCGCCAGTGCCGCCTTCCGCTCCGGCGTGCCCGTAAAGCGATCGAGCATGCCGGTCTGCGTCGGCCCGGGTGCGACCGCATTGACACGAACGCCGAGCCCGGCCACCTCGAGCGCCGCGGACTTCGTGATGCCCTCCACCGCATGCTTGCTGCCCGCATAGACCGTGGCATACGCAGCGCCCTCGTGGCCGTAGGTCGATGAGATATTGATGACCACGCCGGCGCGTTGGGCCGTCATGACGCGAAGCTCGTGCTTGAGGCTCAACAGCGTGCCCAGCACGTTGGTGTCGAACGTCGCCGCGTAGCTCTCGGGCGTCTGCTCCGTGATCGGACCCGGCTGGCCCTCCGTCCCCGCATTGTTGACGGCAACGTCGAGCCTGCCGAAGCGGGACACCGTGCGCTCCACGAGCTCGCCGACCTCGCGGTCGCGGCGCACATCGGCCTGTACGAAGATGGCCTCGGCACCGAGGCCGCGCAGTTCGGCCTCGAGGGCCGTCCCTTCCGTGGCGCGGCGGCCGGAGACGACGAGCCTTGCGCCGGTGCGCGCAAAAGCGATGGCGGTGGCGCGGCCGATGCCGGTCAGCGCGCCAGTGATCAGAACGACGGGACTAGACATGGAAAACTCCTGTAAGGTATCGCTGTCACGCATGGGTCTCGATCTGAGGCTTGGCGGACGCGGTGGGTACAGGACGTAATCTAGGGGCCCTGGAAGCCGTTGAAAAAGACTTTGTAAGCCTGTGGGCATGCCTCGCAGGCATGAGATGGGCGGAGAACGGGCATGGAACTCAGACACCTCCGGTACTTCATCGCCGTGGCGGAAGCCGGCAGCCTCACGGACGCCGCCGCGAACCGGCTTCACACCTCCCAGCCGTCGCTGAGCCGGCAGATCCGCGACCTCGAGGAACGCGTGGGCGTGGCGCTTCTGACGCGCGGTGCGCACGGCGTGGCGTTGACGGACGCGGGCCGCGCCTTCCTCGACCATGCGCGCCTGGCCATGGCGCAGGTAGACGCCGGCGTGGAAGCCGCCCGCCGCGCGGCGCAGCCGTTGAAGCCGCGCTTCGCGCTGGGGTTTCTCACCGGCCAGGAGATCACCTGGCTGACGGACGCCATGCGCCTGCTGCGCGCGGAGTTGCCGAATATCGAGGTCAGCGTCTCGAGCGACTACTCGACGGAACTGGCCGCGGCAGTGGCGCACGGCAAGCTCGATGTCGCCTTTATGCGCGCCGAGCCCGGATACGGCCTCGAGTACCGCGTGGTGGCGCAGGAGCCCCTCGTGGTCCTGATGCCCAGCGATCACCCTCTGACCTCGCGCGACACGGTCAGCGCCGAGGACTTGCGTCATGCGCCGTTTATCGCCATGGGCGAGAAGGCCCGGGTGCTGCGGCAGGTCGTCGATGGCTATCTCGCGAGTGCGGGCATCGAGGTGGACATTGCGCAAAGCGTCGACAACCCGGCCATGGTGATGTCGCTGATCGCCTCGACGCGCGGCATGACGCTGATCCCCGCATATGTCGAGAACCTGATGCCGTGGTCCGTGGTCAGCCGCCCGCTCGCGGGCCAGGCGCCGACAATCGATCTCGCCGTCGGCTATCGCCCCGACAATACGGCGCCGACGCTTCAGCTGTTTCTGTCGCGCATTGAGGCACTGCGGTCGAGCATCGACGGCCCCGCCGTCCGCTAACCGGTCAGCGCCGCTTGCCCGCCGCGGGCTTTCCCAGCCCGAGCTTCTCCATCGACTCGTGCGCGTCGAGCACCATCATCGCCACTTCGGCCACGGTGATACGCAACTGCGTCGCGCGTTCGCGCATATATTCATAGGCCTGCGTCTCCGCCATCTGCTGGTGGTCGCCGAGGATGCGGATGGCCTTCTCGATCTGACGGCGCGAGCGGATCGTGGATTCGAGCTTGTCGATCTTGCCCTGCAAGCGGTGATAGAAGCTCTGGGACGAGCGCGCCAGCACCAGCGTGCTCAGAATGCCGGCGGAGCGGAACGGTTTCGTGATGACGCCGTGCGCGCGCGTGTCCAGCAGCAGCTTCAGCGTCGTGGGACTCTCGTAGTCGGACAACGCGACCAGCGCCGCGTCCACCGCGCCCGCATTCCATTCCGGGTTGCCTTCGAGGTCCTGCGAGACCTGGAAGAAGATCACATCCGAACCCGTGGGCGGGTCGGCCGGGTGCGGCCAGACGATCTTCAGCCGACAGCCGATCCTCTGGATCTGCTGGACGATGATGTCGCGATCTTCGCCCGGCGGGTACACGATCGTCACGCAGATGCTGCGCAGATCCTCATAGAGGCGACGAAGACTCGTACTCATGGGTTCACCTCAACCAGAATTCGGAGAACCCGAACGTAGACAGATAGGGGTCGGGCCGGATCGGTTCCTTTGCCTCCCAGACGATATCGAACTGCCCGTCGCTGCGGCACACGCCGATGCGCGGCGTGAGGCAGCAGTGGTTGTTGTCCGCATCGAGCACGACGCGCCCTTCCGGCGAGTCGAACTCCACCGCATGCGCGGCCTCCACGAGCTTGCGCCGGTCCATGCTGCCGCAGCGCTGCAACGCGCGCGCGAACAGATGCACCTGCGTATAGGCCATCTCCGACCACGTGCTCGTCGGCCGGTCTCCGAACCGCCGGCGCCACAGGTCGATAAAGCGCTGGTTGCTCGCGTTCGGCAGCGACCCGAAGTACGTCGCGGACGTGATATGCCCCGCGCAGAGTTCGGGCCCGATCAGCCGGATCTCCTCTTCGGCCATCGAGAGGCTCGCAATCGGAATACGCTTCGGATCGAGCCCAAAATCGCGATAACGCTGATAGAACTGCCGCGCGGACTCGCCGACGAGCGTGGAGAACACGACGTCCGGCTGCAACGCCTTGATATCCGCGAGCACCTCGTCGAGGTCGCCCTGTTCCGCCTCGATCGGCAGGTAAACCTCGTCCAGCACCTCGCCGCCCTGCTGCTCCACCATATCGCGCATGATCCGGTTGGACTCGCGCGGATAGATATAGTCGGCACCGACCAGAAAGAACCGCGTGGCCTTGTTCTGCATCAGGTACGCGGCAAGCTGGACGCTGTTCTGATTCGGCACGGCACCGGTGTAGATGACGTTCGGCGAGTATTCGAAGCCTTCGTAGAACGAGCAGTACCAGAGCAGCGCGTTGTTGCGCTCGATCACGGGCAGCACGGCCTTGCGGCTCGACGACCGCGAGCAGCCGAAGATCACGGTGACCTCGTCCTCGACGAGCAGCCGCGTGGCGAGCTTGCGGTACTCGGTGGCGTCGCCCTTCGGGTCGTAGGCCACGGGAATCAGCGGACGATCGAGGACGCCGCCGATCCCGTTGATCTCCTCGATGGCCAGCGCGGTGCCGTAGAAGTGCTCGGACTCCGTGACGCCCGTCGCCCCGGAGCGCGAGAACAATACGCCAACGCGCCAGCCATCGTCCTGCGCGGTGTCATCAGCCATGGTGCCTTCCTATCGGTCAAAGATCGCCTGCAATGCCGCCGCGTCGCGGGTTTCCTGCAGGGCGAGCATCAGCAGGATCCGCGCCTTCTGCGGGCTGAGGTTGTCCGCGAACACGGCGCCCGCGGCCTTCAGCGTCTGCCCGCCGCCCACGAACCCATAGGACGGCTGCACGCGCCCGTTGGGCACGCGCGTGGAGATCACCACGGGCACGCCGCCGGCAATCGCCTCGCGAATCGCTTCGTACATGGGTTCGTTCACATTGCCGAAGCCGAGCGCCTGAATGACGAGCCCCTTCGCACCGAGCCCCACGGCGGCACGAATCAGATCGCCCGTGGCCCCGCCGAACATCGGCAGGATCTCGACGCGCGGCAGCGGCAGGGAGCCGATCGCCAGCGTCTGCCGCCGCGTCGTTGCCCGCGAGATCACGATGCGGTCCGGGTCGATCACGCCAAGCAGGCCGAAATCCCCGGACTTGAACGTCTCGACGTCGGCCGTATGCGTCTTGGTGACCTCCCGCGCGGCATTGATCTGATTGTTCATCGCAATGACCGCGCCCAGCCCCCGCGTATTCGGCGCCGCGCAGATCCGCGCCGCGTTGAGCAGGTTGCGCGGCCCGTCGAAATCGGGCGAGGACGCATTGCGCTGGGCGCCGATCAGCACCAGCGGCTTGTCGCCGCGAATCGTCAGGTCGAGGAACCAGGCCGTCTCCTCGAGCGTATCGGTGCCATGCGATACGATCACGCCGGCCACTTCCGGCCGCGCGAGGGCGGCCTCGACGGCGCGTTGCAGCGACACCCAGCGTTCCGCATCCATATAGTCGGACGGCACGTTCGAGAGGTTGTTCACCTCGAGCCGCACGATCTCCGAGATGCCGGGCACGATCGCCACCAGATCGTCGCCCGACAGCGCCGGCACCGGCGCGTTCCGGACGGGATCGATCTTCATGGCGATAGTGCCGCCGGTGGAGATCAGTTGGCACAGCGGCAGGCTTGCGGAAGCTGGGGTCATGACGAATACCGGTAAGAAAGAGTGGAGGTCCGCCGCTATTCTGACGGTCAGACGCGCAGATGTGCAAATACCGCATCGACGGCACCGGCCGCCCGCGCTTCGCCCTGATCGACCACTTCCCCCTGCTTGAGAATCACGTACCGGTCCGCGACCCTGAGCGCAAACGGCACGTTCTGCTCGACGATCAGCAGCGTCGTCCCACGTTGCGCGCGCTCCTGGATCAGCGCATTGGCCAGCCGGTCGATCACCGATGGCTGCAGCCCTTCGGTAATCTCGTCCAGCACGATGACCGAGGGCCGCATCATCAGCGCGCGGGCCAGCAGCAGCATCTTCTGTTCGCCGCCCGAGAGCGTGCCCGCCGGCTGCGGCAGCCGGGTCTTGAACACCGGAAACAGCGGCTCGATTGCCTCAAACCGCTCCTGGAACAGCGACTCCCTCGGCAGCCCCAGCCGCAGGTTGTCGCGGATGCTCAGGTCGGCGAACAGCGCATGCTCCTGCGCCGCGTAGGCAATGCCCTGCCGCGCGATGCGATGCGGCGGCATGCGCGTGATGTCTTCGCCGTGCAGGTAGACGGCGCCGGCCTTCTTGGGCAGAAAGCCCATGATCGACTTGAGCAGCGTGCTCTTTCCCATGCCGTTCTTGCCCAGCAGGGCCACCGCTTCCCCGGGGTTCCCGTGCAGCGACAGATCGCGGAGGATCACCGCGCTGCGGTATCCGCTCGTGACGCCTTCCAGCTTCAATGCGGCGGCACTCATGTCGTCTCCTTCTGCACGGCGGCGCTACCCGAATAGATGGTCCTGACCAGCGGGGAATTGACCACCTCCTGAAAGCTCCCCTCCATCGCGATGGTGCCCTGATGCAACACGACGATGCGTGTCGCGATCTGCTCGACGAAGTCGAGATCGTGCTCGACCAGCAGGCAGCACAGCCCGTAACGATGGGCCAGCGACGACAGCACCTCGCCGATATGCGTGCGCTCCGTCTTCGTGAGGCCGGCCGTCGGCTCGTCCAGCAGCACCACGCGCGGTGCCAGCGCGAGGACCATCGCCAGCTCGAGCGCCTGCTGCTCGCCATGCGACAGATCGCGCGCCACACTGCCCAGCTTCTGGTCGAGCCCCGTCACGCGGACCACATGCAGTGCATAGGCGGGCAACCGCAGCGAACGATCCTGCCCCGTGAGCGACGGCCGCTCCAGCCGCGTGCCCGCGATGCGCAGGCATTCGGCCACCGTCAGCGACTCGAAGATATTGGCGTTCTGAAACTTGCGGCCAAGCCCGAAGTGGACGCAGGTTTCAGGCGGGAACTGCCGGATATCGTGCCCGCACAGCTCGACCGTGCCGCCGCTGCGCGCGGCGCCATCGCTCATGCAGCGCATGAGCGTGGTCTTGCCCGCGCCGTTGGGGCCGATCAACCCGACGAGCTCGCCCGGCCGCGCTTCGAAGTCGATACCCTGCAGCACCTTGAGCGCCCCAAAATGCTTCTCCACGCCCGTCATGCGGATCGCGGGGCCGGCGCCCACCTCGGCCACCTCGGCTGCCTCGGTCGCCTCGCTCGCCACCCCGGCGGTTCGCTCCTCGAGCACGGGCAGGCTCGCCGTCGGCCTGCCCAGCCCGAACGGCTTCAGCAACAGCGGCATCAGCCCCTGCGGCATCAGCACGATGACCACCACGAATGCGGCGCCCAGAATCAGCTGCCACGCAAACGGCATGCTCCCGCTGAGATAGGCGGTGGCGACGTTGATCAGCACCGCGCCCGTCAACGGGCCCCAGAGCGTGCCGCGCCCGCCGAGCGCCGCCCAGATGATGAACTCGGTGCCGAGCGCAAACCCCGCGAGTTCGGGCGCCACGACCCCGCTGAACGATCCGTACCCAAACCCGGCGATGCCGGCGACGGCACCCATGGCGACGAGCAGCACGATCTTCACCAGCGACGTATCGATGCCCAGATAGGTGCAGCGGGACTCGTTGTCGCGAATGGCAGCCAGAATGCGCCCCGCATCGCTGCGCACGAGCATCCAGCCCAGCAGGCCCGCCAGCAGCAGCGCGCCGCCCGCGATCCAGTACCAGGTCTCGATCGAGAAATCGAAGGTCTCGTAACCCGTGAGTCCGGAACTCGATCCGGTCCAGTCGCCGCCCGACAGCAGCAACTGCGTGAGGACGATCGGCAGCACCAGCGAGATCACGGTCGCAAAGAATGGCGAGGCGCCGCGGTAGAACGAGAGCCAGCCCACCAGCGCCGCCACGGCCGCGCTCACGGCGATGGTCAATCCCACACCGAGCAATACCATGCCCATGCTGAAACCGCCGTGCGTGAACACGAGCCCCGAGACATACGCTCCGATGCCGAAGAACGCGGACTGCCCGAACGTCAGGTAACCGGTGTAGCCCCAGAGGATATCCACCGTGATCACGACGATCGCAAAGAAGAACGCCTTGATCAGGATGTTCTGCAGGTACGTATCGAAGAGCCACGGGCCCGCCGCGAGCACGATCAATGCTATCGCGCCCAGGCCCGCCAGCCGCGACGCCGAGGGCCGCGACCGCGCCGCGCCCGCTTCCCGCCCCGAACCGGGCAACGTCATATCTCGGTCAGCCATGAGAGAACCCCTTCGGACGAATCCGCAACGTCACCGCGGCCAGCACCGCGATGGTCAGCCCGCCGAGCACGGGGTTGGCATAGGTGCTGACCAGCACCTGCGCGGCGCCGAAGACCACGCAGGTCAGCAGCAGGCTCGCCATGGAATGGCCGGACACCATCACCAGCATGAACGCGCTGATCAGCCACGGCAGGCCCATGTTCGGATCGACGCTCGAGAGCGGCGTGATCATGGCCCCGGCCAGCGTCCCCAACCCCGCACCCAGACAGAACGTGACAAAGCGCACGCGTCCCGAGTGGATGCCCAGGCTGCTGGCCAGATCCTCGTTCATGATCACGGCGCGCGTGTTGACGCCGAACCGCGTGCCCGTCAGCAGCGCCGTCAGCAACAGGCACAGCACCACGGCCACGGGCACCAGCACGAGCCGGTACGCGGAGTACTCGACGCCGAAGACCGACCACGTCCCCGCGAGCGGCGCATCCGCGAACTGGACCTCGCGGCCGAATGCCATCACGATGAGCTGCCCGATGACGATGCTGAGCCCCCACGTCGCGAGGATGGCATCCAGCGGGCGCTTGTAGAGGGGCCGGACGATCAGCCATTCCACGAGCATGCCCACCAGCACCCCCGCGACCATCGCGAGCGGCCAGCCGAGCCACGGGTCGATATGGAGGCGCGTCACCACGTAGCTGGCGTAGCCGCCCAGCGTCAGCAGCGCCCCATGCGCGAAGTTCACGATCTTCATGACCCCGAAGATCATCATGAGGCCTGCCGTCACGACGAACAGCATGCTCGCCGTGGTCAGCAGATCCAGCAATAGCACCATGGTGCCTCCTTACTTGATGTTCGGGCATTGCGCGCCCGGATCCACGTTCGCAAAGGTCTCGAGGATCTTGATCGTACCGTTCGCCTGCACCTGGCCCAGCCGCATCGAGAGCGGCGTATGCCGGCTCTTGTTCATCTGCACCGTGCCGCGCGGCCCCGTATACGACACCTCGCCGAGCGCCTTCGTGACCTTGGCCGGATCGATCGAACCCGCCTTCTCCGCCGCGGCCTTGTACAGATAGAACGCCTCGTACTGCGGTTCGGACAACTCGTTCGGCGTCTTCAGGTCCGCGCCGAACTTCTTCTGCATCGCGGCCATGAACTTCTTGTTCTCCGGCGTATCGATGCTCGTCAGGTACGACGCCGACATATACAGGCCGTCCGCCACATCGCCCATCGTCTTCGCCGTGCCCTCGTCGATCGCCAGGTTGCCATACGGCAGCGTCAGGCCCGCGCCCTTGATCTGCTTGGCCAGCGACACGTTCGGCGCGCCTCCCGCCGTGGCGCTGATCAGCGCGTCGGGCTTGGCCGCGCGGATCTTGGAGACGACGGTCGTCCAGTCGCTGCCGTCGATCGGAAGGTACTCCTCGCCGATCACCTTGCCACCCTGGCGCTCGATGTATTTCTTCGTGAAATCGAGCATGCCGCGGCCGAACGCATAGTCATTGCCGACCAGGAAGAACGTCTTGGCGTTCTTGTTCTTGCTGAAGTAGTCCACCACCGGCGCGACCTGCTGCTCGGGCACCCAGCCGTTCACGTACATCCAGTTGTTGCACGATCGCCCCTCGTAGAAGGACGTATAGATATAGGGCACCTTGCCCTTGCTGATCACCGGGAGTGCCGCATTGCGGGCCGCGCTTGTCTCCATGGCGATGACCGCATTGACCTTCTTCTGGAACACCAGCGTGTCGAACGCTTTCTGCGCGCCGACGGCGCCCGAGGCGTCGTCCACGATCTCCAGTTCGATCTTGCGGCCCAGAATGCCGCCGGCGGCGTTGATCTCCTCGACCGCCAGTTGCGACGACTGCACGACGGCGGGCGCCACCACGCTATTGGCGCCCGACAGGCCGACGGCGACCCCGATCCGGATGGGATCGGCCGCGTAAACGTGGGAGGCCACCAGTGCGGCAGCGGCGACGATGCCAGCGCGAACGGTAAACGGAAAGGCTTTCATAAGAGCTCCTGTGTCGATGGGGGGAACGGAAGGTCGGGTCAGTAAGGCGGCAACGGCGCGCCCGTACCTAGCATGGCGTCGTAAAGGTCCCGGCGCCGGTCGCGCAGGACATGATTGAAGGCGCTGATCTGCCGCGCGCGGCGCGCGACGTTCAGGTCCACGCGCGCATAAAGGATTTCTTCGCGATCGCGCGAGGCCGGGCCCGCCATGGGCCACCCATCGGCGCCCACGATCAGGCTCTGCCCGATAAACGGCTGGCCGCGCTCGACGCCCACCCGGTTCGCGCAGACGATGGTGAGCCCGTTGCTGTGCGCGCCGGCCATGGCCAGCGTATTGGCCATCGCGGGACGGTCCGCGGGCTGGTTGGGCATCGGCACCCAGTTCGTGGGCATGGCCACGATATCGGCGCCCTGCATCGCCAGCAGCCGGAACGTCTCCGGAAACCAGCCGTCGTAGCACACCACGATGCCGAGCCGTCCGAACTCGGTATGGAACACGGGCAGGCCCTTGTCGCCGGGCTCGAAGAACAGGTTTTCCTCGCCCCAGAGATGGAGCTTGCGATAGGTGCCGAGATGCCCCTCCGGGCTGACCAGCACCGCCGAGTTGTAGAGCCGGCCGCCCTCGCGTTCGGCAATGCCGGCGGCGATATGGATGCCGTGCCGGCGCGCGGCGTCGATCCACGCCTGCGTGGTGGGGCCGTCCGGCACCGGTTCGGCCAGCGCGAACGCTTCCGCGCGGCTGCTGAAGACGTAGCCCGAGTTGGCAAGTTCGGGCAGCACCACGAGCGTGGCCCCATGGGCGGCCGCTTCCCCGATCAACGCCAGGGACCGCGCCACGTTCTCTTCCTTGCTCCCCACGTGCGGCGCCATCTGGATGCTGGCGACGGTGATGCACGGAAATGGGGACGATTCGTTCTGCTCGGACATGCACGCTCCAAAAAGCAAAAAGCCCCTGACTGCGCACGACGCGCATGTCAGGGGCTTTCATAGCCGGTATGTGGTCAGCAATGTTGCTGAGGGTTGCCGAAGGGGCCTTGCCCGATCGACCGTCGCATTCTCGGCGCTCGGGAAATCGACCGTCAACTAGGTAGATACCCTAGCTCGCACCGCATTGCCCTAGAGCTCGATCTGCACATCGCCCTCGGGTGTCGCGCAGCACAGCAGCACGGTGCCATCGGGCGGTGGCGAGAGCGGCTGCGGGGAATACCGGACCTTGCCGTCGAGCAGGTTGGCCCGGCAGTTATGGCACACGCCCGTCCGGCACGACCATCTGACCGGTACCGCGCAGGCTTCGGCAAGGTCCAGCAGGCCCTTGTAGCGGTCGCTCCAGTTGACCCGGAGGCCGCTGCGGACGAAGGCGACGACCGGGCCGTCCCCGGCGGGCCCGTCGGGCAGATGCGGCGCGATGGCGGGAGTGCCGGACCCGGTGCCGAGCTCGACGCCGAAGACCTCTTCGTGGATCTGGCTGCCGGCCACGCCCCACGCGGTCAGCTGCGCGCGCATCTCGCGCAGGAACGGCTGCGGGCCGCACAGGTAGAAATCGGCGGTCGCCGGCACGCCGTCGGCCTGCATATGCGCGACCGACAGATGGCCTTCCAGATCGAACGCGCGCGCGGCCCGGTCCGCATCGCTCGGCCGGCTATAGGCGACGTGCATCGTCGTGCGGGGGCTGCGGGCGGCCAGCGCCTGCAACTCGTCGCGAAAGGCATGGTGCCGGCCATCGCGCGCGCCGTGGAACCACCAGACGTCGCGCGGAGCGTCCTTCTCTTCCGCGAGCGCGTACAGCATCGCGAGCATGGGCGTCACGCCGATGCCTGCGCTGACGAGCACGACGGGCGCGTCGCCGGGGGTCAGCCGGAACGTCCCGCGCGGGGCGCTCGCCTCGATCGTCGTGCCCGCTTCCGCATGGGCATGCAGATAGCGGCTGACCACGCCGTGGTCCTCCAGCTTGACGCTGATGCGGAACACGCCGAGCGACGGGTCGCCCGACAGCGAATACATGCGAATCTCGTCGGCGCCGCCTTCCATGCCAACCGCGCCCGCCCCGATCTTGACCGCGATATGCTGCCCGGCCAGCGAACGCGGCAGCGTCGCGCCATCCGCAGCCTTGAGCCAGAACGACTTCACGCCCTCGCATTCGGGTACCACGCGCGCGATGCGCATGTCGCGAAACCCCGCCCACGCCAGCGCGGGCTCGCTCGGATCGAGCCCCGCATTGCCGCCGGCACCCGTGCCCTGCGCGGCCAGCATGGACTCGAACGATTGCCGCCAGCCGGGGCTCAGCGCGCCGATCCGCAGCACCTTGCGCAGCGCGTCCTCGGGATGCCGCTCCGTATAGAGCAACTGATCGACCTCCGTCACGGACATCTGCCCGGGCCCCTTCGACAGGAGCACGATCTCGTCGCCCGCGCCGATCTCGCCCTCCTGGATCACGCGCATATAGAAACCGGGCCGTCCATGCGTGACTACGAGCGCGGGCAATTCGGGATGCGCCATGCGGATCCCGAGCCGATAGCAGGTCACGCGCGGCTGCGAGACCTCGAACTCGGCCGTGCCGATGCGATAGCGATCGCCGATGCAGACCTCGGCGTCTTCGAGCCCGTCCACCGTGAGGTTCTCGCCAAACTGCCCGTACTCGTACCGGTCACGCCCCAGAAACGCGTTCCAGAACCGGTACGACGACATCTGGTAGACCATGACCGCGCGCTGCTCCCCGCCGTGGCCCTGCAGATCCGTCTGCGCATCGCCATCGATATTCAGCCGTCGCACCATCAAGCGTCCGGCGACCGGCGATTTCCAGATCGACGTACGAACGGTCCGGCCCTGCCATGCGACCTCGCGGGTCTTGCCGACATTCACGGATAACAGCATGGCCATGGTGGACTCCGAAGATCAATCCTTGTGCCGCAGGGGCGGAATGGCAGGCACCACCGGCATATGCGGAATGTCCTGCGCGGACAGCCTGAACACGGCCGGATAGCGGTCGCGGTCGGTATTCTCCGCGGGCTCCGTCGAGCGCCATGTATACCGGCACGTGTTGCACCCGAATATCGTCCAGACGTCCGCCACCGCCGACTTGGCATGGGTCTCGATCGTGGACGCGCCGCAGCGCGGGCAGACTGCCGAGTCATCGTCTTGCATGACCATCCTCACTTGCGCAGCGCGTGGATCAGGGGCAGCAGCTTCTCGCGCCAGGCGTCGGTCTGCTGGGGCGTATCGAGGACCTCGCCATAGTCGCCGCGCCGGTCGGGCGCCTTCGGCGTGGTCGCATCGATGATCATCTTGTGCGCCATGCCATTGGGCTCGCCGGCCGGGTCGAGCAGGTTCTCCGCGAGGTTCGGGATGATCACCACATCCCCCGCCGGATTCGTGCGGACGGACATCGCCCACATGACCTGGTTCAGATTGAACGGATCGATGTCCTCATCGACCACGATCACGATCTTGGCGTAGCCGAGGCCATGCGGGGTCGTCAACACGCCCATGCCGACCGACTTGGCAAAGCCGCCGTACCGCACGCGCGTGGAGACGATCACGACCAGACCGTGCGTGTACAGCGCGTTGACGGCTACCACCTCGGGGAACATGCGGTTGAGCTGGATAAAGATCGGCGCGCTGGTCGTCATCGCCTGCAGAAAATCGATCTCGGTCCAGGGGCGGCCCACATACACGGATTCGAAGATCGGATCCTTGCGATGCGATACCCGGTCGATCTCGATAACGGGGTAAAGATGCCCGCCCGAGTAGTAGCCGGGAAACTCGCCGAACGGACCTTCGATCTCGCGCTGCCGCGCCACGATCCGGCCTTCGAGCACGTACTCCGAGCCCCACGGTACATCGAGCCCCTTCTCCGTCCGCACGACCTTGTACGGCTCGCCCTGCATCACCGCGGCCATCTTGTACTCGAGCTGGTCGTAGCGCAGCGGCGTGGCGCCCATCAACAGGATGATGGGCTCGTTGCCGATGCAGATGGCGATCGGCAGATCCTCGCCACGCGCCTCGGCATGCGAGAGATGGATCGCGATATCGTGCTGCGGCACGGGCTGGATGCCGATGCGGTTGGGGCCCTTCACCATGAGCCGGTAGACGCCCACGTTCTCCACGTCGTCGTTGTCCCAGTCGTCGGGGTCGCGCGACACGATGCAGGCCTTGTCGATATAGAACCCGCCGTCGCCGCGATTGAGCCGGAACAGTGGCAGCAGGTCGAACAGGTTGATATCGTGCGCGACGCTCACCTCCTGCCACGGCGCGCTATCGACACGCTGCATCTCCCCCGGAAACAGCTCGAAGCGGCGCACGAACTCGAAGAACTGCGCCTTCAGCGAGGCCGTCTTGTCCATGCCGAGCGCCAGCGCATGATTGGGCCACGAGCCGTGCGTGTTCAGCACGACCTGCGCGCCGGGACTGCCGGCGATATTGTCGAACAGGATGGCCGGCACCTCGTCGCCGATCTGGGCCAGCGCGCAGGCGGCCGCGGCCAGGTCGGGTTCGAATTGCACCGGATCTTTCATCCGGAGCAGTTGCCCCTGCTGTTCGAGCACGGTGAGAAACGCGCGAAAATCGGGATAGGCTTGCATGCGGACACTCCCGGTCACATCGTCAACGCCTGGAAAACGGCTCAGAATGCCGCGCGCAGGGCCTCGATCTGCCGCGTCCAGCGCGCCACGACCGGTTCTTGTTCGTACAGGAAAAAGGTGATGCCGCTGCTCACGCTCGCATACGGTGCGCGATGAAACCGCACGGACACCGGATCGGCCTCGAACAGCGCAAGCCCGGTCATTGCGGGCATATCGCCGAGCCGCCGGCTCGTCAGCCGGACTTCGCACATGCCACCCTCGCGCGAATACGTGACCGTGACGCGGGGGTCGCGATGGAGATTGGCGGCGGTGGTGGAGGCGGCGAAGACGGCGAACCGCAGCGCGCCCGCCGGCGTCGCCACCATATCGCCGGCGCTGAGCAGCGCGGCGTGGGGCCAGCCTTCTTCATCGACGGTCGAGATGCGCAGGGCCTGCATCTTCGACGGCAGGTCGCGCCCATCCAGATACGCGACAAGGTCCGCAGGCAGCGCGCTCGACGCTTCCGCCCGCGGGGGCGTGTAGGAGTGATCTGTTCTGTTCACGACGCCTCCGATCGGCCATTGGCGTCGACCAGTATATGTACTGCGCCAGCTTCCCGCGCACGCAAAATTGCGCGCATCGTCGATGCTGCCGGTGATCGGCATCAGCGCCTCGTCTTTACGAAAGATTGACACCCGCCGCCCGCATAAGCTCGAAGCAAACCACTATCGAGACCGCCATGGGCGCCACCGTCCTCTGGTACCGACTCCTGCTGGCCGGCATCGCCGTCGTCTGGCTGATCGTCCTGTTCCTGCTCCAATACCGCCTGACGGACGCCCTCGGCCGCCGGGAAAACGAAGCCCTCGCCCATCCCGACGAAGTCCGGGACCAGGATCTCAGCCGCCAGCGGGCTCGAAGTTCTGCACTGGAATGTCGCCATCGGGAAACGGCGCGACGAGCTTGAGTTCGCCGCCGAGGGCGCGGATGTACTGTCGCACTGTGCTGACTCTGGCCATCGCGTTGATCGAAGTCATGGGATAGCAACGGCCACATCGCCTTCTGGCGCCTAACATGGAACATGGTGGATGCCCTCTCGCTCGCGCGGGGCGTCCGGATGATCGATGGCCACAGGTGGCGCCAACTCAGGGCAGATGCATGGAACAACAGACTCCCGTAGCAGATTCGCAAACGCATACCCGGCTCGTTATCGGTGCCGTGACACTCTGGGCCGTGTCCATGGTGCTGGTGGCCACGTTCCTGTTCGATACGTGGCCGCACGAGTGGCTCGACGACGAGCAGCGGGAGCCGTGGTTTCATGCGATCGTCGTGGTCGTGCTGACCTTGCTGGCGTTCTTTTGCAGCAATCTGCATCACCATGTCGTGCACGAGCGCGAGCGGCGCGAGCATGCGCGGGAGGCTGGCGACGGCGGCGAGCCTGACGAGGGGTCGGCCGAGAAGGCAAACGACAGCGAAGGCTTTCTCTTCAGGATCTTTGGCTCCTGGTGGGGCATCGCCATCGTGTTCGTGATCCCGACCGCCGCCTATTTCGGCGCGCATACCCTGCATTCCCCGCTGCCCGAGCCCGCGATCTTCGTGATGGCCGTCGTGGCCATCTACGTCGCGGCCGAGCACTATGCCTCGCTGGACAAGCAGCGCGAGGACCTGCGATGGGTGACCGACGAGCTCGGCAAGCAGGTCACGAGCATGCAGAACGCGCTCGGTGCGCGCGACGGGCGCACGCGGATCTACGCGGCCTATTGCCAACCGCCCGCACCCGGCAGACATGGCGCCCCCATCCACGCGATCTACCGGTCGTTCGATATCGACGAGGCCTGGCTCGGCACCGGTGACTGGGCTGCCTATATGGCCTCGACGCAGACCACATCGCTCGTCGGCGCCCTGCAAAGCGGCGACCGCCGCATGGTGCGGATCGTCACGCCGCCCCCGGCGTCGGCCGTCCGCGACGCCATCGAGACCGCGGACCGGTTCCACAACCTCATCGGCCTGCTCTGGCACTGGCTGGCCCTCCATCGGTACCAGGCCGGAGGCGCGGGGTTCGACTTCCGCATCGCCATCGCCGACACCCCGCACTGGGTTCACGAAGTCGATGGCAAGGTCCTGCAGATCGCGGGCGAATATCCGCACGAACTGCGCGTCCGCGACATGACCTTCGATATGGGCGACATGGCTCCGCGATTCGCCGCATGGGTGCGCGAGGACATCGAGGCGCTGTGCGCGCGGGGCCAGAGCGCCGAATCGTTTCTCGGCGAAGCGCTGCAGCCGGGAGCATCCGACTCCGCCGCGCTGATGGACCGGCTGGGCTGGCCGCAATGGGCCATGCACGCGGGCACCCGCTACGGCATCCGGCAGCATCCGGACGCGCTCCGCCCACGATTCCAGCAACTGATCGAGCAGTTTCGCGCGGCCGGCGCTCAGCCCCGCGTCTGAAAGACCTTGCTGATCGTCCGCGCAAGGTCCTCGATGGAATACGGCTTGCTCAGCAGCACGACGCCTTCGTCGAGCCGCCCGTCATGGAAGATCTCGTCGCGTGTATAGCCCGACGTGAAGATGACGCGCGCATCATGGGGCGGCCCGGCCGCAATCCGGGCCAGTTCGCTGCTGCGCACCGTTCCCGGCATCACCACGTCGGTAAACAGCAGATCGACCCCATCGGCCTGCTGCAACAAGGCCAGCGCCGCATCGCCATCCTTGGCGGAGAGCACGCGATGCCCGAGCTGGGACAGCATGTCGATGGCCGAAAGCCTGACATCCGCGTTGTCCTCGACGACCAGCACCGTGAGTTCGCCCGCGGCATCGCATACGGCTGTGCCCTCGTCGTCCGGCGACAGGTCCTTGTGTGTCCGCGGAAAATAGAGCGACACCGTCGTGCCCTGCCCGGGCACGGTATGCAGGTCGATATGCCCCTGGCTCTGCTTCACAAACCCGAACACCATGCTCAGGCCGAGCCCGGTTCCATGCCCCTCGGGCTTGGTCGAAAAGAACGGCTCGAATGCGCGAGCCCGGATCTCTTCCGACATCCCGGTCCCTTCGTCGATCACCGCCACCCGCACATACTCGCCAGCCGGAAGATCGGGACCGCCCTCCGGCGGCGCATCATCCGGCCTGACGACGTTGCCCACCTCGATGCGAATCGTGCCCCCATCCCCCTGCGCATCGCGCGCGTTGTTGACGAGGTTCAGCAGCGCGCCCTCGAGCTGGATCGGATCCGCATAAAGATTCCAGGCATCGCCGGGGATCTCGACGACCAGTCGAAAGCGCTCCGGCACCGCGCGGCGGAGCAGCTCGGAAAGCGTTTCCGCCATCCGCGGCGGACTGACGACGGAAGGACTCAGTGGCTGCCGCCGCGCGAACGCGAGCAGTTGCTGCGCGAGCCTGGCCCCGCGCGCCACCGCCGCATTGGCCGCCAGGATCCTCGCCTGCAGGCGCTCATCGTCGCCAACCGCAAGCCGCAGCAATTGCAGATTCGACGAAATCACCTGCAGCACGTTGTTGAAATCGTGCGCCACGCCACCGGTCAACCCGCCCACGGCCTCGAGCTTCTGCACCTGCCGCAGGCGGTCTTCCGCGGCCGCCCGCGCCTTGACTTCGTGCCCGACGCGCGCCTCCAGGGTCTGGTTGAGCAGAGACAGCGCCTGCTCGGCCTCGCCGTGCGCCTTCTCGGCAAGCATCCGGGCAGTGGTTTCGAACACGATGGCGATGACGCCGGCGGGCACGCCCGCATCATCGACGACGGGGCTGTAGTGGAGGTCCATCCAGACGTCCTCGGGCCTGCCACTGCGATGGAGGACGAGCGACTTGTCGCGATACGACAGTACGGCCCCTGCGAGCACGGTGTCCACCACATGCCGGTTGAACGCCGCGATCTCGGGCCATCCTTCCTCGACCGGCTTGCCGAGCAGGGACGGATGTCGCCCGCCGGCGAACACCGCATAGGCGTCGTTGTAGATCATCGTGCCGGCCTGCCCCCAGAGCATGACGAGCGGAACCGGACATGCCAGCAACATCTGGATATTGGCATTGAGACTGCCGGACCAGCCATCCCTTCGGCCCAGTCCGGTGTCCTGCCAGTCGTACGCGGCAATGCGCCGGGCCATCTCTCCGTCCCAGCCCGGGGACGGATTATGGGATGACGGCCAGGCTGCGGTTACGGTCATGGTTTGGCGTCAGTGCATGGATCGTTGCACTATACCCACTCCACGCCTCGCAGCCTGTAGGCCAACCTCCGACATGGAGGGGGTCTCCGTCAACCGTTGCCGACCTTCTTGTCGAGATCGCGCGCCATCTGGAGATGCTGTTCCAGGGCCGGCAGTTGCTTGGTGGCGAACGCCTTCACGTCGGCGTCCTTCGCGTTCTGCGAGGCTTCGCGGAACATCTTGACCGTGTTTTCGTGCGCCGCCACGCCAATCCGGCTGCTGTACATCTTGTCGAACTTGCTCCCGTCGAGCACGCCGAGCGCCTTCAGCTCGCCCTTTTGCACGAGCGACGGTTCGGTCGGCGGGGTGTAGCCCTTCGACCTGGCCAGCGAGGTCAGCTCGTCGCCCACCTTCGTGTGGTCCTGAATCATGCGGGACGCAAACGCCTTGACGTCCGCGTTGGCGGACTTCTGATTCGCAAGCTTGCTGCCCTCTATCTCGGCATGGCCGCCCTGCGCGGCATTTTCGAGGAACGTGCGGTCGCCACGCGCGAGTTCGCTCCCCTGCGTCGCGCCAGCGGTCGGCATGGCGTTGGGGGACGCGGTCTTCGGCGCGGTGGTATTGGTGCCCTGCGCGCCTGCGGCCGCGGCGAACAGGAGGGCACTGGCGGCGACAGCCGCCCTGACGGTGTGGAGCGTTGCCATGAGGGGTCTCCTTCGGTCGATAGGACTTCGATATCCAGTCCTATGCAAAGGCTGTTCCCGCACCGGCGCGCGCCATTTACCGGCGCATCGACGCGACAAGGCGGCCCTGGGGCCAGTAAATATTGCACGGGCCCCGATGCGATCTACACGCCGGTGCCCAGCCGGGCGAGCACCTGCCGCACATCGTCGGGAATCGGCACGGACCGGCCCGAGTCCCGATCGACGTACACATGCACGAAGTGGCCCGCCGCGCAGACCGCTTCGTCACCCTCCCTGAACACGGCCACCTCGTAGCGCACGCTCGCATTCCCGAGCTTTGCCACGCGCACGCCGATCTCCAGCCGATCCGGAAACGCGATCGACCGGAAGTACGAGCAGCCCGTATCGACGACCAGGCCGACTACGCGCCCGGCATGGATGTCCAGCACGCCCTGTTCGATCAGGTATTGATTGACCGCCGTGTCGAAGTAGCTGTAGTAGGTCACGTTGTTCACGTGACCGTATACGTCGTTATCCATCCAGCGCGTCTGCACGCGGGCCAGATGCGGATAGTCGGCACGCCGGTCGTCGCCGCGCCCCTCACGCATACTGCGCGCCTCCCGCGGCATCGACGACCACGCCGCTCAGGTACGAAGCCCGTGCAGACGCCAGGTACACCACGAGGTCGGCCATCTCCGACGCCCTGGCCGCCCGTCCGAACGGCAGATGCTCGAGCATCTCCTGCCAGCGCGACTCGTCGCCGAACTTCTCTTTCGCGCGCGCCTTGTAGAGGGTCAGCAGGCGGTCCGTTTCGGTCGGGCCCGGATGCACGCCCACCACGCGCACCCCGCGCGTCGTCGAACGCGCGCCCACGGCCTTCGTAAACGTGGTCAGCGCGGCATTGCCCGTGGCCCCACACAGATAGTCGTAGCGCGGCATTTCGGCCGCGATGCCGATCACGTTGACGATCACGCCCGATCCGCGGTCCATCATCTTCGGCAGCGCCATGCGCGTCGTCTCGATATAACCGAAGACCTTCAGCTCCCACGCCTCGCGCCACTGCGCATCGCTCATCGCGGTCAGCCCGCCGCCGGGAATCGCGCCCGCATTGTTGACCAGCACGTCGAGCGTGCCGAAGCGCGCATCGAGCGAATGGCGGACATCGGGGGACGACAGGTCGCCGACGAAGGTATCGACCTTCGCCCCATGCTTGTCCGAGAGTTCACGCTGGGCGCGCGCCGTGGATTCCGCCGACGTGCCGGCAATCGTGACATCGGCGCCCTCCGCGGCGAACAGCGCCGCGCAGGCAAAGCCGATACCACGGCTGCCACCGGTGATCAGAACGGACTTTCCTTGCAGTTGCAGATCCATCGCGACGTCTCCTCATGCCGTGTTGTGAGCCGACATGATGCCTCGATCGTCCTCAAGCTGCTTGGCGCCCGTTCCGATGGCCGGTCAGGCCGGTTCCCGGACCGACGGCCGCGCGTCCACGCGCGCTTTCCACGCCAGCAGATGAACGCAGTCCTCGGGCACGGGAATCTGCGCGAAGCCCGCGAACAGCAGGCCCGCCCACACCGTGATATCGGCCATCGAGAACGCCTCGCCAGCGACATACGGCTGGCTGCTCAGGACGCCGTCGAAATAACGCATGCCGGCCTCCGCCCGCACGCGCTCACGGCGGCCCCATTCCTCGCGATCGGTCCATTCGGGACTCTTGTACGCGCGCAGCGCGTCCCCGAGGCCCGGCGTCGCGTGGTGGAAATAGATGCCCACGGCATCGATCAGTTGCGACTCCGCGCGCTTCTGCATCATGTGGATCACGCCCTTGTCGCGCGCGGTGCGGCCGGTCAGCACGGGGTTGCCGTCGAGGTTATCGAGGTATTCGGTGATGGCCGTGCATTCGGAGAGATAGGTGCCATCCTCGAGCTCGAGCACCGGCACCGTGCCCGTCGGATTGATGGCAAGGAAGTGCGGCTGCTTGTGTTCCGCCGCCGGCAGATCGACCTTGACGAACTCGACCTGCGCGGCCAGGCCTTTCTCGGCCAGGACGATCCGGATGCGGAGCGGGTTGGGAAAACCGGGGATATCGTAGAGCTTCATTCTGTTTTGCGCCTTATTCTTTACTTTCGGTGTGAAACTTACCTATCGATAAGTCGGTAAACAGCGTAAGAGAAAATTTGAGCGCAAGTCAAGCTTACTTAGCGCTAAGTCATTCGCTACAATGCCGCATGGCTACTAGCGATACGAAGCAACGCATCCTCTCGATCGCCCGCGGCATGGTCCAGGCGCACGGATACAACGCGCTCAGTTTTCGGGACATCGCGCAGGAAATCGGGATCAAGGGACCGGCGGTCCACCACCATTACCCGACCAAGGGCGACCTCGGCGCGGCGTTGGCACGCGCCTATACCGACGACGCCGTGGTGCTGCTGGAGGAGCTGCTGCTGACCTCGCATTCGCAGCGCGAGGTATTCGACCGCTATGTCGCGGTATTCCGCGCGGCGCTCGAGAATGACAACCGGATGTGCCTCTGCGGCATCATGTCGGCCGAGCTCGCGGACCTGCCCGAGGCGGTGCAGGTGGAGGTGAACCGGTTTACGGACGTCAATATCGCGTGGCTCACGCGACTGCTGGCGCTTGGCGGGGAACCCGCGCCGGAGAAGGCCCCCGAGGATGCCCGCCGGCGCCGCGCGCTGGCCATCTTCACGGCGATAGAAGGCGCACAGCTCGTGGCGCGCGGACACCGGGACGTTGCGATGTTCGACCGTGTGATCGCCGCCTACCGCGAGGCGGGGCTATGCCCGTGATGGTCCGAACCGTCAGACCGGGAATGCGAGGTCGGCCAGCGACTCGCTGACGGTCCACCACGCGCGCGCCGTGGCCGGATCGACCGCATGCGGCAGCACGCCGTGCAGCGAGTCCGACGTGGGGGGAATGAGCGGCGCGACATCGCAATCCTCGCAATACAGCCCGCCCAGCCCGTCGAGCCGCGCGCTGGTCGCACACCAGACCGTGGTGGACGCCCCCTGCTCCGCGGTCTTGTAGAGCGCCGCGAATCTGGGCGTCAGTTCGCCGTCCGGCGTCAGCGCGCCAATCTCGACGAGATCCTGCCGCGTCAGATGCACGCCGAGCCCGGTCTCGATCGCCCCGGGATGCACGGAGAACGCCCGCACGCCATGGGGCGCGCCCCGGCGGTCCAGTTCAAGCGCGAACAGCGACGCCGCCGACTTCGACTGCCCGTACGCCTGCCACTTGTCGTAGGGGCGCCCGCGGTAGTCCGGATCTTCCAGATCGACGCCGGCGAAGCGGTGCCCGCCCGAGCTCAATGCCACCACACGCGCGCCGCGCGCGGCCACGAGCGCCGGCCAGAGCCGCGCCGCAAGCCGAAAATGTCCAATGTGGTTGGTCGACAACTGCAATTCGTGCCCGCGCGCATCGCGCTGCAGCAGCGGCACGGCCATGATCGCGGCGTTGTTGATCAAGCCATGGAGTGGAACATCGCCGGCCAGCACATGCGACGCAAAGCCATCGACCGACGCCGCGTCGGTCAATTCCAGCGCGGCCACCTGGACGCGCGGCAGGCCGGCCACGGCCCGCGCCGCGCGTTCGGGGTCGCGGGCGCCGACCCATACCGTGGCGCCCGCGCCCGTCAGCGCGCGCGTGACTTCGAGGCCAAGGCCCGCATGGCCGCCGGTCACGACATAATGCCTGCCGTGCAAGTCCATGCCGGCGACGGCCTGCACGGCCGTGGTGCACCGATCGAACCCGCTGCCGAGCGGTTGCTGGAGATTTTTTTGCATTTGCATGGATGTATCGGCTTGGCGCCTTGACTTGAGTCACGAGAGGCGCCCAGTCTAGGCAGCATGCGGATCCGCGACCATAATCGCTCGTCCACGAACCTTACTCGATCGTCCACGGATGCTCGCCGACCCGCTCTCCCAATGGCTGCTGATGCTGGCCGCCCGCTGCACGCTCAGCGGATCGCTGCACGCGAGCGGCGAATGGGCGGTGGCTTTCGAGACCCATACGACCAAGATCAACGTCGTCACCGAGGGCGAGGCGTGGCTCGTCCATGACGCCCTCGAGGCGCCTATTCGCCTGCGCACGGGCGACGGTTTCATGCTCACGCGCGCGGGCACCTACGAGACTTGCAGCGATCCGTCATTGACGCCGCTGCCTGCCGCCGAAGTGTTCATCGACCATCGCGGCAGGATCGACGGCGTGAGCGGCACGACGCGCGGCTCGCAGTGCCATATCGTGGGCTGCGCGCTGATGCTCGATGCGCTCGATATCGAATTCCTGATGTCCACGCTGCCCACCGTGGTCGTCGTGCATGGGGCCGATCCGAGCGCGGCGTCCATGCGCTGGCTGATCATGCGGCTGCGCGACGAGCTCGCGGCACCGACGCCCGGTGCCGACGCGAGCCAGGCCTTGCTCGCGCAGATGCTGTGCGTGGAAATCATTCGCTACTGGTGCCGGCATGGCGCGGAGACGGGCCTGCTCGGCGCCTTGCGCGACGATCGCATCGCGGCCGCGCTGCGGGCCATGCATGGCGATGTCACACGGTCCTGGCGCGTCGAGGAACTCGCCTCGCAGGTGGCGATGTCGCGCTCCGCGTTTGCGGCACGGTTCAAGCAGCTGACGGGCGTCGCCCCGCTCGATTACCTGCTGCGCTGGCGCATGCGCGTGGCCGCCCACGCGCTGCACGGCCGCGAGGAGCCGATGCAGCGCATCGCGGCATCCGTCGGCTACCAGTCCGACAGTGCGTTCAGCCTGGCCTTCAAGCGCGTCTACGGCGTGCCCCCATCGGCCTACCGCCTTGCCGGCGGCAGTGCCGTTGCCCCCAACCCCGATCTCTCCCCGGAACTTTGACGGAGCCCCCCTGCATGACCGCATACCAGCTCGACCGCGCCACCCCCGCGGACGCCGACGCCATCGTCCGCATCGTCAACGGCGCCTATCGCGGACAGGACGGCCAGGCCGGATGGACCTCCGAGGCGGGCCTGATCGCCGGCCAGCGCATCGATGCCGCACAGGTGGCACGGCTCATCGGCGCGGACAACCCGACCGTACTCGTCATGCGAGCGACCGGCGGCCCCGTGGTCGCGACCGTCTGCGCGGACCGGCTGGACGCCGGGCGGACCGAGCTCGGCATGCTGTCCGTGGATGTGGCATTGCAGGGCGGCGGCGCGGGCAAGCGGCTGATCGCGCTGACCGAGGACTGGCTGCGTGCCCGTGGCGTGGCCGTGGCATGCATGACCGTCGTGCACGCGCGGACCGAGCTGATCGCATGGTACGGGCGGCAAGGGTATCTGCCCAATGGCGAGACCGTGCCGTTTCCGTACGACGATCCGAGCGTGGGCCTGCCGCTGCGCGACGACCTGCACTTCGTCGTACTGGAAAAGCCGCTGCGCTGATCGCCCGCATCCAGCTATTGTTCAGTTAGCTTAACAATGTGTGAAGCGTTCATGCATTGAATGCCCCTCGGCGCGCTCATACACTTGGCCCCATCCATAGAGAGGAGCCCAGTCATGAGCGTCACCGCCTTCACCGATAACCGCCAGGTCGGCCACTTCATCAACAACGAGCACGTGGCCGCGATGAGCGACCGATCGCAGCCGGTATTCAATCCGGCCACCGGCGAGGCCGCGCGTACCGTGGCGCTCGGTGGTAGCGCGGAAGTGGAAGCCGCCGTGGCAGCCGCGGCCGCCGCGTTCCCGGCCTGGGCCGATACCCCGCCGCTGCGCCGCGCCCGCGTGATGCAGCGCTTTCTGCAACTGATGAACGAGAACCGCGACCAGCTCGCCGCGATCATCACCGCCGAGCATGGCAAGGTGTTCTCGGACGCGCAGGGCGAAGTCACGCGCGGCATCGAGGTCGTCGAGTTTGCCTGCGGCATTCCGCAATTGCTCAAGGGCGACTACACCGATCAGGTCAGCACCGGCATCGACAACTGGACCATGCGCCAGCCGCTGGGCGTGGTGGCCGGCATCACCCCGTTCAATTTCCCCTGCATGGTGCCCTGCTGGATGTTCCCGGTGGCGATCGCCACGGGCAACACGTTCGTGCTGAAGCCCAGCGAGCGCGACCCGAGCGCCAGCCTCTTCATGGCGGACCTGCTCGCGCAGGCCGGCCTGCCCAAGGGCGTGTTCAACGTCGTGCAGGGCGACAAGCAGGCGGTCGATGCGCTGATCGATCATGACGACGTGCGCGCGGTGAGCTTCGTCGGTTCGACGCCGATCGCACAGTACATCAGCGAGCGTTCGGCCGCGCGCGGCAAGCGCGTGCAGGCGCTGGGCGGCGCGAAGAACCACCTCGTGGTCATGCCCGATGCCGACGTCGAGCGGACCGTCGATGCACTGATCGGCGCCGCCTACGGTTCGGCGGGCGAACGCTGCATGGCCGTGTCCGTGGCGGTACTGGTCGGCGATATCGCCGATCGCATCATGCCGGTGCTGGCGGAACGCACGCGCGGTCTCGTCATCGGCAACGGCATGGACGACAAGTCCGAGATGGGCCCGGTGGTCACGCAACAGGCGAAGGAACGCATCGAGGGCTATATCGGGCTGGGCGTGGAGGAAGGCGCGCAGCTGCTCGTCGATGGCCGCAACCTGCAAATTCCCGGCCATGCGGGCGGCTTCTTCGTGGGCGGCACGCTGTTCGACCACGTCACGCCGTCGATGCGCATCTACAACGAGGAAATCTTCGGGCCGGTGCTGGGCTGCGTCCGCGTGAAGGACCTCGGCGCGGCCATCGACCTGATCAACGCGCACGAGTTCGGTAACGGCGTGTCCTGCTACACGAGCGACGGCGGCGTGGCGCGCGAGTTCTCGCGCCGCATCCAGGTCGGGATGGTCGGGATCAACGTGCCCATTCCGGTGCCGATGGCATGGCATGGCTTCGGCGGCTGGAAGCGCAGCCTGTTCGGCGACATGCACGCCTATGGCGAGGAAGGCGTGCGGTTCTACACCAAGCAGAAGTCGATCATGCAGCGGTGGCCGCAGAGCATCGACAAGGGCGCCGAATTCGCGATGCCGACCTCGAAGTAATGCGTTGACGCACTGTTCGATGAAGCGAACAATGTGCGGATGGAAAACGATAACAAAGAGACGCGCTGGTCCAACGTCTATTCACTGGTGGTGCTCGGCGAGCTCGGCAGCTATACGGCTGCCGCGGCGCGCCTCGGGCTCAGCAAGAGCGCGCTGAGCCAGCGGATTGCCGAACTCGAACGGGCGGCCGGTGTGGCGCTCGTCCGGCGGACCACGCGCAGCATGCGATTGACGGAGGCGGGCCAGCAGCTCGCCGACGCCACGCGCGAGTCGTTCGACGAGATCGAGCGGAGCTTTGCCGGGGTGCGGGATCTCGTCGGCGAGCCGCGGGGGCTGGTGCGGGTGACCGCACCGGTCGCGCTGGGCCGCCAGCAGATCGTGCCGCGCATTCCGGCATTCCTGAAGACGCATCCAGACGTGCGGATCGAACTGGAGTTGTCGGACCGGCTGTCTTCGCTCGTGCAGGAAGGCTTCGATCTGGCGATTCGTCACACCGCGGCGGCGCCGGACACCCACGTGGCCTGGACGCTATGCCGCACGCACGCGGTGCTGGTCGCCTCCCGCGCGTATCTGGACCGCCATGGCACGCCGGCCACGCCGGAGGCGCTGGCGGATCACGTCTGCCTGCCCTACTTCCGGCGCGGCGAGTCCCCGGCATGGAGCTTCGAGCCCGTGCGCGGCAACGGCGCCCGGCGCAATGTCGCGATTCGCGGAAGCTTTGCGGCGAACAATAGCGAGGTGTTGCGCGAGGCGGCCTTGCAGGGGCTCGGCATTGCGCTGCTCCCCGATTTCTCGGCGCAGGACGAACTGCGCGCGGGCAGGCTCGTGCAGGTCCTGCCCAACTGGCGCTCGGCCGGCGCGTTCGGCAACCACCTGTTCGCCATCCGGCCCTATAGCCCGTATGTGCCGCTCGCGGTACGGGCATTCGTCGAGTATCTGCGGCAGGCGCTCAAGGACGGTTTCAAGACCTGAAAAATTTTTCCCACCGTCGATGGAATAGCCCGGCGCCACCGTTCGTCCTACTGGCAGACAGCGCATGACACGACTGTTTTCCCACACTCGAAAGGACTGAACATGAAACTCCAACGCTCGCTGGTGGCCGCGGTGGCCGCGATTTCCGCTTTTGGTGTTCTCGGCTTCTCGCAAGCCGCACACGCGCAGGAGAAGCCCGCGCCCGTCAAGAACGTGGTGCTCGTGCACGGCCTGTACGCCGACGGCTCCAGCTGGGAGAAGGTCATTCCAATCCTGCAGGCAAAGGGCCTGCACGTGACCGCCGTGCAGAACCCGACCACCTCGCTCGATGCCGACGTGGACGCCGTCAAGCGCGCCCTCGCGCTGCAGGACGGCCCGACCGTGCTGGTCGCGCATTCCTATGGCGGCATGGTCATCAGCGAGGCCGGCGTCGATCCCAAGGTGTCGTCGCTCGTCTATATCGCCGCCCGCGCGCCGGACGCCGGCGAAGACTACCCTGCCCTGACGAAGAAATTCCCGTCCGCCCCGGCCGGCGCCGGCCTGCAATGGTCGGGCGACTACGCCAAGCTGTCCGAACAGGCGTTCGTGAAGGACTTCGCCGGCGACCTGCCCGTCGAGCAGGCGCGCGCGTATTATGCGGTGCAGCAGCCGATGGGCCGCCCGCTCACGATGGCCAGGACCACGGTCGCCGCATGGCGCCAGAAGCCGTCGTACTACGCCGTATCCACCGAGGACCGCACGATCAACCCCGATCTGGAGCGCTTTATGGCCAAGCGCATGGGTGCCCATACGATCGAACTGCCGTCGAGCCATGTCTCGCTGCTCTCGCACCCGCAGGAAGTCGCGAACCTGATCCTCCAGGCCGCCGGCCAGTCGGGAAACTGATCGCCGATTGTGAAATGCCGTTGCTAAGTCTTTGAACCGGCTAACCACTTCCCAGCGGCGAAGCAGTCTCGTAGGATGCCGGGGGGCCGATTGTGGCCCCTCCCATCCCTGCACGAGACACGATGACCACCACACTAAAAATCAACGGTCAGGTCCATGAGGTGGACCTTTCACCGGATACGCCCCTGCTGTGGACGCTGCGCGATTCGCTCGGCTTCACGGGTACGAAGTTCGGCTGCGGCATGGCGCTCTGCGGTGCCTGCACCGTCCACGTCGATGGCCAGCCCACGCGTTCGTGCGTGACGCCGATCTCGACGGTCGCCAGCAAGTCGGTCAATACCATCGAGTCCGTCGAAAACGATCGCGTCGGCAAGGCCGTCCAGGACGCCTGGGTCGAGCTTGGCGTGGCGCAGTGCGGCTACTGCCAGGCCGGTCAGATCATGACCGCGACCGCGTTTCTGAAGTCCAACCCCCGTCCCACCGATGCCCAGATCGTGTCCGCGATGAGCGGCAATATCTGCCGCTGTGGCACCTATACGCGCATCAACGCAGCCGTGAAGCGCGCCGCCGCCACGCTGAATGGGAGGACCGCATGAGCTCGGTGACCGAACACAACCCGGCCGCCGACGCGTCCGCCCTCCCTTCGCGTCCTTCCCGCCGGCGCTTTCTGCAAGGCGGCGCCGCGCTCACGCTGGCGGTGCAGATGGGCGGCGTCGTGACGCTGGCCCAGGCGGCCGAGCCCAAGAAGTATGGCGGTGACGCGATGCCGGGCGGCGTGGTCGACAATCCGCTCGTCTTCGTGTCGATCGCCACCGACGGCACCGTGACCATCGTCGCGCACCGCGTGGAAATGGGCACCGGCGTACGCACCAGCCTCCCGATGGTCGTGGCCGACGAAATGGAAGCCGACTGGACCCGCGTGAAGATCGTGCAGGCCGACGCCAACGAAGCACGCTACGGCAGCCAGAACGTCGACGGCTCCCGCAGCATGCGCCATTTCCTCACGCCGATGCGCCGCGTGGGCGCCTCCGCGCGGCAGATGCTCGAAGCCGCCGCGGCCGCCCAGTGGGGCGTGCCCGTCAGCGAGGTGCAGGCACGCAACCACGAGGTCCTGCACACGGCCAGCGGCCGACGCCTCGGTTTCGGCGAACTCGCGGAAGCCGCGGCAAAGCAGCCCGTGCCGGCCGCGAACACGCTCGTGCTCAAGAAGCCCGAAGCGTTCCGCTATATCGGCAAGGGCAAGATCCTGCCGACCGACAGCCGCGATATCGCGCGCGGCCGGGCCACGTACGGCATCGACGTCCGCCTGCCGGGCATGGTGTACGCCGTGATCGCGCGCCCGCCGGTCTACGGCGGCAAGGTGAAAAGCTACGATGCCACCGAGGCGCTGAAGGTCCCGGGCGTGCAGCGCGTGGTCGAGATCAAGCCCTATGACGGCCCGCCGCTGTTCAACCCGGTGGGCGGCATCGCCGTGGTCGCGTCCAATACGTGGGCCGCGATGCAGGGCCGCGCCGCGCTGAAGATCGACTGGGATAACGCGGGGACGACGAACGCGGCGTACGATTCCGTCGCGTTCCGCGGCGCGCTGCAGACCGCCTCGAAGCAACCGGGCAAGGCCATGCGCAACGACGGCGACGCACTGTCGACGTTGTCCGCCGCGCCGGCCGCGCGCAAGATCTCGGCCGAGTACTACATTCCCCACCTCGCGCACGCGTCGATGGAATCGCCGGTGGCCACCGCGCGCTTCGTCGATGGCAAGTGCGAGATCTGGGCGCCGTCGCAGGCCCCGCAGGGCGCGCTGGAAAGCGTGGCCAAGCATGTCGGGCTCGACCCGAAGGACGTCACGGTCCATCTGACGCTGCTCGGCGGCGGCTTTGGCCGCAAGTCCATGGCCGACTTCATCTCCGAGGCCGCGCTGGTTTCCAAGGCCCTCGGCGGCACGCCGGTCAAGCTCCAGTGGACGCGCGACGACGATATTCGCCACGACTACTACCACACGGTGTCCGTGGAACGGCTCGAGGCCTCGCTCGACAATGGCGGCAAGCCGACCGCATGGCTGCATCGCTCGGCCGCGCCGACCATCGCCTCCACCTTCAAGGTGGGTGCCGAAGGCAAGGCCGACTTCGAAGCCGCGATGACCGCGATCAATATCCCTTACGGGATTCCCGCCATCCGGCTCGAGTCGGCGGACGTGCCCGCGCACGTACGCATCGGCTGGTTCCGCTCGGTCTCGAATATTCCGCATGCATTCGCGGTGCAGAGCTTCGTCAGCGAACTCGCCCACAAGGCGGGCCGCGACCCGAAGGACTATCTGCTGGACCTGATCGGCCCGCCGCGCCGCATCGACCCGACCACGCTGTCGGACAAGTGGAACTACAACGAGTCCCCCGAGGTATATCCGCTCGACACCGGCCGCATGCGCCGCGTCGTCGAAGAAGCCGCGCGCCGCGCGAACTGGGGCCGCAAGCTGCCGAAGGGCCACGGCCTCGGCATTGCCATGGCATACAGCTTCGTCACGTACGTGGCCACGGTGGTGGAAGTGGCCGTCGATGCCAAGGGCGAGATCACGATCCCGCGTGTCGATATGGCGATCGACTGCGGGCCGCAGGTCAATCCCGAGCGTATCCGTTCGCAGGTCGAAGGCGGTTGCGTGATGGGCGTGGGCCTGGCCATGCTCGGCGAGATCACGTTCAAGGATGGCAGCGTGCAGCAGAGCAACTTCCACGACTTCGAGGTGCTGCGCTCGCATATGGCTCCGCGCGCGATCCATACGTGGCTGGTCGGCGGGGACTTCGACGTGCCCGCCGGCGGTGTCGGCGAGCCGCCGGTGCCGCCCGTCGCGCCCGCGCTGTGCAACGCAATCTTCGCGGCAACGGGCAAGCGTATCCGCTCGCTGCCGATCCGCGATCAGCTCACGCGCGCCTGACGTTCCGCGCTCCGCGATCGACGCCGCAGCTCGCGCTGCGGCGTTTTTTTTTGCCTTTTTTGCAAAGTTGCGTGTCGTTCGGCCCGGCAGATACAAAGCGACACAGCCCGTGCGGCAACGCTGTCCATAATCGCCTCAACCCTGTCATCCATGAGGCAAACCATGAAGCGAACCCTGATTCTCGCCAGCATGATCCTGTCGGCCTTCACCGGCGAGCTGCGCGCCACCGCTGCCTGCCGCTGGGTGCCCGCCAAACCGGCAACGGTGCAACCACGCCGCGCAACCGGCAAGGAGTCCCATCATGCGTAACGCCATCCGCGTCGCCCTCGCCGCCGGCGTGGCCGCCCTCTATATCGTTGGCGCGGGCGCCAGCATCGGCACGCCCACCGTCGGCGACCAGGGCAAGGCGCCCGAGTTCGCCGGCATCGACAAGTGGCTCAACTCGCCCCCGCTGAAGATGGAACAGCTGCGCGGCAAGGTCGTGCTCGTCGATTTCTGGACGTACTCGTGCATCAACTGCGTGAACACGCTGCCCTACGTCAAGCAGTGGTACGAGAAGTACAAGGACAAGGGCCTCGTGGTCGTCGGTGTGCACACGCCCGAGTTTCCGTTCGAGAAATCGACGTCGAACGTGGAGGCCGCGATCAAGCGTTTCGGCATCACGTACCCGGTGGCGCAGGACAACAACTATGCGACGTGGTCCGCGTACAGCAACCAGTACTGGCCCGCGACGTACCTGATCGACGCCGACGGCAAGATCGTCTACAAGCACTATGGCGAAGGCGCCTACGCCGAGACCGAGTCCGTCATCCAGAAGCTGCTTGCCGAGCGCAAGCCCTGAGGGTTGAGGGTTACTCCCCGAGCGCGCCACCGGGCCGCATGGTGGCGCTCTCGAGCAGCTTCTCGTGGATAAACGCGTGGAGCAGGATGGCCTCGCGTTCGCCGCAGCCGTCGAACGCCACGCCCACGCCGTGGAACGGCGCCTCGACGGTGCCGTCGCCATCGTCGCGCGTAAAGCCCGTAATCGAGAACTTCGACTTGATGCCAGCCGCGCGCAGCGTGAACTCCAGCCGGACCTCGCGGCCCGGTTCGGACAGCGCATCGCTGGCCGTGTTGATCGATGCCCCGCCCAGGCTCAGGTCCGTCAGCAAGACCGTCTGGGGCGGCATGCTGCCATCGACGACCGTCAGCTTGGCGACCACGCGCACGGGCACGCGCACGCTGCCGCGCATCTCGCGGGTCTCCACGTTCTGGATATCGGCCAGCATCCAATAGGGAAACGGCGTGCGGGACGATGCATGGACGCGCGCGGAGAAGCTCAGGATGCTGGTGCCGGTAAAGCCGCGGAACAGGACCGTTTCGCCCTCGACGACATCGACCGCCTTGCCGGTCAGGTTCGGCCACGCGATAAAGGCCGCGCCTTCGGCAAAGCCGATCAGCCGGCTGACGGCCGCGCGACTCGCATCGCCGGGCCGCTTGACGTGCAGCAGCGTGCCCACCGGCAGGCCGTAGCGGTCGTGCCAGGGCGATCCGGGCTCGTCCGCGCCGAGCGGCGCCATGTCGTCCGCCCAGAAGCAGCGGCCGGCCTGAAGCACCATCCGGCGTTCCTCGTCGGTCTGGAAGACGGTGCCCTCGTCCGCTACCGGAAACCCGAGCTCGTCGACCAGCGCCGATTTCAGGGGCCTGCCCAGTTCGATGTCGTCCGCCTGAACCTCTTTTCGCATAAAAGGAATCCAATTGCGCCGCGAGCGCCTCATCCATAACTCTAGCAAACTCGGGCGGCAGTTTGGGCGCGTTCGAGTGGGGTGCGGGTCACCGCGCGGACATGCCGTCGAGCACTTTGGATGCCGCCAGGTGCTGCGGAATCGACAAGCCCTGCCTCGCGTTCTCGGGCGCGATCTGCACGCCCTGCGCGCTGCCGCGCGCGGCCAGGTCGTTGCCCTTGCCATAGACATCGCGCGTCACGCTGCCCACCTCGGTATCGGACAGGTCGGCACCGGCCAGCAGCACGGCGGCCGTGGCAACGGTGGGCACCGGCTGGTCCTGCTCCGAGTAGGCGCCCTTGACGATCGTGTACGGGAAGTATCCGCGTTGCGTGGCCACGAGCGCGTCGATTCCGGCCTTGTTCAGCGGCAGCAGCCGGATCTGGTCGTCGGCGAGCATGTCGCGCACGCTGTCCGCCGGCACCCCGATGATCTGCACCACCGCGTCGACCTCGTTCGCGCGCAGCGCGACGAGCGCATCGCCGATGGCCAACTCTTTCGCCACGACGTCCGATAGCGCCAGACCATGCGCCTGCAGGACCCGCACCGCCGTGGTGCGCGAGGCCGAACCGGGCGTGCCGATCGCCACGCGCCTGCCGCGCAGGTCGGCCATCGACCTGACGGGCCCACGCGCGCTCACCAGCACGTGCACGGCCTCCGGATACAGGCTGCCGATCGCGCGCAGCGCGCTATAGGGTCCGCTCTCCGCGAATGCACCCTTGCCTTCGTAGGCATCGAGCGCGGCATCGCCCTGCGCGAGCGCGAGCGACACGCGGCCATCGCGCAGCAGGCGCAGGTTTTCCTCGCCCCCATGCGTGACGAGCGGGACCGCGCGCACCTTCGAGGTCGCGGCCATGGCCTGCGCCAGCCGCAGATACTGGCCGTGCTCGGCGCCCGCCGCGATCGCATAGCCCGCGTCGAGACGCGCGCGCCGCGCCTGGATCGTCGCGTAGGCCGCCTGCAGTTCCTGCTGGACCACGGCCTGTTCCGCCGGAGAGGCCGACTGCTGCGCGGCATCGACGACCTTGCGCATGGCGTCGAGGATCGCGGTGGGTCCCTGCGTGGCGTTGGTCGCATAGGCCGGTGCCTCGGCGGGCCGGTAGCCGCCCGCGGACACGGCGACCCAGTCGTTGCCTTCGCGGCGATACAGCGCGGTGCCGTGCGCGCGAATGATGTCGCCGGCCTTGTTGCCGCCCGAGGTAATGCCGCTGATGCCCTTGGGTCCGGCACCGAGCGCCGAGACCAGCCCGGCCACACCGGGCGCATCCCACGCGCCGAAATCGAAGTCCCGCTTGAGCCGCAGTTCGGTATCGAAATAGACGACGCGCCGCGTCTCGCCGGACGGCGCCTTGATGTCGGCCTGCGAGCCGCGGCGCGCGAAGTCCGCCACCTCGATCGTGCCGGCGGGCAGTGCCTGCGCAAGACGCGCATCCACGCCATTGCGCAACGCGGCCACATCGGGGCCGCCGCCACAGGCGGAGAGCCACAGCGCGGCGGTGGCGACGATCAGGCTGCGAAACGCGGGCGCGCCCATGATCAGCCCCCCATGAACGGCAACGCGAGCATCACCGTGAGCACGAACGCGTTCATCAGATCGACGAAAAACGCGCCGGCCAGTGGCGCGATCAGGTAGCTGCTCGGCGCCGGCCCGTGGCGCGCGGTAATCGCGGCCATATTGGCCATGGCGGTCGCCGTCGAGCCCATGTTGAAGCCAATGAATGCGGCCGACGTGACGGCGGCTTCGTAATCGCGCCCCATGAAGCGGAAGCACACGAAGATTACGTACAGCACGATGAATACCACCTGCATGGCGATGATCAGCAGGAACGGCCCCGCCGAGCGCGCCACGTCGACGACGTCGAGCGCCATCATCGTCATGACGAGGAACAGCGACAGGCACGTGCTGGAGATCAGGTCGGCCGCGCGGTCGTCCCACTTCACGCCGACGAACGGCAGCAGGTTCCGCAGCGCGATGCCGGCCATCATGCACCAGAGGAACGACGGTATCGTGATGGCGCCGCCCGAGAGCCGTTCCGCGAGCCAGCGGCTGGCCACCACGGCCGCGAGAATGCCGGCCAGCGAACCGATGACGGCCACGGTGGAGATGGGCGAGGCGGCCTCGCGCTCGCTGGCCACCGCGGCGTCGTCGGCCGCCGAGCGCAGGTTGTACTTGCCGATCAGGTACTGCGCCACGGGGCCCGCGATGATGCCGCCGACGATCAGGCCGATGGTCGCCACCGTCATCGACAGTTCCATCACCTGCTGCAGGTTGTTGATCTCGGCGAAGCGTTCGGCGTAGGCGGCGCCCGTGCCATGCCCGCCGACTAGCGTGATGGAGCCGCCGACGAGCCCGAAGATCGGATGGAGGTCGAGCGCCTTCGCCATCGACACGCCGACGAGGTTCTGCACGAGGATGTACGGGAACAGGATGATCAGGAAGATCACCAGCGCGCGGCCGCCGCGTCGCAGCATGCGCAGGTCCGCGGTCAGGCCGACGCCGCCGAAGAACATCAGCAGCAGTGTCGGCTTGATGCTCTGCTCCATCGTGACCTGGAACCCGCTCGTGGCATAGGCCAGCGAGGCGAGCACCGCGAACAGCAGTCCGCCCGTGATCGGGTCGGGGATGTTGTAGCGGGATAGCACACCGACGCGCCGATTGATCAGCGCGCCGATGAGCAGCATGACAAGCGCAGCCAGCAGACTGGCGACGGGTTCGAGTTTCATTCGGGAAATCTCCCTTGTTCTTCGCTCTCGAACGACTCCCTATTGATGACCATAGGGCGCACCCGCCGTCATTGCAACCCGACTTTTCCTGACTGCGTCAGCTATCTCCGGCTCAGGCGAGCATCGGCACGCCGCGGGACACGGGCAACTGGAACGATGCCACGGTGCCGCGCAGCACGTCGGCCTGCTCCTCGAGCGCCTGCGCGGCGGCCGCGGCCTCTTCCACGAGCGCGGCGTTCTGCTGCGTCACCTGGTCCATCTGGTTGACGGCGTGGCTCACCTGCTCGATACCGGCCGATTGCTCGACGGACGCCGCGCTGATCTCGCCCATGATGTCCGTCACGCGGCGCACCGCCTGCACGACCTCGCCCATCGTGGTGCCGGCCTGATCGACCTGCCGCGTCCCCGCTTCCACGCGGCTCACGGTGTCGTGGATCAGCGTGACGATCTCTTTCGCCGCCGTGGCCGAACGCTGCGCGAGCGCGCGCACTTCGCCCGCGACCACCGCGAAACCGCGGCCCTGCTCGCCGGCACGCGCGGCTTCCACCGCGGCATTGAGCGCGAGGATATTGGTCTGGAACGCGATGCCCTCGATGACGCTCGTGATGTCGCCGATCTTCTTCGATGCGGCATCGATCTCGCTCATCGTGTCCACGACGCGGCGTACGGCCTCGCCACCGCGCGCCGCCGTGTCGGACGCATCGACGGCAAGCTGGTTGGCCTGCTTCGCGTTGTCCGCGTTCTGGCGCACGATCGACGTCAGTTCTTCCATGCTCGACGCGGTCTGCTGCAGCGCGCTGGCCTGCTCCTCGGTGCGTTGCGACAGGTCCTGGTTGCCCGCCGAGATCTGCCCGGTGGCGCTGGCAATCGCCTCGCTGCCGCCGCGCATGGTCTGGATCGTCGTGATCAACCCCTGCTGCATCTGATGCAGGCCGCGCATCAGACGGCCCATTTCGCAGTGCGTGGTCGCCTGGATGGGTTGCGTCAGGTTGCCGCGCGCGATTTCGTCGAAGCTGTCGAGCATGCGCACGAGCGGGACCGAGATCGCGCGCTGCAGGCCGATGGCGCAGCCGAGCGCGGCCAGCACGCCCACGGCAATGGCGCCGATCACGAGCCACAGGAAATGCTGGGTCCGATCGGTGGCCTGCGCGTAGAGCGCCTCCGCCTGCTTGCGCTGTTCGCGCTCGAGGTCTTCCATCGCGGCGGAGAGCCCCGCATTGCGCGGCGGCAGCATGGCCATGATGATGTTGTCGGCCGTGGCGGTATCGCGCGCGCGCAGCGCCGCGAACAGCGGATCGAGCCCGTCCTTGAAATACGCGGCGCGAATGCCGTCGACCTTCTCCGCGAGCGCCTCTTCCTGCGGCGACATCGGCAGCGCGAGGTAGGCCTTCCACGCTTCGTCGGCCTTGGCGCGGTAAGCCTGCGCCTTGTCCACGGTCGCCATCGCGTCGGGGGCCTCCGGATGCAGCATCACGCGGTCGAGCGTGGTGCGCACCACGGTCAGGTTCAGCTGGGAGCGCGCGACATGCGCCATCGCGGCCATCTCCTTGCCGTAGATTTCCTTGATATCGCGGTCGGCGGATTGCATTCCCACCGCGCCGATGACGCCGACAGCCGCGAGCAGCACGGCAAGCAGGACCAGTGCCGCATTGAGACGCAGCCGGATGGACAACCTGTTGAACATGATGGGCACCTGTTACGTGGACTTGCCTACGTAACGGCGTAAAACGGCAGCACTTTAGACCCAACGTCTGTAATGTATGGTCTCCGAGGCGAAAACATGCGCCTCGGAGTACGATGGCATCCATTTTCAGACCGCCCCCCGGATCATGAAGCGCCAATTCGACGATCTCCAGCTCGGCAGCATCGAACTGTTCAACCTCGCCGCGGAGCTCAGCAGCTTCTCCGCGGCGGCCGTCGCCGCCGGCGTGACGCCCGCGGCGGTCAGCCGCAGCGTGTCGCGGCTCGAGGAGCGGCTCGGCGTCCGGCTGTTCGTGCGGACCACGCGCCAGATCCGGCTGACCGAGGAAGGCCGCGCCTACTACGAGCAGGCGCGCGTCGCGCTGGCCCAGCTCGTCGATGCCGAGCGCATGGTCAGCGGCCAGCACGCCGCGCCGTCGGGCCGGCTGCGCATCAGCCTGCCGACGCCGTACGCGCACTACCGCGTGCTGCCGGCGCTGCCGGAATTCCGCAAGCGCTATCCCGACGTCGAGATGGACGTCCATATCAGCAACCGGAACGTGGACTTTGCCGACGACACGTTCGACCTGTCGGTCCGCGGCCGCGCGCCCGACGACTCGACGCTGATCGCGCGCAAGCTCGAGGATGCGGAGATGGTCGTGGTGGGCACCCCCGCCTATCTGAAGCACGCCGCGCCGCTCGAGACGCTCGACGATCTGCACGCCCACGAATGCATCGGCTTCGACATGCCCAGCAGCGGCCGGCGCCTGCCGTGGATCTTCCAGGTGGAGGGAGAAACCGTCGAGATCGCCACCACGGGCACCTATCGGACCGCCGAGGACGCGCTGGGCGGTGCCACGCTCGCGCGCGCCGGTGCCGGCCTGTTCCAGACCTACCGGTTCGTGGTCGAGCAGGACCTGCGCGACGGCACGCTGGTCGAGGTGCTCAAGGACTTCGGCGGCAGTTCGCGGCCGTTCGTGCTGCTCTATCCCCATGCGCGCCATCTGTCGAGCCGCGTGCGTGCGCTGGTCGATTTCCTCGTCGAGAAATTCTCGGACTGAACATCAGTTGATACATCGTGGAACAGGTTTCGGCCCGGTTCCGCCTTGACTTGTTCATCTCAATATACGAACATGATTTCGACATCGATCTGTTTTTAGGATCATCCGAACATCATGGATCTGGCCGAACTCGAGATATTCCGCACCGTCGCGCAGGAGCAGAGCGTGACGCGGGCCGCCGCGGCGCTCGACCGCGCGCAGTCCAACGTGACCACGCGCGTCAAGCAACTCGAGGAGTCGCTCGGCGTGTCGCTGTTCCGCCGCGACAGCAAGCGCATGGTGCTCACGCCCGAGGGCCAGCGGTTTCTCGGGTACGCCAACCGCCTGCTCGCGCTGGCCGAGGAGGCGCGGCAGTCGATGCAGCAGGCCGTGCCCACGGGGCGCCTGCGTGTCGGCTCGATGGAAGCGGCGGCCGCCAGCCGGCTCACGCATCCGCTCGCCCGGTTTCATCAGCAGTGGCCCGATGTCGAGCTCGAGCTCCAGACCGGCACGACGCAGTTCCTGACCGATGCCGTGGCGGGCCATCGGCTCGACTGCGCGCTCGTCGCGCATGCCGCGCCCGATACACGTTCCGACCTGCCGCCTGACTTCGGTCCCGGCATCGCGGGCAGCTATCTGTTCACCGAAGACCTCGTCCTCGTGGCACCGGCCAGTCACAAGCGCGTGCGCCGCCCGTCGGACCTCGCGCTCCGGACGCTGGCCGCCTTCGCGCGCGGCTGCACGTACCGGCAATGCGCGCTCGACTGGCTGGCCAGCGAAGGCGAAGGCGCGCCCGACATCAAGGTGCTCGAGATGTCCTCCTATCACGCGATGCTGGCCAGCGTCAGCGCCGGCGCCGCAGTAGCGATCGTACCGAAGTCGCTACTCGATCAACATCGGTATACGCTCGACGTACAGACCATCAGCCTGCGCAAGGTACCGACGTACCTGATTCGCCGCGAGGGCTACGACACGGTTGCGTACACGGCATTCCTCGAGGAGTTGCAACGTGTCTAGCCTCCACTCCACTGCCGCGCGCGCGGCACCGGCCGCCGCATCCCAGCTGGGCGCCACCATCGCGGCCATGCTCGCGTTGTCGGTCGCCATGGGCTTCGGGCGCTTTGCGTTCACGGGCATGTATCCGCTGATGGTGCGCGACCATCTGCTCTCCGTCGATGGGGGGTCGTGGGCGGCTTCCGGCAACTATGCGGGCTATCTGATCGGCGCGCTGCTGGCTTCGCGCCTGCCCACCGCGCGCGCTGCCGCGATCACGCGCGCGGCCCTCGTCGGGACCGTGCTCGCGCTGCTGGCGCTGGCCCTGCCCGTACCCGCAGGCGTGGTCATTGCGATCCGTTTCGTGGCGGGGGTGCTCAGCGCGTTCGGCCTCGTTGCCGCGGCGGTCTGGCTGTTTTCGCATGTCGGCAATCATCGCGGCGCGCCGCTGCTGTTCGCGGGCGTCGGGGTCGGTATCCTCGTTTCGGCAGAGATCATCGCGGGCGGCAACCTCGCGGGGTGGTCGAGCCCTGCCGTGTGGATTGCGCTGTCGGTCGCGGCCGCGGCATTCGTGCTGGTCGCGTGGCCCGCACTGGGCCGCGAGTATCGCAATACCGCGGATGCCGCCGCCCACGGCGCGCTGCCCGGGCTCGTCGGTCCCTGGCCGCTGATCGCCGCTTATGGGCTGGCCGGGTATGGCTATATCGTGACCGCGACCTATCTGCCGCTGTTTATCCACGATGCGCTCGGTCATGTGGATCCGATCCACGTCTGGGCGGCGTTCGGCCTTGGCGCGGCACCGTCGTGCTTCGTCTGGCATGCCGCGCACGAGCGCTTTGGCACGCGCCGTGCGCTGTCGGTCAACCTCATCCTGCAGGCGATCGGCGTATTGCTGCCCGTGCTCGTGCCGTCGGCCGCGGGCTATCTCGGCAGCGCGGTGCTGGTCGGCGCGACATTCGTCGGCACCACGACCATCGCGTTGTCCGCGGCGCGGCATGTCGCGCATCGCGTGAACTTCAATATCGTCGCGGTCCTGACCGCCGCCTACGGCATTGGCCAGATCGCCGGGCCACTGGCTTCCAGCGCGCTGATGGGCCATTCGCACAGCTTCACGCTGCCGCTGGTCAGTGCCGCTGGCGCGCTGGTGACCGCCACCGTGTTCTGCTTTCTCTGAGAGTTCATCATGACTAGTTCCCTGCTCGATCGTCTCGGCATCACGCTGCCCATCATCCAGGCGCCCATGGCGGGCGTCAGTACGCCGGCCATGGCGGCGGCGGTTTCCAATGCGGGCGGCCTCGGCTCGCTGGGCGTGGGCGCGACCAATGCGGCCGGCGCGCGCAAGGTCATTCGCGAGACGCGCGCGCTCACGGACAAGCCGTTCAATATCAATCTGTTCTGCCACCCGCCGGCGGTCGCGGACGCGGCGGTCGAGCGCGCATGGCTGGACTACCTGGCGCCCGAATTCGCCAAGTGGGGCGCGGAGCCGCCGACGCGGCTGGCCGAGATCTACAAGAGTTTTGTCGCGGACGAGGAAATGCTCGAGATGCTGCTCGAGGAGAAGCCTGCCGTGGTGAGCCTGCATTTCGGGCTGCCGCGCCGCGAATGGCTCGACCGCTTGCGCGCGGCGGGCATCTATCTGATGGCGAGCGCGACCAACCTTGCGGAAGCGCGACTGATCGAGGCGGCGGGCGTCGATGCGATCGTGGCGCAGGGGGTCGAGGCCGGTGGCCATCGCGGGATGTTCGACCTGAACGCGGTCGATGAAGGTCTCGGCACGATGGCGCTCGTGCGTGTGCTCGTGAAGAACACGAAGCTGCCGGTCGTGGCCGCGGGCGGGATCATGGACGGCGCCGGCATCGCGGCGGCGCTGGCGCTTGGCGCGCAGGCCGCGCAACTGGGTACGGCATTCGTGACGACCACCGAGTCGGCCGCGGATGCGGCGTATCGCAATGCGCTGCTATCGGGTGCGCCGTTCCGCACGGCGCTCACGCGCTCGATCTCCGGGCGCGCGGCGCGTGGCATCCATAACCGCCTGATGGCGCTGGGCGAGGCGCCCGGGCATCCGCGCGTGCCCGATTATCCGATTACCTATGACGCGGGCAAGTCGCTGCATGCGGCGGCCAAGGCGAAGGGGTCGGCCGACTATGCGGCGCAGTGGTCGGGCCAGGCGGGCTCGCTTGCACGGGCGATGTCGTCGGCCGAACTCGTTGCCACGCTGGCGAAGGAGTTGAACGAGACCGTCGCCGCCCTGCGCGGGTGATCTCCCGCACCGCTCAGCTACCGTGCATCACGGGCAGCACGTCCCGTGCAAGCTCCTCCATGACCTCCCGCGGCGGGCGTGGCGAGTCGGTGAGGTTGAAGGCGACATGGTGCGTGCCCGCGTCGCGCATTGCCTCCAGCAGGTCCACCAGCGCGCGGGCGCCCGTGCGGTAGCCAAGATGGATCGGCACCGGCGGTTCGTCACGCCGGTCGCAGAGTTCGAGCCGCGTCGCCACGCCAAACGCGCGAAACCGCCCGCCCGACCAGCGCTCGGCCGCATTGCGCCACATGCGATACCGATCGCGCTGCGCATCGGGGTCGCGGTGATACGTCATCCAGCCAATGGCATGCCGCGCGATCCAGTCCACGCTCTGCCCCCCCGAGCCGACCGCCATCATCGGCACCGGCCCCGGCAGCCGCGGCAACAGATAGAACTCGGGCGCGTCGTCCGCGCGCACATCGGGCACCACGCGCGACGGATGATCGAGCGCCGCCGCCACGGTTTCCCAGTGCGAACGGAACAGATCGCGCCGCGCCTCCGTGTCCTGTCCGAACGCCGCATACTCGGGCGGCCGGTCGCCCGACCCGAGCCCGAGGATAAAGCGGCCGCCCGACAGGTCGCTCACCGAGATCGCCCCCTTGGCAATATGCAGCGGATGCCGCAGCGTCAGCACCACGGCACCGCTGACCAGCGCAATGCGCCGCGTGCGCGCGGCCAGCGCGCCCAGCAGCACCCACGGATCGAGATGGCCGACCGGATCCGGATACGCATCGCTGTTCAGCGGCACGTCGCGGACCCACAGCGCACGGAAACCCAGCGCGTCCGCGTGTTCGGCCAGCGCCAGCTGCTGCCCGAAATCCGCGACGATCTCGCCCTTTCCCAGCAGCGGCAACACGAGCCCGACCGACAATCGGTCCGGCTCGAAGACACGTGCCTCGATGGGTACCGCATCGCGTTCGGCGTTCGACGACATGGCGCTTTCTCCTGACGGTGACTCATGGAAGCCTATACCACGAGATTGGCGCCGAGGTATTCCCATTCCGCGTTGCTGGCCGCATCGACGGGCGGCTCCGACAAGGCTCCCGGCACATCGGCCTTCAGCCGGAAGTACTCGATGGAGCCGGCCGTGGGATGCACGCGCACGAAGACCTCGCCCTTCTTCGCTTCACGCGTGTCGGCCTGCCACGCGCGAATCCGCGCGGTGGCCTCCGCGGCGGTCGGGAGTTCGCTCCCCAGATGCTCCCAGTACGCGTTGTCCCGCCCGCCGTTGGGGAAGTAGCCATACCGTCCCTGCTTGTCGAGCCCAATCAGCCGGAAGAACTCGACCCTGCGTGTGTATGGGTTCTCGTACACGTAGATGTCGCCCACCGTCCCCTGCCGGTCGTTGTCGCCCCAGCGCCCGGTACCGAGCACCTGCCGCGCGAGTTGCAACGCTTCCGCCCGCATGCCGTAACGCTGCAGCGTCGCATAGAGCCACGGCCAGTATTCGCTCTGGCGCGCGTGCAGCTGCGCGCCCAGCACCGTCCCCACGAGCCACTCGCGCTGCTCGCCATCCACCGCGAACAGGCCGCCGCCGCGATCGTGGTGACGTAGCGGCGAGGCAATGCCCGCCGCCGCATCGCTCGCCCGCCCCGCGGTCAGCAGGACCATCTCGTCGAGCTCGCGGTCTCCGCGCTGATGGGAGACGGCATCGCCCGAGCGCCGCTTCCGGTTCGGGTAGAACGCGCGCATGACCAGCGAGCCGAACAGTTGCTGCGGGCTGCTGCCATCGATGCGCTGCGGCTCGGCCAGCCGGTAGCCGGCCACCGACCGGTAAATCAGCGGGCGCCCCACGGCCGTGCTGTCGCCCGCGCGGGCATCGCGCAACAGATAGGCTGTCGCGCGGCGAGGCATCCTGAGGCCTTGATACGGCGCCCTTGCCGCCCTCGGCGCCCGCATCGCCGCCGCGCTGCCATACGCGACAAGCCGTGTGCCGTCGCTCATGTCGGCCGCGCCATCGACGAGCGCTATCCGCTCCTGCGCATAGCTTGGCACGGCGGCCATCCCTTTGACCGCCTTTCCCGCGAGCGGCTTGTCCAGCAGCATCACGGCAATGTCGCCGATCGGGCCGATGCGTCCCTGGTATCGCACGAGCCGGCCGCGCGCCGCGCCGCCATCGGTCAGGGCATAGGTGCGGCCGCGCGTCTGCCGGCCCGCGCAACTGCCTGCCGTGAGCATGACGCGCGGCGCGACAAGCGTGCCGGCGCAGTGCGGATGGTCCAGCGACCAGTGCACCATCTGCGCCGCCAGCCCCTGCCCTTGCGCGGGCCCTTGCCCCGCGCCGGGCGCGAGGCCCACATCGAGGGCCTGCGCGAATGCCGTGGTCGATGCGGCGAGGCCTGCCACGGCCATCAGCCATGCCAGGGAGGCGGGAATGGCAGGAAAGGGAATGCTGGGAAAGGCGATGCTGGGAAAGGGAATGCTGGGGAGGGAAACAGGGGAAAAAACAGAAGCGGAACGGATTCGAGGAACTACCATCGCAATATTCTCCCGGTTGGTTGAAGAAGTCGTTACCGTGGGGAATTGCGCTGTTCTCGTTCTGCCTGCGGAGCACAGTCTGGCACCTCGACGTTCGCGCGCGGATGACGCCGATCAAATCGGGCCGGTTACGCGCGCCCGACTTTCGTGGGGTATGCAGCTTATGCATGCAAATTCTGCGACGTGCAATGCGAGTGGTGCCGTGCATCCGTCAAACGGTCCGGTTACCGGGCCACGCTACAATACGGGCCCCTCATATCGATTCCCATACGCGATGCCGCTGTCGAATCCGGAGAGCTGGCGCGGCAAGGCGCTGCTCGGGGGCTACCACGATCAGCCAGAAAAGGAGCAGGCGGCGCTGCGAATCGCGCTCGGCGCGGTTGCGCTCGTGCTCTATATCGGCTACACGCTGATGCACCCGACTGCCGCCAATATCGCCACCGTCGCGATGGTCGCGCTCTACGTCCTGTTCGGCGTGCTCAGCTATATCGTGCTGCTGCTCCAGCCGCGGCGTTCCAAATGGCGGCTGGCGGTCACCACCTGCGTCGATCAGGGCATGGTCATCGCCGCACTGCTGATCGGCGGGCGCTCGGCGCTGCCGCTGCTGTTCGTGGTGTTCTGGTTCCTCGTCGGCGCCGGCTGCCGCTATGGCAAGGGTCCGCTGGCCCTCTCCTGCGCGGTCACGGTCTTCGGCATGTCCGCGCTGATGGGCGTGGAGCCGTGGTGGGTCGCCAACCGCCCCGCCGGCATCGGCCTCGTGCTCGGCGTGGCCGCGACCTCGCTCTATCTTTATGTGCTCGTGGACCGGCTCGAACGGCGCGCGGCAACCGATGCGCTGACGGGCCTGCAGAATCGCACCAGCCTCGACCGCGCGATCGAACGCGCGCAGGCCACGCTCAGGATGCAGGGCGGCCATGCGGCGCTGCTGCTGATCGACCTCGACGGCTTCAAGGAGGTCAACGACTCGTTCGGCCACGCGGTCGGCGACGAACTGCTGCTGCAATTCGCGCGCATGCTCGCGCGGGGCGCGCCGCGCGGCGACACCATCGCGCGCCTCGGCGGCGACGAGTTCGTCGTGCTCTCGACGACCGCGCAGACCCGCGGCCAGGCACGCGCGCTGGCCGGCACGATCCACGCCAGCCTCGACGGGATGCGGCAGGTGAGCGGCAATGCGGTGACGATCTCGGCGAGCATCGGTATCTGCATGCTCGACGGCGCCAACACGCGGGACGACAACGACGTCCGCAGCGTGATGAAGCAGGCCGATCGCGCGATGTACCTGGCCAAGGAACTCGGCAAGAAGCGCACGGCGTTCGCGGACGAGCTCGCCCAGAACGACGCGAATATGAACCAGCCCCCGCGCGCGCGCTCCGCCGTGCTCCGGCATCGCGGCTGACATGCCACGGGACGTCGCACCCGACGCCTTCGATGCCTCGCACGCCCTGTGCGCCGGGCCCGAAGGCGATATTCGCGAAGAGCGCGACCGCCTGCGCCGCGCGCTGGCCAACCAGTGCCAGCGCATTCGCCAGACGCTGCAGGCCATCGGCGAAGGCGTGATCGTCATCGATGCCGATGGCCGCATCGAATACCTCAATCCGATCGCCGAGCAGTTGACCGACTGGACGCTCGAGGACGCGCGCGGCCGCCCGAGCGAGGTCGTCTGCCGCCTCGTGGACGAACACAGCCGGCTCAGCCTGCGCCATGCGGTACGTGGCGCGCTGGCCGCGGGCACCGGCCGCAGTCCGCTGGGCCGCGCGATCCTGCAGAGCCGCCATTGCCTCGAGCACCGCGTGGAGGCGGCCGCGGCCGCCATCCAGGATATCGACGGCACGCGGGTCGGCGGCGTCCTGACCCTCCGCGACGTCTCCGAGCAATACCGGCTGGGCCGCGAGATGGAATATCGCGCCACGCACGACACGCTGACGGGCATCATCAACCGCGACGAGTTCGACCGGCGGCTCAATGCCACGCTCGCGGAGGCCCGCGCCTCGCACCTCCAGCATGCGCTGATGTTCATCGACCTCGACCAGTTCAAGCTGGTCAACGATGCCGTGGGCCATGCGGCCGGCGACGAACTGCTACGGCAGATCGTGCGCGTGATCAAGCGCTCGGTGCGCGCCACCGACGTGATCGCGCGCCTCGGGGGCGACGAATTCGGCGTGGTGTTCAGCCAGTGCTCGATCGAATCCGCGCAGGCCATCGCCAACAAGATCTGCCGCGATATCGACCAGTTCCGCTTCCAGTTCGCGGGCCAGCGCTTCCATGTCGGCGCCAGCGCCGGACTCGTGCCCGTCGACGAGCGCTGGACCACCTCGGCCGCCCTGCTGCAGGCGGCCGACAGCGCCTGCTACGCGGCCAAGGCCGAGGGGCGCAACCGCGTCCATACCTACCTGCCGGCCGACGAGGTCATCGAGGCGCACCGCGAGGAGATGCAGTGGGCGCGCCGGCTCGAGGCCGCGCTCGACCGCAACCAGTTCGTGCTGTACTGGCAGCGCGTCATGCCGCTGCAGATCGACAACTGCCTCGTCCATGCGGAGCTGCTGCTGCGCATGGTCGATGACAACGGCAACCTCGTGAATCCGGGCGCGTTCCTCGGCGTGGCCGAGCGCTTCCATCTGGCCACGCGGATCGACCGCTGGGTCGTGCGCACGGTATTTGCGTGGATGCATGCCCATCGCGCGCAACTCGAGCACGTCGGCACGGTAGCCATCAATCTCTCGGGGCTGTCGATCGGCGACCGCGACTTTCACCGCTTCGTCAACGCGCTGCTGGAAACGACGGCATTCGACCATCACAAGATCTGCTTCGAGATCACGGAAACCGCGGCGATCCTGAACCTGCCCGAGGCGTCGTCGTTCATCGAAGGCATGCGCGTGCACGGCGTGCGCTTCGCGCTCGACGACTTCGGCGCGGGCGCGGCGTCGTTCGGTTATCTGCGCAACCTCGATGTGGACTATCTGAAGATCGACGGCCAGTTCATCCGCGGCCTGTCGAGCGATCGCGTCAATCAGGCGACCGTCCGCTGCATCCGGGACGTCGCCAATATCACGGGACAGTTCACGGTGGCGGAATTCGTGGAGACCGAAGCCGTCGAATCGCTGCTGCGCGAGATCGGCATCGACTATGCACAGGGCTACCTGCGGCACCGCCCCGCGCCGCTGGCCGAGATCTTCTCGGTCAAGGCCTGACCGCGCCCAGCAGCCACGCGCGGAACAGCGCGAACGGCGCATACGCTTCCCGGTTGTTCGATACCACGAGGTAGTAGCCGTTGCCGCTCAGGTCCCCCTGTGCCGCGGGCATGGTGATCAGCGTCCCCGCCCGCAGTTCGTCCTCGACGAGCACCTTCGGCACGAGCCCGATGCCCATGCCCGCGGAGACCGCCTGGATCAGGTGCGAGGTCACGTCGAACTGGGGACCCAGCTTGAGCGCGTCGCCCGTGTAGCCATGCTTGGCGAACCAGTCCCGCCATGCCGTGGGTCGCGTCACGACCTGCAATAACGGATACCGCAGCAGGTCGTCCACGGTCCGGATCGGCTCCTGCCGCGCCACGCGCGGACCGATCACGGGCACCATTTCCTCGTCCACCAGATGATGGGCGCGCACGCCGGGCCATTTGCCGTCCCCGACGACGATCGCCGCATCCATGCCCGATTCCTCGAGGTCGAGGTAGGTGCGCGAGTGCACGTGCACGAGGACTTCGGGATGGCGCGCGTTGAATTCGGGGAGCCGGGGCATCAGCCACTTGCTGCCGAACGTGGGCAGCACGGCCAGATGCAGGGTCCCGCCGCCGGCCTGGAACGCGATGGCCTGGAGCGTGGCGCTGCGAATCCGTTCGAGTGGCCCCGCAAGCTCCCGCCGGTACATGCGGCCGACGTCGGTCAGCACCACGCGCCGGCCGATCCGCTGGAACAGCGGCACGCCAAGCAGGTCTTCAAGCGCCTGTACCTGGCGGCTGACCGCGCTCTGGGTCAGGGACAGCTGCTGCGCCGCCCGCGTGAAGCTCTCGGTGCGGGCCGAGGCCTCGAACGCCAGCAGCGAGGACATGGAGGGGGTGAGCCGTCGTGGATTCATTTCCGTGCGTTCATTCCAAAAACTCATCAACAGGCCAACAATTTGTCGCTTGTTGCGGGTCCTGCCCGACTCGCAAAATGCTTGCACAGTATAAGGCGCGCCTGTCGAGGTGCCCGGTAACGACCGAGACAATCCGATCTACCCCCGCTGTCCCATCCCCCGCCAAGAGGATCCCCCAGATGAATGCACCGCATGAAGCCTCCCTGTCGAGCGCCCTGGGCGCGTCGCGCCCGCCGTCCGACTTCGACCCCGTGGAGTGGCAGACCCGCGTCGATCTTGCCGCCTGCTACCGGCTGGTCGCGCTGTACGGCATGACGGACCTGCTCTACAACCACATCACCGCGCGCATTCCGGGCACGCCCGACCATATCCTGATCAATCCGTATGGCCTGATGTACGAGGAGATCACCGCCTCGAGCCTGCTGAAGATCGACCTCGAGGGCAATATCCTCGACGGTGGCAACGGCGCCTTTGGCGTCAATCAGGCCGGTTACGTGATCCACAGCGCCGTGCACGCGGCGCGCCACGATGTGCAGTGCGTCATCCACACCCATACGCGCGCCGGCTGCGCGGTGTCCGCGATGCAGTGCGGCCTGCTGCCGCTGACGCAGACGTCGATGCGCTTTGCCCATATCGCCTACCACGACTACGAAGGGGTGGCGCTGGACCTCGACGAGCGCGCGCGGATCGTGCAGGACCTTGGGCAGCTCGATGCCATGATCCTGCGCAACCATGGCCTGCTGACCGTGGGCGCGAGCGTGGCGCGGGCGTTCAATGCCATGTACTGGCTCGAGATGGCCTGCAAGATCCAGCTCGATGCGATGCATGGCACGAAGGACCTGATCATCCCGAGCGAGGCCGTGGTCGAGAAGACCTACAACCTCTATCAGCCGCATGTCCGGCGGCCGTTCGGCGAGTTCGAGTGGCCGGCGATGCTGCGGCAGCTCGATCGGCGCGACCCGTCTTACCGCACCTGAGGGCCGCGCGCATGACAAAAGCCTATCCCGAAACCGCCGACGCCCCGCGCTGCCTCGCGCCGCTGGGCAACGTCGCCCCACCGGCGTTCGAGATTCCGCCGTATGCGTGCGACACGCATGCGCATGTCGTCTCGGACGATCCCGATGCCTATCCCGTGGTGCCGTCGCGCAGCTATACGCCCGTGCCGAGCCCCGAGTCCGCCTACCTCGGCATGCTCGACGCCACGGGCATGACGCGCGGCGTGCTCGTGCAGATCAGCGTCTACGGCACCGATAACCGCTACATGCTCGAAGTCCTGGGCCGCCATCGGGACCGGCTTCGCGGCATTGCGGTCGCCGCGCCCGACGTGTCCGAGCGCGAGCTCGCGGCGATGCACGACGCCGGCGTGCGTGGGCTGCGGCTCAACGTGCTGTTCGGCGGCGGCGTGAGCCTCGATGCGATGGAGACGCTCGCGGCCAAGGTCGGCCCGATGGGCTGGCACCTGCAGTTGCTGCTGGACGCGCGCCAGTTGCCCGAACTGATGCCGCGCGTGCGCAAGCTGACGCTGCCCGTGGTCGTCGATCACATGGGCCATATGCCCGTCGCGCTCGGCATGTCGCACCCGGGGTTCCAGGCGCTGCGCCATCTGATGGCGGACCACGGCTGGTGGACCAAGCTTTCTGGCGCCTATCGCATCAGCGAGCAGCGCCCCGATTTCGACGATGTCACGCCGTGGGCACAGGCGCTGATCGAGGCCGCCCCCGATCGCGTGGTGTGGGGCAGCGACTGGCCGCACGTCGCCATTGCGCACATGCCGGACACCGGGCATCTGCGCAACCTGCTTGCACGGTGGGCGCCGGACGCGGCGATGCGGCATCGCATTCTCGTGACCAACCCGCAGCGGTTGTATGACTTTCCGGAGACGTAACACACGACACCTGCCGTACCCGTAGCGCACCCATAACGATAAGGAGCAGCACGTGGAGACAACCAAGCATGTGGAAACGACCGGCGCCGCGGCACCCGCGGCACCACCTTCGCAGTGGAACCTCGCCTGGTATCGCGGCCTGAACCTCGAAGGCAGGCGCGCATTCAACGCCGCGTTTGGCGGCTGGGCCATCGATGCCTTCGATTTCATGGTGTTCAGCTTCGTGATCTCGTCGCTGATCACGGTCTGGGGCATCGATCGCGGCACCGCCGGTCTGCTGGGCACCGTCACGCTGCTGTTCTCGTCGATCGGTGGCTGGATTGCCGGCATCCTGGCCGACCGTTACGGCCGCACACGCGTCCTGCAGGGGACCATCCTGTGGTTTTCCGCCTGCACGGTGGCCATCGGCTTTGCGCAAAGCTTCGAGCAGGTGTTCGTGCTACGCGCGCTGCAGGGCCTCGGCTTCGGCGGCGAGTGGGCCGTGGGCGCGGTGCTGATCGGCGAGATCATCTCGCCCAAGGATCGCGGCAAGGCCGTCGGCGTGGTGCAGAGCGGATGGGCAGTGGGCTGGGGCCTCGCGGCCATCGCCTATAGCATCGCATTCTCGCTGCTGCCGGAGCACCTCGCCTGGCGCTGCCTGTTCTGGGTCGGCGTGCTGCCCGCCTTCCTCGTGCTGTACGTGCGGCGCCATGTGAAGGAGCCCGAGATCTTCCTGCGCACCAAGGCCGCCGAGCGGACCGCCAACGCGGTCGGCGACGAGACGAAACGTTCGTCGGCATGGGCGATCTTCTCGCCATCGCTGCTGCGCACGACCATCGTGGCGTCGATCCTCTGCACCGGCATGCAGGGCGGCTACTACGCGATGTCGACATGGCTGCCGACCTACCTCAAGGTCGAGCGCCATCTGTCGGTGCTGAACACCAGCGGCTACCTGCTCGTCATCATTCTCGGCTCGTTCTGCGGCTATGTCGGCGGGGCCTATCTCACGGACTTCTGGGGCCGGCGCAAGAACTTCATCGTGTTCTCGGCGCTGTCGGTGGTCAGCATCTACCTGTACCTGCGGCTGCCCCTGACCAATACCCAGATGCTGTTCCTCGGCTTTCCGCTCGGCTTTTCGGCCTGCGGCGTGTTCAGCGGCGTCGGTGCGTACCTGACCGAGCTCTATCCGTCGGCCAACCGCGCGAACGGACAGAGCTTCACGTACAACTTCGGCCGTGGCATCGGCGCGCTGTTTCCGAGCCTCGTCGGCATGCTGAGCCAGACCACGAGCCTGGCCACGGCGATCGCGATCTTCGCGGGCACCGCCTATGGCGCGGTGCTGCTGATGACGCTGCTGCTGCCGGAGACGAAGGGACAGGCGCTCGAGTAGCGGGGCCCGTGACCCGGCTACAGCGCGCGCCGCAAGCGCGGGTCGGGTTCACGCGGCGAGCGCTTCCTCGCCCGCCTGCTCGCGAATGCGGGCCGCGAGGTATTCGGCGTCGCGGGCGATACCCGAGAAGCGGCCGGAGCCCCAGGTGTGAAGCCACGGCAGGCCCAGGAAGTACAGGCCCGGCACGGGCGTCACGCCGCGTTTGTGGCCCGGGTACCCCTTGCCGTTGAATACCGGCGCGTCGAGCCAGCCGAAGTCCGGGCGGAAGCCGATGCACCAGACGATCGCGCCGATATTCGCGCGCGACAGGTCCAGCGCCGTGCGCTCCTCGGCCGGCGTCCATACCGGCTCGTACACCGACGCGGGCGGCGCCTCGATATCGTGCCGGGCGATATGCTTGTCGATGCTGGCATTGATGCGGTTGTACGTGGCATCGGCGTCGTCGAGGTTCTCGCGCAGGTTCGGCGCGAACCGCAGCATCCCGTACTGGTAGTCTTCGAGCGCGCCGAACAGCTCCATGCCCTCGCTCGCGAACCGGCGCAGGTCGATATCGCGGCCGCCGTCGCGACCGGTCACATAATGGTTGGTGTTGTCGCGCACGCCTTCGCGCAGCGGATGTTCCTCAACGGCCATGTCGTAGTACTGCATGTCCGCGAGCCAGTCCACCACATCGCGCCCACGATAAAAGCGCGCGCAGCGCGGTGCCTGGCCGACGGCGAGATAGACCTTGCGCCCCGCCAGATGCAGGTCTTCCGCGATCTGCGCGCCGGACTGTCCCGAGCCCACCACCATCACCGCGCCTTCCGGCAGCGCCTGCGGGTTGCGGTAGTCGGCCGACTGGATCTGCTTGATGCTCGACGGCAGCCGCTCGGCCATGCGCGGCACGATGGGCGTGTGGTAGCCGCCCGATGCCACCACGACCTGGTCGGCCGTGAAGTCGCCACCGCTCGTGCTCACATGGAATCCGCCGCCCTCGCGGCGTGTCACGCGCTGCACGGCCGTATGTTCGCGCACGGGCGCGTTCACCATCCGCACGAAGCCGTCCAGGTACTCGACGATCTCGTCGCGCTTCATGAAGCCGTGCGGATCGTTTCCCGAGTACGGATGACCGGGCAGCGTGCACTGCCAGTTCGGCGTGACGAGGCAGAACGCATCCCAGCGCTGCTCGCGCCACGTATGCGTGACGGTCTTGGCCTCGATGACCAGATGGTCGATGCCGGCGCGTTGCAGGCAGTAGCTCATCGACAGACCGGCTTGCCCGCCGCCGACGATGATGACGCTGTAGTGATCGCTATCCTGACTCGGATTCGTTGCGGACATGTCTCGTCCTCCCATTGATTGTGTGTTAGCGGCCGAAGCCAAGGAATCGAACCCTTGCATCGGGCTGCGTGGCATACCGTTCGGCGGTCGCCTCGATCTGCGCAAGCTGGTCCATGGCCGACGAACATGCATAGCCATAGCGCTGGCGCACGCGCTCGGAGGCGGCGACCAGCGCGGCACGCGCGCGCGCCAGGAAATCGTCGAGCGGGTACTCGGCACCGGCTTCGAAATGCGACTCGACGACGGTCGAGGGCGAATAGCACGTGGCCTCGGTCTGGTCGGGCCACGCAATACGGAAATAGGTCACTGGCATAAGAGAATTCCTCAGGAAGCGGCCGGCGGCACGATGAATGCGTCGTCGGCAAAGTCCCATAGCAGCGAGCGATCGTCGCCCGCGTCGTGCACGGTCACGCGCGTGCCGTCGTCGATGGTCCCGATGTCCTCGCAGGCCAGTCCGCGCGCGCGGAAGCGTGCCGTCACGGCCTCGACATGCGAAGGCGAGACGGCCAGCAGAAAGCCGTAGCTCGGGAAGGCGGCCAGCCAGCGCGCCATGTCCACGCCGTCCGGCCGCGGGATGCGGGACAGATCGATGTCCGCGCCCACGCGCGAACATTCGAGCAGCATCAGCGCGGTGCCGAGCGTGCCGGCCATGCTGATGTCCTTGGCCGCCGCGCACAGACCCGCCTCGGCGATCTCGGGCAATAGCTCCAGATCGTCGCGCAGGCGCTCGGCCGGCGCGGTCGTGGACGCATTCCAGTACGGGTACGGCTCCTGGAACGCGCCGCGCAGGTCCACCGTCATCAGCAGCCGGTCGCCCGGGCGCGCGGCGAAGCTCGACAGCAGCCGCTGCGCGCGGCCGAGGATCGCCACGGCGAGCTGGCCCTGATCGCTGCGCGCATTGCTGTGGCCGCCGACGATCGGCACGCCGTACGCGGCCGACGCCGCCGCCATGCCGGCCAGCACATCCTTCGCGCCGTCGATGGTTTCGCTCCAGATCGCATCGACGACGGCGAGCGGACGCCCGCCCATCGCATAGACATCGCTGATATTGACCATGACCGCGCTGTAGCCCGCGAACCATGGCATCGTGCGAATGAAATCACTGACCATGCCTTCGATCGCGAACAGCAGGTATCCGCCGGCACCGTCGTCGATGGCCGCGCAATCGTCGCCGACCGCAACGGCCTGATCGAGATCCGTCACGCCACCGGGCAGTGCGCGGCCGAGCGACGAGAGCATGCCCGCGATATCGGCCTTGTGGCCGAATCCGCGGCTCGCGCGCAGCGTGGACACGATCTCGGGCACGTTCATGCCGCGCTCCGCCCCGGCGCGGTAAAGCCGACATGCGGCGTGGTGCACGGCGGATAATGGCCGAGGTCGGCTTCCATCCGATGATGCGGGCGGCCGAGCAGCGTCTCTTCCCCGAGCGATTGCCAGTGCAGGCGGCGGAACAGCGGTTCGTTCTGGCTCTGCACGTGGGCGAGGAAGCGGCGGCAGCCCAGCGCATGGGCACTGCTGACGGCAAGCCGGATCAGTGTCGCGCCGATCTTGCCGTGATTGCGGTGCGCGGCATCCACGGCAAGGCGCGAGCCCCACCAGACGCCCGGTTCGCTTTCGTGGATGCGCACGGTGCCCACCACCACGTCATCCTTGCCCGTCTCGCACTTCACCGCGACCAGCAGTTGCGCCATCTCGTCGATGTCGTCGCGATCGTCGCTGTCGAAGATGCCCTGCTCCGCGCAGAACACCGCGCGGCGCAGACGCATCGCCTCGTCCGCCTCCCACGCCGACGTGGCCCAGCGGATGCGGAAGACGGTTTCCACCGCGGCGACCGGAACCTCCACGCAAAGATCTTCCATCATGCTGCCATCTCCTCGTACGACGAAAGCGACGAGCAGGCGCCGCACTTGCCACAACCGGCCTTGATATCGGCCGCGCGCATGCCGCCACCGCGCACCATCGCGCCGAGCGGCTCCAGAATCGATCGCATGAACTCGGGCGTCGGTGCCGGATGATCTTCCAGCGGCGTGCCGCTGATGGGCACGAACGGCACCACGAACGGGTACACGCCGATCTCGACCAGTTCGCGCGAGATATCGAGAATTGCCTCGGCCGTGTCGCCGAGACCGGCGAGGATGTATGTGCTGACCTGACCGCGGCCGAACACCTTCACCGCCGCGCGAAACGCCTCCATATAGCGGCTGATGGGCACCGCGGCCTTGCCGGGCATGATGCGTTCGCGTACAGCGGGCGTGACCACCTCCAGATGCATGCCGAGCGTATCGACGCCGGCCGCCTTCATGCGGTCGAACCACACGTCGTCGTCGGGCGGCTCGCACTGGGCCTGGATCGGCAGATCCACGGCCGCCTTGATCGCGAATGCGCTCTCGCAGAGGATCGCGGCGCCGCGATCGGGCGTGGGCGGCGTGCCCGTGGTCAGCACCATATGCTTGACGCCATCGAGCAGCACCGCGGCGCGCGCCACTTCGGCCAGCTGCTGCGGCGTCTTGCGCGCGATGGTCCGGCCCGCGGCCAGCGACTGGCCGATCGCGCAGAACTTGCAAGTCTTGCGGCGGCTTTCGTAGCGGATGCAGGTCTGCAGCACCGTGGTTGCCAGCACGTCGGCGCCGTGCAGCGTCGCGATATGCGAGTACGGCACGCCATCGAGCGTCTGCAGGCGCGAGAACCGCGGCGCCTTCGGAAAACTGATATTGGCGATGGGAATCGTGCCGCGCATCAGCGCGGTCTTGCCGTCGGCATCGGGTGCCGCGGCGAGATACGGCGAGTTCCATGCGGTGCTCGTGTGCACGGGCACCATGATGGTCACGCCGTCGATCGTCACCGCCTTGTGGTCGGACGGCCCCGCCCCGCCGCGCCGGCTCGATGCACCGGCAGTCGGGTCCACGAGGCGCAGTCCCGACGACTGCAGTTCAGTCATCAACTGCCGGCTCGAGGCAGGCGTCATCTCGCTGATACTCATGTTGGGCGCTCCCGTGGAAGTTGGAGAATGCGGCGGACATCGGTGAAGCCGTGGTGGCGGGCCGGTCGTTGATCGCAAGGCTCAGCAGTTCCGGCCGCGCGTAGTGCCCGACCGAATCCATCATTCGCTTGCGCTTGGTGATCAGCGACATGTCGAGGTCGGCGATCACCATGCCCTCGCCTTCCTTGAGCGGCGCGGCAAGATGCTGCCCCTCGGGCGAGATGATCGCGGTGTTGCAGCCGCCGCGCAGCGCCTTCTGCAGCGCGGGATCCGTGGTCACCGAGGCGATCTGCGCATCGGTGAGCCAGCCCGTGGCGTTCACGACGAAGCAACCCGACTCCAGCGCGTGATGGCGGATGGTCACCTCGATCTGTTCCGCGAAGATCGGGCCGACCAGCGAGCCGGGGAACTGGCTGCAATGAATCTCTTCGTGCTGCGTCATCAGCGCGTAGCGGGCGAGCGGGTTGTAGTGCTCCCAGCACGCGAGCGCGCCGACGCGGCCGATCGCGGTCTCCGCGACCTTGAGGCCCGCGGCATCGCCCTGGCCCCAGATCATGCGTTCGTGGAACGTCGGCGTGATCTTGCGGCGCTTGAGCACCAGACGGCCGTCGGTGTCGAACATCAACTGCGTGTTGTACAGACTGCCGTGATCGCGCTCGTTGACGCCGAGCACGATCACCATGCCATGCCGGCGCGCGCGCTCGGCCATGGCATGGGTCACGGGACCGGGCACCACCACGGCCTGCTCGTACAGCCGCATGTGGTCCGCGCCGGACTGCACCGGCGGGCGGACGAACGAGAAATACGGGTAGTACGGCACGAACGTCTCCGGAAAGACGATCAGCTGCACCCCCTCGAGCGCCGCGCGGTCGATGGCCTCGCAGACCTTCGCCAGCGTGTTCTCGCCATTCTCGAGATCGGGCGAGATCTGCACCGCGGCCGCGCGCACTATGCGTTGTCGTGACATGGTGGTTCCTAGTCGTGCGATCGGATCGGTATCAAACGGTCCAGGTGTCGATGATCACGGCGTTGTCGCGCACGTGCAGCAGCTTCAGGTCCAGCACGTCGAGCGGATTGATCGCACGGATGCCTTCGATCAGCGACGGTTCGCCGTGGCCATACAGCGCCTGCAGTGCAAAGCGGCATGCGTACACCTTGCCGCCCTCGGCCATGAACTTGGTCAGCTGGTTGTTGAAGTTCAGATGGCCCGGAAACGCTTCGTCGCCGAGCGTCGGAAAGCCGCGCTGCACGCCGAGCGTGACGCCCGGGCCATACAGCAGGATGGAGGTCTCGAAACCCTTGCGTTGCAGGCGCGTCGCCTGAAGCATGTTCACGAAGCCGATCGAGCCTTCGAACGCGACCGTGTGGAACGTGACGAGCGCCTTCTGGCCCGGCTCTGCCTTCACGTCCTCGAAGACCTTCTCTTCGTAATCGACAAAGTAGTCGCCTTTCTTGTGAAGCGGGGCGCTGACTGCGGGCATGGTGCTCTCCTCTGATGGGTGGCGGATTAGGTCGGATAACGATCGGCTAGCGGTGCCGACGCCATGCCATTTCGCAACGCGCGTGCCATCTTCGAGTCCCGGACATGCGATCAAGAGCCGATCTTCCGCATCGCGCGGGATTGATCGCATCGGTGATTTTTCATGTGGCGGAATGGTGCCGACATGGTCCATACATCCCGGCACAAAACGGCCCGAAACCCGCGCGCACCAACGTGGACGCGGTGCGCAGGGACAGGGCATGCCGGACGCCGCGCGCAGCACGCGCGCACCATCATCGAGCCGATAAAGATGCGATCAATCGGCTTTGATCGGCCGATCGCTTGCGATAAATGCAGGCACGAAACCTGCACGCCCCGATCGCATTCATCCTGTTGCGGAGTGCATCGTGTCGAGTCTTGCCAATCACTGGCTCAAGCGTCTGGCGGAGAGCGAAAAGCCCGCCTATCTGATGATCCCGGACATGATCGAAGAGGATCTGGCCAGCGGTCGTCTGCGCGCGCGGGACCGGCTGCCCGCGCTGCGTGACCTGGCCGACGCGCTGCGGCTCAACTACACGACGGTGGCGCGCGGGTATGCCGAAGCGCGCAAGCGCGGGCTGATCGATGCCAAGGCCGGCAGCGGTACCTTCGTGCGCGGACGCGCGCCCGCGCTGCCGTTGCAGGCCGGCACGGGCGCGGAGATGAGCATGAACATGCCGCCCGAGCCGGCCAGCATGACCGCGCGCCTGCGCGAGGCGGCGGCGCGCATTCTCGGCGACGCCGATCCGTACACATTGCTCCGCTATCAGGACTTTGGCGGCACGCCCGCCGATCGGTCGATCGCGACGGCATGGCTGCGGCAGCGGCTGCCCGACTGCCGGCCGGACACGGTGCTGATCTGCCCGGGCATCCACAGCGCGCTGGTGGCGCTGGTTTCGCAACTGGCGCGTCCGGGACAGACCATCTGCCTCGATACGCTGGCCTATCCGGGCATCAAGGCCATTGCCGCGCAACTGGGCGTGCAGTTGCAGGCGCTGCCCTCGGACGAGGAAGGCCCGCTCGGCCCCGCATTCGAGGCACTGTGCCGCACGCAGCTGCCCAGCGCGTTCTATATCAATCCGACGCTGCAGAACCCGAGCACGCGCACGATGCCGCAGGGGCGGCGCGAGATCCTCGCCGATATCGCGCTGCGCTACAACGTGCCGATCATCGAGGACGATGCCTACGGCATGCTGCCGCGCGAGGCGCCGGACCCGATGGCGCGGCTCGCGCCCGAACTCACGTACTACGTCACGGGGATGTCGAAGACGTTCGGCGCAGGGCTGCGTATCGCGTTCCTGTCGGCGCCCACGCCGCGGCAGGCACAGCGGCTCGCGGGCACGCTGCGCGCGACGACGGTCATGGCCAGCCCGTTCAATACGCTGCTGACCACCTCATGGATTCAGGACGGAACGGCTTCGGACATGATCGCGGCGATTCGCGCGGAAAGCGTCGCGCGCCAGGCCGTGGCGCGCGATGTCCTGACGGCCGGGGCCGGGCATGCCTACGATGCGGACCCCGAAGGCTTCCACCTGTGGCTGCCGATTCCGGCGGCATCGGGCTGGCGCCCGTCGGAACTCGCCCTGCACCTGCGCTCGCGCGGCATCGGCGTGGTGTCGAGCGCGGCATTTTCCACGGACGGCAATCCGCCCGATGCGGTGCGTATCTGCCTGGGCGGTCCGAACGATCTCGAGGAAATGGAGGAGTGTCTGCAGATCGTCGTCGATACGCTCGACGATCCGCATCATCTCCATACGGCGATGCTGTAAAACCGCTCAGGCCACGATCGTCCGCGTGCGGATGACCGTGGGATCCTCCATCAGCGACTTTACCCATCCCGTCGGCGGCACGATATTGATATCGGTGATCGCATAGCCGATATCGCCTTCGGTCTGCAACTGCTGCGCGACGATATTGGCGCCGATATCGGCCACCGCCTGGTTGAAGTGCGATAGCGCGCCCGGGCGGTTGTAATGGATGTTCAGGATGCGCGCCGGCGCCTGCAACGGCGCGGGCTGGATCTGCGGCAGGTTCACCGCGCCGACCGTGGCACCCGTCTGCAGGAAACCGATGAGCTTGGTCGCCACCTCCACGCCGATATTCTCCTGCGCCTCTTCCGTGCTGCCGCCGACGTGCGGCGTCAGGATGACGTTCGGCTTGTCCTGCAGCGGCGACACGAACGCATCGGCATTGCTGCGCGGCTCTTCCGGAAACACGTCGATGGCCGCGCCGCCGATATGGCCTTCGTCCAGCGCGGCGGCCAGCGCCTCGATATCGACCACCGAACCGCGCGACGCATTGATCAGGATGCTGCCGCGGCGCATGCCCACGATGGCCGCGCGGTCGATCAGCAGCTTCGTCTGCGGCGTGGCCGGGACGTGCAGCGTCACGACGTCCGCCTGCGCGAGCGCGTCGGCCAGCGACGGCGCGGGCACGGCCGAGCCCAGCGACAAACGCGGACGGATGTCGTAGAACACGACGCGCATACCCATGGCTTCCGCCAGAATGCCCACCTGGGCGCCGATATTGCCGTAACCGATCACCGCGAGCGTCTTGCCGCGGATCTCGAACGAGCCCTTGGCGCTCTTCTGCCATTCGCCACGGTGGGCGGCACGGCTCTTCTCGGGAATCCGGCGCATCAGCATGATGGTCTGGCCGATCACGAGTTCCGCCACCGAGCGCGTGTTCGAGAACGGCGCGTTGAACACGGGGATGCCCGCATGCGCGGCGGCCGGCAGATCGACCTGCGACGTGCCGATGCAGAAACAGCCGACCGACAGCAGATGGCGCGCATGGGCGAACGTATCGGCGGTCAGGTGCGTCGCCGAGCGGATGCCCAGCAGCTCGTGCCGCTGCAGGGCGTCATGGAGCGCGTCGCCGGCCAGCGCCTTGGGCTGGGTGGCAACGGTGAGCTGGGCTTGTGCCAGCGCTTGTTGCGCGCTGGCATGGATGTTTTCGAGAAGCAGGGCGCTGGTCATGGTATTCCGGGAATCTATGTATCAGGAGAGGGGCGCCTGACAGAACATACCACCGACCGGTATCCGTGCTGGTGACAGGGGCATGGCAAACCCTTGTTTCACTGCCCCGCCCCCACATGCGCTCCGGGCCCCTCCGCGGCCATGATGTCCTGCGGATTCCGCAGCGGACACGCGCGCAGCGACAGGCATCCGCAGCCGATGCATCCGTCCAGTTGATCGCGCAGCATGGTCAGCGTCCGAATTCGCGCATCGAGGTCGTCCCGCCACGCGGCCGACAGCCGCCGCCAGTCCGCGACCGTCGGCGCCTTGTCCTTGGGCAACTGGTCAAGCGCCTGCGCGATGACGGCCAGCGGGACGCCCATGCGTTGGGCGACACGAATCACGGCCAGCCGGCGCAGTATCCCGCGCGCATACCGGCGCTGATTTCCGGCACTGCGCGTGCTGGCGATCAACCCCTTCGATTCGTAGAAATGCAGCGCGGACACGGCAATGCCGCTGCGCGTGGCGACCTCGCCCACGGTCAGCGGGTCGCGTGCGCGAAGCTTGCGCTCGGCAGTCTGGGTTTTCGGCTTTGGCGCCATGGCTATCCGCCCTCACGAAGACAAGGTCACGAAGACAAGGCCACTATCCTAGGCCATCACGCCGCTTGACCTCAAGTGCACTCGAGGTTCGATACTGCGGCGTCATCGTCAACGTCCGGTCGCTCCCGGAACCCGTCATGAACGCATTCACGCCGCTGCCCCCGGCCTTCATCGACTTTATCAATCCGCCCGAGCTGTACGATCCGCGCCCCAATGGCTACACGCACGTCGTGGTTACCCACACGCCCGCCCGCATCGTGCAGGTGGCGGGCCAGGGTGGCGAGGATACCGATGGCACCCTGTCGCTGGACTTCGCCACGCAGGTCGATCGGGCCCTCCGCAACCTGCGCCACGCGCTGCAAGCCGCGGACGCCGATATCGCCGACGTGACCAAGATCACGGTGCTGATCGTCGACCATTCGATGGCGCGCCTGCAGATCTTCAGCGCCGCCTGGCAGGCACTGCTCGGGGACTGGCCGGCGCCCGCCTGCACGCTGATACCGGTGCCGCGACTGGCACTCGACGGCATGCTTTTCGAGATCGAAGCCACCGCCGTGCTGCCAGTTTGAGGTTTTCCGGCACGATATGCTGGAAACAGGTAACGTCCCAGACTAAAGCGGCAGTTTCTGCCGGCCATGCTTGCCTAGAATCGTCTGCACGACCAATGCATTCGAAAACAGGAGACAGGCATGGGCCATGCCGACCAGTTCGGGCTGCTGAAGCTTGACGATATCGATCCGCAGGAAACCCGCGAGTGGACCGACGCGCTCAGCGGCGTCGTGGATCATGCCGGTCCGCAACGCGCGGACTATCTGCTGGAAAAGCTCGGCGAGCATGCGAGCCACCTCGGGCTCGGCAAGCGCCCGCACCCCTACTCCGCGTACCAGAACACCATCGCCGCCCACGCGCAGCCCCCGTATCCCGGCAACCGCGCGATCGAGGAGCGCCTGACCGCGATCCTGCGCTGGAACGCGCTGGCCATGGTCGTGCGCGCGAACAAGGCGTACGGCGAGCTCGGTGGCCATCTGGCCAGCTATGCGTCGGCGGCGGAGATCTTCGAAGTCGGCTTTCACCATTTCTTCCGCGCGGATAGCGCCGACCGCAAAGGCGACCTCGTGTTCTTCCAGCCGCATTCGGCGCCCGGCGTCTATGCGCGCGCGTTTCTCGAAGGCCGCCTGACCGAGGACCAGCTCGGCCGCTACCGGCAGGAGGTCGATGGCGGTGGCCTGTGCTCCTATCCGCATCCCTGGCTGATGCCGGAGTTCTGGCAGTTTCCGACGGGCTCGATGGGCATCGGCCCGATCAGCGCGATCTACCAGGCGCGCTTCCTGCGCTACCTCGAGCATCGCGGCCTCGCGCAGACCGCGGGCCGGCGCGTCTGGGGCGTGTTCGGCGACGGCGAGATGGACGAACCCGAGTCGCTGGCCGCGCTGTCGCTGGCCGCGCGCGAAAAGCTCGACAACCTCACGTTCGTCATCAACTGCAACCTGCAACGGCTCGATGGCCCCGTGCGCGGCAATGGCCAGGTCATCAACGAACTGGAGGCGTTCTTCTCGGGCGCCGGATGGAACGTCGTCAAGGTCATCTGGGGTTCCGAGTGGGACGCGCTGTTCGCGCGTGACAAGCATCACGCGTTGCTCAAGCGGTTCGCGGCGATGGTCGATGGCGAGTATCAGACGCTCGGTGCGAAGGATGGCGACTACAACCTGTCGCGCTTCTTCCATCAGGATCCCGAGCTCAAGGCCCTTGTCGCGGGCATGAGCGCGGCCGATATCGACGGCCTGCGCCGTGGCGGCCACGACTTCCGCAAGCTGCATGCCGCATTCCAGGCGGCCGCCGAGCATCCGGACCGGCCCACGGTCATCCTTGCCAAGACCAAGAAGGGGTATGGCATGGGCGATGCGGGCGAGTCCCGCATGACCGCGCACCAGCAGAAGAAGCTCGATATCGACGCGCTGCGCGCGTTCCGCCAGCGTTTCTCGCTGCCGATCGACGATGCCGCGCTGGAATCGATGTCGTTCTACAAGCCGGCCGAAGACAGCCCCGAGATGATCTATCTGCGCGAGCGCCGCGCCGCGCTGGGCGGGTATCTGCCGCGCCGCGCAACCACGGCGCCGAAGCTCGCGGTGCCGCCGCTCGAGCAGTATGGGCGCTTTGCGCTCGAACCCGACGATCGCGAGGTCTCGACGACGACCGGTGTGGTGCGGCTGTTCACGAACCTGATCAAGGACCGCACGGTGGGCCCGCGCGTGGTGCCGATCGTCGCCGACGAGGCGCGTACGTTCGGGATGGCCAACCTGTTCCGCCAGATCGGTATCTATTCGCCGCTGGGCCAGCTTTACGAGCCCGAGGACGCGGGTTCGATGCTGTATTACAAGGAATGCCGCGACGGCCAGTTGCTCGAGGAAGGCATTACCGAAGCCGGTGCCATGGCGTCATGGACCGCGGCTGCCACGTCCTATAGCGTGAACGGCGAGCCGATGCTGCCGTTCTACATCTATTACTCGATGTTCGGCTTCCAGCGCGTGGGCGACATGATCTGGGCGGCTGCCGACCAGCGCGCGCGCGGGTTCCTGATCGGCGCGACCGCGGGCCGGACCACGCTCTCCGGCGAGGGGCTCCAGCATCAGGATGGCACGAGCCAGCTGGTGGCGGCCACGGTGCCGAACTGCCGTGCCTACGATCCGGCCTTTATCAGCGAGGCGGCCGTGATCATCGATCATGGCGCACGGGCGATGCTCGACGAACAGCGCGACGAGTTCTACTACATCACGGTCAACAACGAAAACTATGCGCAGGCGCCGCTGCCCGCTTCGGCGCACGGCGACGTGATTCGCGGCATGTATCGCTTTGGCGAGCGCGGTACCGATACGGGCGACCGCGCGCGCGTGCGGCTGCTTGGGTCGGGCCCGATCCTGCGCGAGGTCATCGCCGCGGCGGAGTTGCTGGCCAGGGACTGGAACGTGCGCAGCGAGATCTGGAGTGTGACGAGCTTTCCCGAGCTTGCGCGCGATGCGCGCGAATGTGAGCGGCAGCAGCTGTTTGGGGGCAAGGCCGATGCGCGCAGCCATGTGGCGCAATGCCTCGACGGCGATGCACCGGTCGTGGCGGCCACGGACTATGTGCGGGCCTACGCGCAACTGATCGCGCCGTATGTGTCCGCGCGCTATATCGCGCTCGGCACGGACGGCTTTGGGCGCAGCGACACGCGCGGCGCGCTGCGGCGATTCTTCGGGATCGATCGCCACCATATCGTGGCGAGCGCATTGCAGTCGATCGACCCGGCACTGCATGCGCGCGCGCTCGAGCAATACGGGCTGCGCGCCGACATGGCCGCGGCATGGGAGCGCTGAGCGGGATCGGTCAAAACCGATCGAGCGCGTCGCGGATGACGGTCTTGCGCAGCTCCGCGGCCACGTCGAGATTCCGTGGCTGCAGCGACGCCATCAGGTCGGCATAGACCAGCACAGGCGGCGCAAGCCCCGGCCGTGCGGGATCCTCGATCGATGGATCCCAGAACGCTTCGAGGATCTCGATGGGCCCGTTCGGTTGCGGCTTGAGCCGATACCGCGACGCGAGCGTCTGGATCCCCTGCCCCATGCGCGCGGGCGCCATATAGATCGTCTGCGGCGCTCCGGCCAGATCGGCCGCGGCCCCCATGGCCAGCGCGGCCACCTCCCCGCCCCAGCACGCGTCCAGCGCCGCGAGCTCCTCCGGCCGCAGTGCCCGCCACCAGTCGTCCCCAGGCGCCGCAAAACGCCGCGGCTGCAGCCTCGGACGCAGGATGGTCGGATAATTGGCCACCCATTCGTCCAGCAGCCGGTCCGGCGCCGTCAGCCGGCGTTTCTCCTCGGTATGCGCCTCCGTACGCGCCTCCGTACGCGCCTCCGGGCGGGCCTCGGCCCCCTCCGGGTTCGCTTCCGTGCGCGTCTCTAGCAGCCACCCGCGCGCGGCCAGCCCGTTGAACACGGCCCCGACGGAACCGAGCGCAATCCCGCTCAGATGTGCAATCTCGCGATACGTCGCCTGCAGCAGCGCCGGCCGGCACAGCAACGCGAAGACCATGCGCTGGGAACTGGGATTCCCCGTGGTCCGTATCGGCGGGCGCACCAGACTGCCCGGCGGCGTCTGCCCGCAGACGAACACGAACATCCCGGCGGCATCGAGATACGCATTGCCAGCCGTATCGATGAACTGAAGCCCCATTTCCCGGCATTGCCCGGCGAGTGCCGGCGTCAGATAGGTGGTGATGAGCAGGCCGGCATCGTGGCCGGTGCCCGTACCCCGATGGCCCACGAGTTGCGCGTGCACGACCGACAGATCGGCCGACGTGCGCACTGCGCGCCGGCACACGACGGCCAGTCGAAGCGACACGTCGCCGTGCCGCAGCCCCACCGCGGCGGCCGAAGCAACCGACTCCGCACCCTCGCCGCGGCTCGCACGGCGAATCCGCCGGACACGGCCCTGGATGCCCGTCATCCGGTACAGCGCGGCCAGCGCCGCCTCCACCCAATCGATGTCGCCTGTGTTCTGCTCCATGGTTGCTCCAGCAGACTCTGTCGCCTGCCGGAAATCATGGCTCAAACCGTCTCAGTGTTCAACATTTACGCGTGTTCATGTTTCATGAACAACGAAAATTCCTGAACGAGTCGAGGCTGGGAGACATTTCCGGACCCGCCAGACCGGCGCTTACTCGTCGATTTCCGACGTACGCGGAATAATCACGGCCTGACCATGGACCTGACCGTCGGCATCGACCAATTGCCAGAGCGTGGCCTCCTCGATCATAAAGCGCTTGCCCGCCTTGGTAATCCGCACCCCCTTGTAGCCGGCCTCATACCCGAGCGCCTGCACGCGTTCGAGAAACCGCTGCCGCTCCTCGCGATTGGGCGCTTCGGCCGACAGCCGCGACGGCAGCCGGGTAAGCTCGTCCCAGTCGTAGCCGAAACGTTCCTGCGCGGCACGGTTGCCGTACAGGAAGACCGGATCGGGCGCCGTGTTGTGGGCCAGAATGCCAAACGGCGCCTCGGCATAGAGCCACGCCGCGGCTTCGGCCGCGTTCAGATGGACCGGCACCAGGGGCTTGCCCAGCAGGCGCGCGTAGCTTTCGGTCAGCAGACGGTGGAAATCGAGGTTCTGGTAAAGCGGAAGGGACGACGAAGACATGGGATAAGGCTCGCAACGGAAGCCCATACCATAACAAATCCGCGCAAGCGCGCCACACTGACGCCACTGTCAGACAAACGCCGATCCCAAGACCACCGTGCCTTGCCTAAAAATCCGTTATGGCCCCCAATGAGGCGGCCCCCAGAAGAAAGGAGCGGAACTATGGCCAGGAACTATCAGGTCGTCTTCAATGACGGCTACTGGGATTTGCGCGTGGACGGCGTGCCCCGGGCAATCAGCCGTCACAAATCGCGCGAGGAGGCCATTCGCGTCGGAACCGCCGCCGCCGAGCGCCTCAAGGTGGAACTCACCGTCGAAGCCGACGACGACGGCGCGGTGCCGGACCCGACGCTCGCGGCCGCATGACGAAACCGGGCGCACGCGCTCGCGTGATCGCCCCTGTTCCCCTTACGAATTGTTCTCCACCGGCGGCGCATCGGGATCCCGGCTTCCCGGATCCCGCAGGTCGCGCTCGCCGACACCGGGCGTTATCTCGCCCTTCGAACGGTTCTCCTTGATTTCGCCGTGCCCCTCCCGCTGCCGCTCGCTGGCCGCGCTCGAAGCGTTTGGCGATCCCTCCGCCGATCCGTTCTGAAGGTCATCGTGCGCGCGCCGTCGATCGCGATTGCGGCGCCTGCGGGTACCTGCGTATGCGAAAGGCATGACGTCTCCCTGATGGTTGGTGTTGTATCGATGGAGAAAGCACGACCCCATCCCGTGCCGAAGCCGGGAGGGATCGCAAGGCTCAGGTAGCCACTCGGGTCGCCACTCGGGTCGCCACTCAGGTCGCCGACTTTGTCGGGGTCGTCGTGCCCTGGTGGGGATCGGTACCGGCCGCAGGCTTGCCGCTGCTCGTGCCAGCCTCGACCCCGCCGCCATAGCTGCTGGCCGTCGTGCCCGTCGCGCTGCCCGAACTGCTGACACCGCTGACGCGGCTCTGGCCCTGCGGCTGCACCTGCCCGCGCTGACCGCCCTCTTCGCGCTGCACGCGCAACAGGTTCTGCACGTCCTTGACGCCGAACACATCGTCGGCGATATCCTCGATGCGGTACTTCTGGTTGCGGTCCGGCACGGTGCCCGTCAGCGTCACGACACCGCTCGAAACATTGACCTCCACGTCGTGGACGTCGAGGCGGCTGCTATGCGTGAGCCGTTCGCAGAGATCCTCGCGCACGCGTTCGTCGGAGCGTTGATAGCCCTTCGGTGGCACGCGCTGCGCACGCGCCACGGCCGAGCCACCAGCGCCTCCATAACCGCGATTCATTCCGCTGCGTTCGTTGGCGCCCGTGAACTGCTCGTAGGCGCGATCGTCGTCGCGGCCGTAATCGCCGCGGTAGCCGCCACTGTAGCCACCGCTGGTGCCGCCGCCCGAGCCACGGCCATAGGCGCTGCGCCGGCTTTCGCTGCCGTAGCCCTGCCCGTAGCCGCGTCCGTACCCCTGACCCGTGCGCTGCTGGCCGCGCTGTCCGCCCGTGCCCCACGTGCGGTCCTGCTCGAAACTGCTGCCATAGTCGCTACCATAGTCGCTACCGTAATCGCTGACACCGTACCCGCCACGATAGTGGGTGCGCATATCGGGCGACTCGCCACGGTTACGCTCCGGCCACTGACCCCCTTGCCCGCTTTCCCATCCGCCTTGCCGGCCTCGCTGGCCTTCCATGCCACGGCCACTCGTGCGCTGGCCGCCCTCATTCCACGCTTCGCGACCCTGACCCCATTCGTCCCGCAGGCTGCCGCGCTGGCTGCTCCATTCGCTGCCCTGGCCGCCGCTATGGCCCGACGAGCTCGCATAGCGCTGGCGCTGGTCTTCGCCCTGATGCCACTCGCCCCAACGCTGGCGCCCGTCTTCCCCACGCTCGCCGCGCTCACCGCGGCCCTGCGCTTCGTCGTACTGGCCGTAGCGGCCTTCGCCATAACCCTGCGTGCCGCGGCGATTCTGCTCCATGCGGCGCGCATCGCCGCCGTAGCCCGTGCGCTCGCCGTATGCATGTTCGAGCTCGTTGCCGTAACGTGCACCGGTATCCTCGCGCTGGCCCGTGTCCCAGTCAGACCCCGAGCCCTGCTGACGCGAACCGCCCTGCCAGTCGCTGCCGCTACCGGGCTGGCTCTGCGATAGCCATCCGCCGCTATCCTGCTGTTGCTGCCGTTGCCACGCGCTGCTGCCGCCTTGTTGGGGCGACTGTTGTTGGCGGCCCTCGCGCGACGATTCGTTGGTGTTGCGATCGTCATCGCGATCGCTGCCGTATCCACTACCGCGGTTGTTACCTTGGTTCATAAGAGTCTCCGGTGGTGACGTCGGTCGGAACATCCGTCCCGGTAGCGAACGCAAGTTCCATACCCCACGCCTCGGCGTTCCCCACGCGTCGTAGCGTCCTCAAACGCGCCCCCTTTTCCCTCCGCTGCCCCCCGCGTTTTTACATCTCCATATAAAACCTGCATGCCTTGCACGCCGCGCGCACACCTGTAGTCAGCGTCCTACATGCGTTTCAGGCATCGCCCTCGTGATCGCTCATGGGTGTGGCGCATATCGTGGAATCACTGCCAGCACGCATGTTCAACGAAATGAGGAGATCACCATGAAACGTACGCTCGCCACCACGGCTCTGGCCGTCAGCGCCCTGTTCTGCCTGCCGGCTCTTGCACAGCAGCAGCCCCCCTCGCGGACTTCCCCGATGCCGAGCAACCCGCCGGTGGAAGGGCCGGCCGCCAACCGCGGCACCAACGCCGGCATTCCGGGCAACCAGAACGACTCGACGAACATGACCATGCAGCAGCAACAGCGCGATACCCAAGGCAAGTCCAAAAATACGGGCGATCGCGCCAAGAAGCCTCGTCAGCAGGACGCACCGGCCTATTCCACCGCCGATGCGCCGTCGGGTCCCAAGGGCGATTCGCCCGATCCGGCACCGAAGAACAAGTAAGGACGAGCAAGCGACACCATCACCCCCGTAGCGTCGGCATCTTCATGTGCCGCTCCCTGGCCCGCCCCGCGCGGGCTTTTTTTCGTCTGGCATGTCTCGCCGCGGGCACACGGCACACGAATTGCTCCACACACATCGATGCCCACCCCATGGAGACGATATGAAGACAACCTGGGTCCTCGTCGCAGACGAGGCCATCGCACGCATCCTCGCGTACGGAAAGTCCAGAACGCTCGAACCGGTGGAAGAACTGACCGATCCCGATGCCCACGCCGATGGCGCCGAAATGCGCCGCGATGCGGTGGGACGACGTGCCGCGGGCGGGGGACAAGGCAGCGCGCCCGCCGGCGCCACGGCCTCCGCGAGCGACGACCAGATGCATCAGCACGCCGAAGTGTTCGCGCGGCGTGTGGCCGATGTTCTGGGCAAGGCACGGCAACAGGGACGCATGGATGCGCTGGTCATCGTCGCGCCGCCCCGCTTTCTGGGCCTGCTGCGCAAGGCATTGCCCAAGTCCGCCACCGACATCGTGCAGGCGGAGCTGGACAAGGACTTCGTGCACTTCACCAACGAAGACATTCGCTCTCGCCTTGGCGAATATCTGAAATAAATAAAAAGATCGTCTGCCGCGACAGGCAGGCGATCTTTGTCACCTACATTTAAAGTTCGCGAATCCGGAGACCCTCATGGACGCATTGAGTCACTCGCTGACGCGATTGAGCCGTCATGCACAGGCCTGCGCGGAGGCGCTCTCCGCGGCGGCGGCCGCGGCATCGGATCCGCAGGCGCGCGCCGTGCTCGCGCACCGCGCCAATATGCAGCGATGCGCGGCCGGAGAGCTCGCCACGCGTGCCTGCGCGTATCGCGACGCGACGCCCACGGAAGACGAGCCGTCGCCACGCCGACGCGATGTCGCGCTGACACCGCCCGCCGACAACAGCGAACTTGCGCGGCTACGTCATGCGGCCCAACAGGTAGGACGCGCGGCGGCCGCTTATGGCAGCGTGCTGCGCGAGCCGCTGCCCGACCCCGAGTTGCGATTGCTGCTGGCCCACTACTATCGCAGCGCAACGGAACTGCAGCGGCTGCTGGAGACGCGCGTGGCGGAGTTCAAAGCGGCACGTTCGTCAGGCCCTTCCACGGCTTCCACGGGTCAGTCTGGCAGCAACGCCCGTCGCGGCGCCCCGTCACCCGAACTTACGCACCGCTAGCCGTTCGCTACGGTCACGTTCGCTGCGGTCACGCCTGACGCTGGGCGGTCAGTTCCATCTGGGGCTGATACGGCCGGATGACGAGCGCCACGAAGTCTTCATCGGTGGGCGCGACCACGGCGTAGACGAGCCCCGACATCACCAGCGCCACGTCGGTGAGTTGCGCGGCGATGCGCGCCGCGATGAAATGCTGGAGCAGATCGGGATCCGCCGATTCGTCAACGGCACGCGCGGTCGTGGAAATCGTCTCCAGGCAATGCTCCACGGCCTGACACACCACGACGATCTCGTCGAGCGCATGACCGGTGTCCGCGGCGCGCACCAGCACCGATACGCCCCTGCTCGGCATCGCGCGATGCCAGCCCGCCTTCATCCGGAACTCGGGCAGATTGAGGCCCGCGCCATCCTTTTGCGCAATCGCGTTGAACTGCTGGACAAAGTCGCGTGGGCTGATCGACAGCGGCTGCTTCTCCACGGGCGTGGAGGACACCGCCACCGACGACGCGAGGCATAACGTGACGAAGATACTGGACAGATTCATCGCGCCGCTCCTTCGCCTCGTTCGCTTCGCCTGGTTCGATCCCTCGAATCGATCATAGGCCCCATTGCGCTTAAGTGGAAACCCTGATCGGCGTACCGCGGTCTATCTTGGATGAGGAAGACCCGCCATTCCGCGTGGCATGCAACTTGCCGCGTCGTCCTCAGATCCACGACAGCAGCGACAAAGGAGAGCGCCATGAGCAAGCATCGACGTCACGATCCCGCCACCGACGATACCGGAGCCAGCGATCCGGAAAGCATCCCGAGCACGCTCGACCCGCGCCTGGATACCGACGCGTTCGACCTCGAGGATGAACTCGACGAGATCGATCGCGAGAACCACGATCCCGTCGAGCAGGACAACCCCGAAGACGAGATCTTCGCGGACGTGCAGCGCGCCGCCGAGGCGATGCCCGCCGATACGCCGGCGGACCGCGCCGATCAGACCGACAAACGCATGGAGAGACCGCCGCGCCCCGACCTGGACCCCGACGACGAATAAACGCGCAAAGACAAAACGGCTCTCCGGTGAGGGCCGCCTGCGAACGACTGTACCAACGCCGTGTGTGGGGCAGCCCTATTCCGAGGCCAGCACACCATATGGCCGCACATGCAGCCGATTGACGACGTCCGACACGCCGAAGGTGTCATCGACGATGTCCTCGATCTCGTACTTCATGCGGCGGTCGGTGACGTGCCCCTCGAGCGTGACCACACCGGACTGGACCTCCACCGTGACCTCACTCACATCGAGGTGATCGCGGTGGGCGAGCCGTTCGCAAACGGCTTCGCGCAGGCGATCGTCGCTGCGCACGTAATTCTTGGGTCCCACACGCCGCATGCCCGCGCGACCCAGCGTGGGCCCCGCATACTGGCTGCGTGCCGCTTCCTCGTCCTCACATGTGTCGCGTGTGTCGCGTGTGTCGCGACGATAATCGGCGGGGCCTGCGTCCGCACGGCTTGCATACTGTCGCGACGCATAGCCGAGTTCCCACTCCTGGCGGCCGCCGCTGCCGGCGGCACCGGGCGCCGTACGACGCATGTCGCCCTGCGAGCGCGTGCCCGCGTGATAGCCGTCCTCGTAGCCGTTGCTGTAGGCACTGACATAGCCGCGCCCCTGCGGAGACTGTTGCCGCGGGTATTCGTCTTCGTGGCGTCCCGGGTAATACACCGTGCCCCCGCGACGCTGGGCAGTGGCTTCGTAACGCTGGCGTTCGCGATCGCCGACGCTGTCGAAGCTCTCGCGATGGTTACCGTATCGGTCACGGTTTGGGTTCGATCGGTTCATGGATCTGCTCCTCCTGTTAGCGGGATGAACAGTCATGAACGGCAAGTTTCGTACCGGCGCGCCACGCTATTCGCGGCGGCGCATGCGCCACCGGGACGCATGCAGTTTCTACACAGGTTGCGTGCAAACGCGTGACGCTACTTGCTTGCGGTCTGCACCGCGCCGCCCTCGCCCTCGTCCGTGATCAGCCGCAAACCGCTGGCGATCGCCGCAACGCCGGCAAAGCCCGCGCCCAGTGCCAGCGCGAGGGTCGGGCCATGATCGCCCGCGATACCGAACGACAGCGCCACGAGACCCGCGCCCGTCGCCTGGCCGAGCAGACGCGCGGTCGCGATCACGCCGCTGGCGCCACCCGCGCGCTCGCGCGGCGCGCTCGACATCAGCGCCTTGAGGTTCGGCGACTGGAAGAACCCGAAGCCGGCGCCGCAGATCGACATGCGAATGCCGATATCGAGCGCGCTGGCATCGGCCGGCATCATCGCCAGCGAGGCCATGCCCGCGCACATGACGGCCAGGCCCACGCCGCCGAGCAGCCCGGGCGGATATTTGTCGGACATGCGGCCCGCGATCGGCGCCATCAGCGCGACCACGGCCGACCACGGTGTCATCAGGAAGCCGGTTTCCACGGGGTTGCGGCCCAGTACATGCTCGAAGTAGAACGGCAGCGAGACGAACGCGAGACCCTGCGCCGCAAACGAGCAGATGGCCGTCAGCGTGGAGAGCGCGAACATGCGGCGCTTGAACAGATCGACGGGCAGCATCGGTGCCGGATGGCCGCGCTCGCGGCGCAGCATCAGCAACAGCGCCACCACGAACACCGCGGCCGCGATGGCCACGTGTTCCGTCGGCGCGCGCTGCACGCCCTCGCCAAGCGCGAAGATCAGCGAGGCGAACGTGATGACATTGAGAATGGCCGCGACCGGATCGAAGCCATGCGTGCTGCGCGGCGTCTGCGGCAGCGACTTCCAGGCGATGCTCATCGCGAGCAGGCCGATCGGCAGGTTGACCGCGAACAGCCATTGCCACGGGCCCATCGACAGAATGATGGACGCGACCGTCGGTCCGACCGCGAACGACACGCCTACCACCAGGGCATTGAGCCCAAGTCCGCGTCCCATGCGATGCGGCGGAAAAATGGCGCCGATCAGCGCCGCATTCACACTCATGACCGCCGCCGCGCCGATGCCCTGGAGCACGCGCGCCGCGGCAAGCGACGGCAGCGACCATGCCATCGCGCATACCACGGAGGAGAGGATGAACACCACGAGGCCGGCAAGATACACGCGCCGATGGCCGACCTTGCCGCCCAGCGCGGCGAACGGCAGCAGCGTCGCGACCATGGCGAGCTGGTAGGCGTTGATGATCCACACCGACGCCGCGGGCGTGGCATGGATATCGGCCGCAATCGCAGGCAGCGCGGTGTTGGCGATGGCGGTATCGAGCGTGGCCAGCGAGACCGCGATCATGATGGCCGCCATGCCGCGCTTCTCGCGCGCGGTCATCGGCTTGTCTTCGGGCGTGGGCGCGGGGGTGCTGGGGGGCGGGCTGGCGGTCGTCTGCACGATTTCAGGAGGCGTAGGCGGTGATGGGCACGGAAATCCGTTGTCGGGTCAACGATTCCCAAAACCGAACAATACGTGAAAAACCGCCGCCTTGCAGGGTGATCCCTACCCGTGACCCAAACCTCACGCTTTTTCCGCGAACTCCCGCGAAACCCAGTCCATAAACACCCGCACGCGCGGCGACAGCTGGCGGCTGCGCGGGTAGAGCAAGGAGACCGGCATCAGCGGCGGCGGGCACTGCGGCAGCAGCTCCACGAGTCCACCCTGCGCCAGTTCGGCCGCGACGCGATAGCGCGGCACCTGAATCATGCCGAGCCCAAGACGGCATGCGGCGGCAACGGTATCCGACCCGCTCATCGATACCGGCGCGGGCAGCATCAGCTCCCGCACCTGCCCGTTCTCCGTGAACTCGAGCGGCAGCACCCCGCCGGTCAGGCTCGACCGGAACCCGACCATGCGATGCGCCTCGAGCGCGTCGAGCGATGTCGGCAAGCCGAAGCGCGCCACGTAGTCGGGCGAGGCACATGTCACCTGCTCCAGCTGTGCCACGCGCCGCGCAATCATGTCGCTGTCCTGCGGCGTGCCCGCGCGCACCACGCAGTCGATCCCCTCGCGCACGAGATCGACGAGGCGGTCGCCCTCGCTCAGCTGCAGTTCGATGCCCGGAAAGCGTTCCAGAAAAGCCGGCAGACCCGGCAGCAGGAAATGCCGCGCGAGCTGGCCATGCACGTCCACACGGAGCACGCCCTTCGGCGTTGCGCCCGCGAAGCTGGACTCGGCCTCCTCGAAATCGGCAAGCAGGCGGCGGCAGCGCTGGAAATAGGCTTCGCCGTCGAGCGTGGCACTGACATGCCGCGTGGTCCGCTGCAGCAGGCGAACGCCGAGGCGCGCCTCCAGCTGCTTGATGGCATCGGTGACGGTCGACCGTGGCAGGTCGAGGTCCTGCGCGGCCGCGGTAAAGCTGCCGCGCTCGACGATGCGCACGAACACCCGCATGGTGTCGATTCGGTCCATGCCGTGTGAAGCCTTTCGATGCCTTACGCCACGGCGTGCATCAGTACCGCATCTGCACGTCGTCGACGCGGTTGGTGCGAATGTTGTAGAGGCAGGTGTAGCGGAACGACATGGCCTCGTCGCTCGCATCGGGCTCGAACGTGCCCTCGCCGTTGACGCCCGCCTGCGTGGCGGACTGCTGATAGATGCGCTCGCGGTCCGGCATCATCATCACGCTGCCCGGTTGCGGATAGCGTGTCTTGACGGCGCTGGCGACGACCTTCTCGCACGCGTTGCCGGCGGCCTCGAGCGTGGCGCGGCTCAGGCCGGCGCTGCCCGGCGGCGGCGTGATGGTGGTGGTCGATGGCGCAGGCAGCCGCTGCGGCTGCGCGGGCGCCGGGGTGTCGAAGAACGGCGTGGAGGTACAGGCGGCGAGCGTCGACAGCGTCAGCGTTGCGGCCAGGGTCCTCAGGCTTTGAGACTTAAGGTAGCGAGACATCTGGTCGTTCCAGGATCGTGGACGTAAGTCGCCCGACCCATCGACTCTATGCCAGAAATGCCTTTGGAGCAACCTGACGCCCGTTCGCAATGCGTTCAGGTGCCCGTCATATGCGTGGCCGCGGACGCAATGCGCGCGCGCGTGCGCTCGCTCGCGGCAGGGCCCGCCGCCACCACGTGACGGCCCATCTTGAGCTGCTCGCCACTCGCCGCATCGACGAGCACCGGATCGACGGCCTGCCCGGTCTCGCGATCCACGAGCTGCACACTCACGCCTTCGGGCGCGAAATACCGGTTACCCCATGCGAGCATCGCGAGCAGCACGGGACGGAAGTCGCGCCCGCATTGCGTCAGCACGTACTCGTAGCGCGGCGGACGCTCCGAGTATTGGCGCTTCTCGAGCAGCCCTTCTTCCACCAGCGCGTTGAGGCGGCGTGTGAGCATGTTCGGCGCGATATCGAGATTGCGCTGGAATTCGTCGAAGCGCGTCGTGCCGTAGAACGCGTCGCGCAGGATCAGAATGCTCCACCACTCGCCCACACGCTCGAGACTGCGGGCAATGGGACATTGCATATTTCGGAATGTCTTGCGTTGCATGATGTTTGCGCTCCCCTGCGCGTCACGAACGACGCGCGCCAATCGAAAAGTTATCCCCCGATGATACCTGCCTCGTCAATGCGCATCGGCGGATGGCATCTTCGGCGGTACGACTTTCTTCATGAACGGCACGACCAGCAGCGCCAGCGCGAAGCCGATCATGATCACGAAAAAGGCGTCGCTGAAGGTCTGCGTCAGCGCCTCGCGCAGCGTGAGCGCGGCCAGTTGCTTCCATGCCGCTGCCTGCGCGGCGACGGCATCGTAGCCCGCCGCGACGAAATTGCGCGCCACGCTATCCACCAGGCCCGTCATCGCCTCGTTGGTGCTGTTGAGGTGCTCGGCCAGCCGGAAATAATGGAGGTTCGTGCGGTCGTTGATGATCGTCGCGCAGGCCGCAATGCCGATGGCGCCACCGAGGTTACGCATCAGGTTGAACAGCCCCGACGCGAGCTTGAGCCGCTCCTGCGGCAGGCTGCCCAGCGTCAGGGTGACGATCGGTGCCACCGCGAACTGCTGCGCCGCGCCGCGCAGTGCCTGCGGCAGCAGCAACTCTTGCCAGCCCCAGTCATGCGTGATCGGCGTGAAGCACCACATCGACAGCCCGAACAGGCTCAGCCCCACCACGAGCAGGATGCGCAGATCGACGCGATTGCCCAGGTACGTGTACAGCGGAATGGACGCGACCTGGAACAGCCCCGTGGAAAACACCGCGAGGCCGATCTCCAGCGCGCTGAAGCCGCGCACACGGCCCAGGAACAGCGGCGTCAGATAGATCGTCGCGAAGATGCCGATGCCCGTGATGAACGACAGCAGACAGCCGATCGCGAACGTCCGCTCCTTCAATGCGCGCAGATCGACGACGGGGTTCGCATAGGACAGCGAGCGCCACAGGAAGGCCACCCCCGAGATACCGGCGATCCACGCCGTGGCGAGAATCGTGTCGTCGCCGAACCAGTCCCACCGTGGCCCCTCTTCCAGCGTGTATTCGAGGCAGCCGAGAAACGCGGCGAGCAGGATCATGCCGAGGTAGTCGGCGCCGCGCAGCAGCTTGAGGTCGGGCTTGTCGATCTTGACGAACATCGGCACCGCGACGGCCACGAAGATGCCGGGAATCAGGTTGATGAAGAACAGCCAGTGCCACGAGAAGTTGTCGGTGATCCAGCCCCCGACGGTCGGGCCCAGCGTAGGCGCGAGCGACGAGAGGCCGCCTACCGTGGCGGCCGCGATCACGCGCTGCGGCCCCGCGAAAAAGACGAACGCGGTGGTGAACACCATCGGGATCATCGAGCCGCCGAGAAAGCCCTGCAGCGCGCGGAACGCGATCATGCTCTGGATATTCCACGCAAGGCCGCACAGCATCGAAGCGACCGTGAAACCTGCCGCGGACGCGGCAAACAGCCACCGTGTCGACATCACGCGGGCGAGCCAGCCCGAGAGCGGGATGACGACGATCTCGGCAATCAGATAGGCGGTCTGCACCCAGACCGTTTCGTCGGTACCGGCCGAGAGTCCACCGCCGATATCGCGCAGCGATGCCGAGACGATCTGGATGTCCAGCAGCGCGATGAACATGCCCACGCACATCGTCGCGAACGCGAAGATCTTGGCGCCCGTGGAAAGCTCGCTGGCCGGGACGATCTGCCTGATCGGCGCCAGCGGGGGCTGCGGCTGGGCCGGCGGCTGCGCAACGACCGCGCTGCTCACGACTTCACCTTGGTATCGACCTCGGCCGTCACCGACAGGCCTGGACGGAGCAGGCCCAGTCGCGCATCGGCGTCATCGAGCAATACGCGCACGGGCACGCGCTGCACGATCTTCGTGAAGTTACCCGTGGCGTTCTCGGGCGGCAGCACGCTGAACTGCGCGCCCGTGGCGGGCGCCAGGCTGCCGAGATGTCCGTGGAAGACGCGGCCCGGCAATACGTCGGCGCGGATGGTCACGGGCATGCCCGGCTGCATATGCGCAAGCTGGCTTTCCTTGTAGTTGGCATCGATCCAGAGCCCCGCTGCCGGCACCACGGACATCAGTTGCGAACCGCTGGCCGCATACGCGCCGACGCGCGCGCGGCGGTTGCCGATGGTGCCGTCCACGGGGGCGCGCAGCTCGGTGTAGCCGACATTGAGGCGTGCGAGGTCGCGCTCCGCGATTGCCTGTGCGAGCGCGGCCTGCGCCTGCTGCTTCTGCGTGCCGATCACGTCGAGCTGGCGTTCCGCGGCGACCAGTGCCGCCTGCGCCTTCTGGCCGTTGGCCACCGATTGCTTGTAATCGGCGTCGGCCTTCTCCGAACTCTGCGTGGATACCGCCTGCTTGGCGACGAGGCTCGCGTAGCGGCGCTGATCGTCGCGTGCGCGCACGGTCTCCGCATCGGTGGCCGCAACGCCGGCACGGGCCTGGCCGATCACGGCCTGCTGCAGGCGCTGGTTGGCGTCGAGATTGGCCAGCAGCGCTTCCTGCGCGGCCACGGCGCCCTCTGCACGCGCAAGCACCGCGCGATAGTCGCGGTCGTCGATGCGCGCGAGCAGGTCGCCGGCGTGGACGGTCTGGTTGTCGGTCACCGCGACCTCGGTGATATAGCCGGCCACCTTGGTGCCGACGACCGTGACGTCGCCGCCGACATAGGCATCGTCGGTTTCCTCGATAAAGCGCCCCGCGGTCCACCAGTGCGCGCCGTAGGCGACGACGCCGGCACCGGCAATCGCGAGCGCGGCGATGGTCGCGAGGCGCTTGGCGCCGGGCCGGGCACGCGAGGCATTGGCGGAGTCCGAAGGGGCGCGCTCGGCGGCGGTGCTGGTCGTCATGGGTGGTGTCCTTCCTGCCGGATTGGGTGAAATGAAATTCGAGTTGCTATCAAGTCGAAAGTTAGTATAGAGTTGTTACTAGCACTATGCAAGTAACTAAATCGGATCGCCCATGAACCTGTCGTTGCATCCCGCCGCCATGTCCCTACGCGCCGCCTTGCTCGCCGCCGCGACGCTGTCGCTGGCCGGCTGCGCGGTCGGCCCCGACTATCGCAAGCCGGAGCTCGCCCCGTCCGCGGCCTACCCGCACGCCGACGTGCTCGCCGCGCGCGCCGCGGCCGCGCCCGCGCCGTCGCTCGACACGTGGTGGCTCGGCTTCGACGACCCCACGCTCACGCGTATCGTCCAGCGCGCGCTGAATCAGAACCTCGATCTGGCAGCCGCCGTCGCCCGCGTGGAACAGGCCCGCGCCGTGGCGCAGGAAGCCGGCGCGGCGCTGCTGCCGCAAGGCAGTTTCGACGCCAGCGTGGTCAAGCAGCGCCAGTCGCTGGTGAACCCGATCGGCAAGATCAGCAATGCCTTGCAGGGCGACCGCCGGAGCATCGCGCTCTATGACGTGGGCGCGGCCGCAAGCTGGGAGATCGACGTGGCCGGCGGCCTGCGGCGCGGTGCCGAAGCGGCCGGCGCGGAGGCCGAAGCCGCGGAAGCCGAGCACCTCGGCGTGCGCGTGACGGTGGCCGCCGAGGCCGCCGATGCCTATTTCCGCATTCGCGGCGCGCAACGACGCATTGCGATTGCCGAAGACCAGATCGCCACCAACGGACGGCTGCTCGAACTCGTCAGGCTGCGTCAACAGGACGGCCTGGCCGCGATACGCGAGGTCGCGCAGGCGGAAGCGCTGGTCGCACAGGCCCGCACCACGGTGCCCCCGTTGCGCATCGCGCTGCAGACCCAGCTGAACCGGCTCGATGTGCTGATGGGCGCCGAGCCCGGCACCTATGCACGCGAACTCGACTCGGACGGGTCGGTCGCGGCGACCACCGCGGTGGTGCCCGCCATTTCGGCCGCCGAGGGCCCCGTCGCGCTGCTGCGCCGCCGTCCCGACGTGATCGCCGCCGAGCGGCGCGTGGCCGCGGCCAACGCGCGAATCGGCGTGGCCACGGCCGAGTACTACCCAAAGGTGTCGATCTCCGGCTTGCTCGGGTTCGAAAGCCTGCAGGCCAACACGCTGTTTACGGCAAAGGCCTTTCAGCCGACCGCGGCCGCGGGCCTGCGCTGGCGGTTGTTCGATTTCGGGCGCGTGGACGCGGAGGTAAAGCAGGCAAAGGGCGCGAATGCCGAGGCACTGGCCAACTACCGCCAGTCGATGCTGCGCGCGACCGAAGACGTCGAGAACGCGATCGTCACGCTGACGCAACTGGAGAACCAGTCGAAGGAGCTTGGGACGGAAGTCGATGCGCACCTGCGGGCGCGCAATGCGTCGGAAGACGCGTACAAGGGGGGTGCGGTCAGCCTGTACGAGGTACTCGAGGAAGACCGGTTGCTATTGACGGCGCGCGACGAGCAGGCGCGGGTCGTGGCCGACAACGCTCGCGCGGCCGTCGCGACGTTCCGCGCGCTGGGCGGCGGTTGGTAATCGGGTACCGACTGGCCGGGAGCCACGCCCCCGGCCGAGGGCCTCGGCACCGATCAGGGCATGACCTTCCGCGCCTCGCCTGCCGCCTCCCGCGCGAGCACCGGCACCAACGCGGCTCCCGTATGGCTGGCCGCGTTGCGCGAGAGCGCCTCGGGGTCCGAGGCCCCCACGATCGTCCCGCCCCCCGCACCGCCCTCGGGCCCCAGATCGATGATCCAGTCCGCCTCGGCAATCACGTCGAGGTCGTGCTCGATCACCACCACGCTGTGGCCGCCATCGGTCAACCGGTGCAGCACGCGAATCAGCCGCGCCACGTCGGCCATATGGAGCCCCACCGTCGGTTCGTCGAGCACATACAGCGTATGCGGTGCCTTCTGCCCCCGGCGCGTGATGTCGTCCCGCACCTTCGACAGTTCGGTCACGAGCTTGATCCGCTGGGCCTCTCCGCCCGACAGCGTCGGTGAAGGCTGCCCCAGCGTCAGATAGCCGAGCCCCACGTCCTTCATCAGCTGCAGCGGATGCGAGATCTGCGTCAGCGCACCGAAGAACTCGACGGCCTCGTCGATTTCCATCGTAAGCACTTCGCCGATATTGCGGCCGCGCCAGGTCACGGCAAGCGTTTCCGGATTGAAGCGCTGGCCATGGCAGACGTCGCAAGGCACCTTCACATCGGGCAGGAAGCTCATGCCGATCGTGCGCACCCCCTGGCCCTCGCATGCCGGGCAACGTCCCTGCCCCGTATTGAACGAGAACCGCGAGGCCGTGTAGCCGCGCGCCTTGGCCTCGAGCGTTTCGGCAAACAGCTTGCGGATCGCGTCCCATACGCCGATATAGGTCGCGGGACACGAGCGCGGCGTCTTGCCGATCGGCGTCTGATCGACCTCGAGCACGCGATCGATCGACTCCCAGCCCGTAATGGCCTCGCAGCCATGCCAGGCATGCTCGACGCTCAGCGACCGCGTGGCCGTCGGCTTGCCCGCCTTCTCGGCCGCCGCGCGCGCCCGCCGCGTGGCCGGCGACGACATCACCGAACGCCCCACCGCATCGAGCAGGTTGGCCATCAGCACATCGCGCGCCAGCGTGGACTTGCCCGAGCCCGATACCCCGGTAATCGCCACGAGCCGCGACAGCGGAATCCGCGCCGTCACGTCCTTGAGGTTATGCAGATTCGCGCCCTGCACGGTCAGCCACTGTTCGGGCTCGGCCGGCTTGCCCGCGCGCGCCGGCCGTACGGTCCGCCGCGGCTGCAACGGATGCACGATCGGATGCGCGAGGAATTGCCCGGTCGTGGAATCGGGCGCCGCGGCCAGCGCCTCGGCACCACCCTGCGCGACCAGCGTGCCACCGCGCTTGCCCGCGCCCGGCCCGATATCGATGATGTGGTCGGCACGGCGGATCGTATCCTCGTCATGTTCGACCACCACGAGCGTATTGCCCTTGTCGCCGAGCTTGCGCAGCGCATCGAGCAGGATCTGGTTGTCGCGCGGATGCAGGCCGATGGTCGGCTCGTCCAGCACGTAGCAGACGCCCTGCAGATTGCTGCCCAGTTGCGCGGCCAGACGAATCCGCTGCGCCTCGCCGCCGGAAAGACTCGGCGCGGCGCGGTCGAGGCTCAGGTAGCCGAGGCCCACCTCTTCCAGGAACTGCAGCCGGCTGCCGATCTCGCTGACCACGTCGCGCGCGATTTCCGCATCGCGGCCCGTCAGGCGCAGGCCATCGACCCAGCGCCGCGTATCGGACACGGTCCATTGCGCCACGTCGGTAATCGGCTGCGTATCGAACGTGACCGCGCGCGATACCGGGTTCAGACGCGCGCCGCCGCAATCGGCGCACGGCGTATCGACCACGCCTTCGGGTTCCTGCTCCTCGGACGGCAGGCTCTGCTCGCGGCCGCGTTCGTCGCTGCTGCCCAGCACCGTGTCGTCATACACGGCACGCTGCTCGCGCGTCAGCGCCAGCCCCGTGCCGACGCACGTCGTGCACCAGCCATGCTTGCTGTTGTACGAGAACATGCGCGGATCGAGTTCGGGATAGCTCGTACCGCAGACCGGGCATGCGCGCCGCGTCGAGAACACCTTGGTATCGCCGACATGGCGCGTGCCCTTGCCGCCGTGCAGCGCATCGTGCAGCCCGTCGAGCGGCGCCAGCAGATGCATCACGCCCTTGCCGAGCTCCAGCGCCTGGCCCAGCAACGCGCGCAGCTGCGCCTCGTTGTCCGGCGAGATCACGAGGTCGCCCACGGGCAGCTCGATCGTATGTTCGCGGAACCGGTCCAGCCGGGGCCACGGGTCCACGGGCAGGAACTCTCCATCGACGCGCAGATGCGTGTTGCCACGCGCCTTCGCCCACTTGGCGAGGTCGGTATAGACGCCCTTGCGGTTGACCACGAGCGGCGCCAGCAGCCCCACATGCTGGCCGCGATGGTCGCGCAGCAGCTGCGCGGCGATCGACTCCGGGCTCTGCGACGTCACCGGCGCGCCGTCGTGCACGCAATGCTGGATGCCGAGCTTGACGTACAGCAGCCGCAGGAAGTGCCACACCTCGGACGTCGTCGCGACGGTACTCTTGCGCCCGCCGCGCGACAGCCGCTGCTCGATGGCCACGGTCGGCGGAATGCCGTACACCGCATCGACCTCGGGCCGGCCCGCCGGCTGCACGATGGACCGCGCATAGGCGTTGAGGGATTCCAGATAGCGCCGCTGTCCTTCATGGAACAGGATGTCGAACGCCAGCGTCGATTTGCCGGAGCCGGACACGCCGGTAATCACGTTGAACTTGCCGTGCGGAATATCGACGTTGAGCGCCTTGAGGTTGTGCTCGTGCGCATTGACGATGCGCACGACGTTCTCGCCCTCCACGGCGCGCCGCGCGCGGGCGGCCTGCAACGCCGTTTGCAACGGTTTGCCCTGCGCGTCCGCTGCCTCCGCGCGTTCCGCCGCGAGCGTTCCGGATTCGCCGAGCGCCGCGTCATAGTGGATCAGCGCCTGTCCCGTATGCGATGCCTCGCAGCGCTTGACGTCCTCGGGTGTCCCCACGCACACGACCTCGCCACCGGCATCGCCGCCCTCGGGACCGAGGTCGATCAGCCAGTCCGCCGCGCGAATCACGTCGAGGTTGTGCTCGATCACGATCAGCGAATGGCCGCCGTCGAGCAGCTCGCCGAACGCGCCCATCAGCTTGGCAATGTCCTCGAAATGCAAACCCGTGGTCGGCTCGTCGAACATGAACAGCCGCTTCGGCACCTTGGGCTGCTTCGTCACGCGCCCGCCACGGCCGGCCGGCGCCGCCTGCGCGGTTTCCGCGAGGAAGCCCGCGAGCTTGAGGCGCTGCGCCTCGCCGCCCGAGAGCGTCGGCACGGGCTGGCCCAGCTTGACGTACTCGAGGCCCACGTCGGCGATCGGTTTGAGCACGCGCAGGACGGCCGGATCTCCCGCGAACAGCGCGGTGGCCTCGCTCACGGTCAACTCCAGCACGTCGGCCACGCTCAGCGCGCGCGCGGGTTCGTTCCAGATGGCGCGGTTGATCTTGACCTCGAGGACCTCGGGGCGATACCGCGTGCCGTCGCAATCGGGGCAGCGCAGGTAAACGTCGCTCAGGAACTGCATTTCCACGTGCTCGAACCCTGAGCCGCCGCAGGTCGGGCAACGGCCGTCGCCCGAGTTGAAGCTGAACGTGCCCGCGGTGTACCCGCGCTGCAGCGCCAGCGGCGCCTTGGCGAACAGCTTGCGGATCTCGTCGAACGCGCCCACGTAGCTGGCCGGATTCGAGCGCGCGGTCTTGCCGATCGGCGACTGATCGACGAACACCACGTCATCGACCTGGTCCGCGCCGGTCAGCGCGCGGTGCGCGCCCGGCGACTCCGTGGCCTTGCCGAAATGGCGCGCCATCGCGGGATACAGCACGTCCTGCAGCAGCGTCGATTTGCCCGAGCCGGACACGCCCGTCACACAGACCAGCCGCTCCAGCGGGATCTCGACCGTGACGTCGCGCAGATTGTGTTCCGTCGCGCCTTCCAGCACGATGCGCGGCGTCTTGCCATCCACCGGACGCGGCTGCCAGCTCGAAGCGTCGGCCACGCGCCGGCGGCCGCCGAGGTAGTCGCCGGTCAGCGTGCGTTCCTTGCGGATGGCCTCGGGCGTGCCGTCGAAAATAATCGAGCCGCCGCGCTCGCCGGGTCCCGGCCCCATGTCGATCAGGCGATCGGCCGCGAGCATCACGGACGGATCGTGTTCGACCACCACGAGCGTATTGCCCGCGTCGCGGAGCCGGTGCATGGCCTCCACGATGCGGTTCAGATCGCGCGGATGCAGCCCGATGCTCGGCTCGTCGAGCACGAACAGCGTATTGACGAGCGAGGTGCCGAGCGCCGTGGTCAGGTTGATCCGCTGGACCTCGCCGCCGGACAGCGTGCGGCTCTGGCGATCGAGCGTCAGATAGCCGAGGCCGACGTCGCAGAGGTACTTGAGCCGCGTGCGGACTTCCGCCAGCAGCAGCTTGAGCGCGTCGTCGAGCAGCGTGCTCGGCAGCGTCAGGTCGTCGAAGAACCGGCGGATGCGCGCAATCGGCGTCAGCATCAGGTCGTGCACGGTCAGGCCCGGCAGCGACTCCAGCTGGCTGCGGTCCCAGTCCACGCCGCGCGGCAGAAAACGGTCGGCCGGCGGCAGCACGGCATCGGCATTGGTCTTCGAGCCCAGGCGCCAGAGCATCGACTCGGTCTTGAGCCGCGCGCCGCCGCAGGTCTCGCACGGCGTGTAGCTGCGGTACTTCGACAGCAGCACGCGAATATGCATCTTGTAGGCCTTCGACTCCAGATAGTCGAAGAACCGCATCACGCCGTACCACTGCTTGTTCCACTGGCCGTTCCAGTCCGGCGAGCCGTGGATGACCCAGTGCTTCTCGGCATCGGTCAGCTGGCTCCAGGCCACGTCGCGCGGAATGCCGGCCTTGGCCGCGTAGCGCATCAGGTCGTCCTGGCACTCCTTCCACGCGGGCGTCTGCATCGGCTTGATGGCGCCGTCGCGCAGCGACTTGCGCGCATCGGGAATGACCAGGCCCAGATCGACGCCGATCACGCGGCCGAAGCCGCGGCAGGTCTCGCACGCGCCGTAGGCCGAGTTGAACGAGAACAGCGCGGGCTGCGGGTCGGCGTAACGGATGTCGCTTTCGGGGCTATGCAGGCCGGTCGAGAACCGCCAGACCGGGCCGTCGCCATCGTCCGTGACCACCTGCACGCTCACGCGCCCGGCGCCGCGCTTGAGCGAGGCCTCGATGGCTTCCACCGCGCGTGCGCGGTCCACGTTGCCGATGCGGAACCGGTCCGCCACCACGTCGAGCATCTTGCGCGCGCCGGTCGGGGACGCGACGATGCGCTGGCCATGCACGCGGGTATAGCCGCTTACGGACAGCCACTGCTGGACTTCCTCTTCCGTGGCCGACTCGAGGAGTTCCACCGGGAACGTGACCACGAGCCGCGCGTCGTGGAACGGCTGGCCTTCGGCCGTGCGGGCCACCAGTTCCTCGTAAATCGTCTCCGGCGAGTCGTGGCGCACGGGCAGCGCCGTCTGGCGGTCGAACAGTTCCGACGCCCGCGCGTAGAGCAGCTTCAGGTGGTCGTTGAGCTCGGTCATCGTGCCGACCGTGGAGCGCGAACTGCGTACGGGGTTGGTCTGGTCGATCGCGATCGCCGGCGGGACGCCATCGACCTTGTCCACCTGCGGGCGGTCCATGCGGTCGAGGAACTGGCGCGCATAGGCGCTGAAGGTCTCCACGTAGCGGCGCTGGCCTTCGGCGTACAGCGTGTCGAACACGAGGCTCGACTTGCCCGAGCCCGACGGACCGGTTACCACGGTCATCTGGCCCGTGTGGAGGTCAAGATCGATGTTCTTGAGATTGTGCTGACGTGCGCCGCGGATGCGAATGGTACCGCCGAGGGGACCGCCGGTGTGATCGGATTCTGCCAATTTATCCACCAATTCAACTGGTTAAGATGAATTTCTGAAGTTATTTCTACGAATATTGCAAGGGCTTTCGGGTCGCGGGCGTGCCGGACGGGGCCGAAGGCATCCCGCCACTATACTGTATGTTCATACAGTTATCACAAGGCCGGTCGCGCCCGTACCCCGCGAGCCTTGAGTGCGCAACAATCCTGTTGCATCATCCGGTCGACCATGAAAATCCCGCCTCTGCTGCAGCGTCCTGCCACGTTATTCGCCCTGTTCGCCCTGCTGGTGGCGGGGCTTTGGTGGTGGCTGCTGCGGCCGACCGAAATCGTCGATACGGTTCCGGTCACGCGGGGCGACATCGAATCCAGCGTGACCGCGCTGGGGATCCTGCAGCCGCGCAGCTATGTCGATGTGGGCGCGCAGGCGTCCGGAGCGATCCGGCGCATCCACGTGCAGCCCGGCGACGCCGTGACCAGGGGGCAACTGCTCGTCGAGATCGATCCCTCCGTGCAGCAGGCGCGTGTGGATGCCACGCGCGCGACGCTGGCGAGCCTGCGGGCGCAGCTGGCCGAGCAGTATGCGCAGCGCGATCTTGCGCGCCAGCAGGCCGAGCGGCAGCGCAGCATGGCGCGTGATGGCTCTACCCGCGACGAGGATGTGCAGACGGCCGAGGCCGCATTGCGGGTGGCGCTGGCCCGGATCGACAATCTGCGCGCGCAGATCGACGGCGCGTCGTCGCAGCTCAAGGGCGACGAGGCGCAGCTGGGTTATACGCGGATCTTTGCGCCGATTGCCGGCACGGTCGTCACGCTCGATGCGCGGGAGGGGCAGACGCTCAATGCCACGTACCAGACGCCGACCATCCTGCGCATTGCGGACCTGTCCGCGATGACGGTCTGGACCGAAGTGTCGGAGGCCGATGTGCGGCGGGTGCGGCCCGGGATGAGCGTGTATTTCACGACGCTCGGGGTGCAGGATGGCGAGGGTGCCGCGCGGCGGTGGACGGGCAAGGTCCGGCAGATCCTGCCGGCGCCGCCGACGCCTGCGGGTCCGGCACCGGCTGCCGGCGCGGCAGCGGCGGCGTCTCCCGCGGGCAAGGTCGTGCTGTATACGGTGCTGTTCGACGTCGATAACGGGGACCGCGCGCTGATGCCGCAGATGAGCGCGCAGGTGTTCTTCGTCGCCGCGAGCGTGAGCAATGTGCTCGTGGCACCGTTGCCCGCGCTGCAGCCCGTGAACGGGCAGCCGGGGCGCTATACGGCGCGCGTGCTCGGCGCGGACGGCAGGATCGCCGACCGCCAGGTGGCCACAGGCGTGCGCGACCGGCTCAGCGCGGAGGTGGTGTCGGGACTGAAGGAAGGCGAAAGGCTCGTGACCGGCGTACGCTATGAGCGGATGGCGGATGGGAGATTCCGATGGTAGACGGGGTGGCGCGCGACTGGATGGACCCGCCCGGCGAGCGCCGGCGCGGCCCCACTCGCGCCGCCGAGACCGGCGGGACCGGCGGGGCCGGCGGGGCAAAACGCGGGCCGATCGCGTCGCCCGACGCGCTGGCCGAGCACGATGCCACGGTGGACACGGACACCGCGCGCGATGCGGTCGTGGGTGCGGATGCCGACAGATCAGCCGGCGCGGCGAACCGGAGCGACGCGCCCATCGCCGCGCCCCTGATCTCGCTCCGGAATGTCCGCCGCGCATACCCAGGCACCGACGCCGGCCCCGCCACCGACGTGCTGCGCGGCATCTCCCTCGATATCGCCGCCGGCGAGTTCGTCGCCATCGTCGGCGCCTCGGGCTCCGGCAAGTCCACGCTCATGCATATCCTCGGCTGCCTCGACCGGCCGACCGCCGGGCATTATCGCTTCGCGGGCCACGATATCGCCGACCTCGGCCCCGACGAACTCGCCTGGCTGCGGCGCGAGGCGTTCGGTTTTGTCTTCCAGGGCTACCACCTCGTCCGTTCCCTCGACGCCCAGCGCAATGTCGAAATGCCGGCCGTCTACGCCGGCGCGGGCCTCGCCGAACGCGAGCGCCGCGCCTCGGCCTTGCTCGCGCAACTCGGCCTCACAGACCGCGCCACATTCCGCCCCGGCCAGTTGTCCGGCGGCCAGCAGCAACGCGTCTCGATCGCGCGCGCCCTCATGAACGGCGGCCACGTCATCCTCGCCGACGAGCCGACCGGCGCGCTCGACAGCCGCAGCGGCGCCGAAGTCGTCGCGCTACTGCGCGAACTCGCCGACGCCGGCCATACCGTCATCCTGATCACGCACGACCGCGCCGTGGCCGCGCAGGCCCGCCGCATCGTCGAAATCCGCGACGGCCAGATCGTCTCCGACAGCGGTGCCCGCGGCCCGCGGGACAAGCCCGACCCCACCCCGCGCACGACAATGCCCGCCTCCCTCGACCCGCGCCGCTTCCGCGCGGCCATGGCGGCCGGCATCGCCCATACCGCGCGGCCCTGGACCGATATGCGCGAAGCCTTCGCGGCCGCATGGACCGTGATGTGGACCAACCGCTTCCGCACCGCCCTCACGCTGCTCGGCATCATCATCGGCGTGGCATCGGTCATCGTGATGCTGGCCATCGGCGCGGGCACGCAGGAAAAAGTCATCGCCAAGATCGCAAGCTTCGGCACCAACCGCCTGTACGTCGTGCCCGGCGGCGATGCCTCGCGCGGTCCCGGCGGCGTGCTGACCGAAGCCGATGTCCGCACCATCCGGCAACTGCCCCATGTGGCGAGCGCCACGCCGATCCTGCGCAACAAGGTCACGCTCAGGGCAGGCAATGTCGACTCGTTCGTCAACGCCATGGCCGTCACCACCGACGCACGGCGCGCGCTCAACTGGAACGTCTCGCGCGGGTTGTTCTTCACCGATCAGGACGAGCGCAACCTGGCCACGGTGATCCTGCTCGGCAAGAAGACGCGCGAGCGGATGTTCGGCGATGCCAGTCCGCTCGGCGCATATGTGCTCGTCAATAACGTGCCGTTCCAGGTGATCGGCGAACTCGAGGAGAAAGGCGCCACGTCGGGCGATGCCGACGATGACGACGTGGTGCTGATTCCGTATGCCACGGGGGCGCGCCGCGTACTGGGCACGATGAACCTGAACTGGATCACGGTGCTCGTGGACGATATCGACAACGCCGAAGGCGTGACCAAACAGATCGGCGATGCGCTCGAAGCCACGCATCGCGTGCGGGACTTCCGCGTCTACAACCGCGCCGCCTCGCTGCGGGCGCAGACCGAGACGCAGCAGACGATGACGATCATGCTGGGGCTCGTGGCCGCGATTTCGCTGGTGGTCGGTGGCATCGGCGTAATGAACATCATGCTCGTGACGGTCAAGGAGCGGACGCGCGAAATCGGCATACGCATGGCCGCCGGCGCCCGGCAGCGCGATATCCAGCGGCAGTTCCTGACCGAGGCCATCACCGTGACGCTCGTCGGCGGGCTGGCCGGCGTGCTGATTGGCGTGGTGATCGGGCTCACGCTGCTGCATTGGGAAGTGCCCGTGATCTTCTCCGCGCGCGCGATGCTCGGCGCGTTCGCATGCGCGCTGTTTACGGGGCTCGTATTCGGCTTTATGCCCGCGCGGCAGGCGGCACGGCTGGATCCGGTCACCGCACTGGCGAGCGATTGACGATGACCACCCCGATCGTCACCCCGGTCGTCACCCTGCTCGTTGCACTGCTCGCTGGCTGCGCCGCCGCTCCGGCCGGCGATGTGCCAGCCGTGCAAGTGCCCGCGGCATGGCGCAACGACACAGGCGTCGAGCCGGCCGCGCCGCTCGAAGCCGCATGGTGGCAACGCTTCCGCAGCACGGAGCTCACCACCCTCATCGCGCAAGCGCAGGCCAGCAGCTTCGACGTGGCCGCCGCCGCCGCGCGCGTGCGGCAAGCCCAGGCCCAGGCCCGCATCGCCGGCGCCGCGCTGTTGCCCGACGTCAGCCTCTCCGCCAACGCGCAACGGTTCAAGGAGCCACAGGAAACCGTCTCTGGCTTCTATACCGCCCAGCTGTTCGCGAGCTATGAAATCGACATCTGGGGCGGCAACGCGGCGCTGCGCGACTCGGCGCGCGCCGCCTGGCTCGCCACGACCTATGCGCGCGACGCCGTCACGCTGACCGTCGTGGCCACGGTGGCCAACACCTATCTGCAAACCGTGGCCCTGCGCGAACGCGTGACCATCGCCGAGCGCAACCTCGAGAATTCGCAGCGCATCCTCGCGCTCGTGGAATCGCGCGCGCGCGCCGGTGCCGCCACGCCGCTCGAACTCGCCCAGCAGCGCGGGCTCGTCGCCACGCAACGGCAGGAGCTGGCCCTCCGCACGCAGCAGGCGCGCGCCAGCCTGGCCGCGCTGGCCGTCGTACTGGGCAGGCCCGTCGAAGGCTTCGACATCGCCGCCACGACGCTCGACGATATCGCCGCGCCCACGGCGGCCACGGGCGTCCCGAGCGAACTGCTGGTCCGCCGCCCGGACCTCGCGCAGGCCGAACGCGCACTGGCCGCGGCCGACGCCGATATCACCGTCGCCCGCGCCGCGATGCTCCCCACGCTGACCCTGACCGCCGGCGCCGGCGTGGGAGCGGAACATGTGCGCAACCTGTTCGACACCTCGCTCTACAACCTCGCCGCAGGACTCGTCGTGCCGATCTTCAACGCCGGCCGCCTGTCCGCGGGACGCGATCTGGCCGTCGCGCGCAGGGAGGAACTGCTCGCCGCCTACCGTGGCGCGATCGTCAACGCCTTTGGCGACGTGGAAACCGCGCTGACCGCGGTCGACGGCGTGGCAAACCAGCGCATCGCGCAGGCCGAGGCGCTACGGCAGGCACGCGAGGCCGCCCGGCTATCCGAGTCGCGCTACCGCGCGGGCGCGGAAACGCTGCTGACCGTGCTCGATGCCCAGCGCACGCTGTACGCCGCGCAGGACCAGTCGGTCCAGCTGGGCCTCTCGCAACTGCAGGCCAGCGTCGGCCTGTACCGCGCCCTGGGCGGCGGCTGGTCGGCAACGCCGCGACAGACTTGAGCGCGAAATTTCAGGGAAAACCCGCAGGACTGGCACGCCACTTGCTCCATTTGTCATGCTTTACAAACATTTTGGAGTTCGTCTTACCATGGCATCGCAGTTCCCGATCGCGCGCACCTTGATGGCGCATACCCGCACCACTCTGAACCTCGTTCTCGCCGCGGCCGGCCTTGCCGGTGCACTTGCCGCTCCCGCCGCCCTCGCCGAATACCCGGAACGCCCGATCCAGCTCGTGCTGTCGTTCCCGCCCGCCGGTGCCACCGACGTGCTCGCCCGTGCCGTCGGCCAGCGCCTGTCGCAGGTCCTGCATCAGCCCGTCGTCGTCGAGAACCGCCCCGGTGCCGGCGGTGCGATCGGCCTCGGGTACGCGGCCAAGGCCGCTCCCGATGGCTACACGCTCTATATGGCCGCCGTGAGCAACGCCGCGATCGCCGCCGCGACGTATAGCAACCAGCCCGCGAACCTGGCCAAGGACTTCGTCCCCATCGCCGGTATCGGCACCGTGCCGCATATCCTCGTGGTGCCGGCCTCGCTCCCCGTCAAGACCGTGCCGGAACTGGTCAAGTACCTGAAGGCCGCTCCCGGCCAGTACAACTTCGCCTCGCAGGGCTCCGGCACGCTGTCGCACCTCGAGTCCGAACTGTTCCGCCTGCGCGCGGGCGTGGACGTGATTCACGTCCCGTACAAGGGCAGCTCGTTCGCGATGCCCGACCTGATGGCCGGCCGCGCCGCGATGATGTTCGACAGCATTCCGTCCGCGCTCCCGCACGTGAAGTCCGGCAAGCTGCGCCTGCTCGCCGTGGCCTCCGACAAGCGCGTGAAGTCGCTGCCCGAAGCCCCGACCATGATCGAAGCCGGCATCCAGGACTTCCGCGCCGACAACCTGTTCGGTCTGGTCGCGCCGAAGGGCACGCCGCCCGCCGTCATCGAGAAGCTCGCCGCCGCCACCAGGACCGTGCTGGCCATGCCCGACCTCGTCGACACCATGGACGCACAGGGCGTGCAAATCGCCTATACGCCGAGCGACAAGTTCGGCCGCATGATCAGCGAGGAAATGCGCGACTGGAGCAAGGTTGCACAGGCCGCGAAGGTCAAGGTCGACTGATACCGCCTGCAACGATCGCGTATGATCGTCCTTCGGCCTCTCCCCTTCGGGAGAGGCCACTGCATCGGCCCCGCCACGGGGCCGTCGCCCGTTCGTCTTCTCACCGCCACCGTTCATGACCACCTTCTGGGACTTCCCCTATCCGTCGCGCCGCGTTCCGGTGCTCGCCGACAACGTCGTTTCCACCTCGCAACCGCTGGCCGCAGCAGCCGGCCTGCGCATGCTGGCCAAGGGCGGCAACGCCGTGGACGCGGCGCTGGCCACCGCCATCGCGCTGACCGTCGTCGAACCCTGCATGAATGGCATCGGCGGCGACGCGTTCGCGCTGATCTGGGATGGCAAGCAGATGCACGGCCTCAACGCGTCGGGCCGCGCGCCGCGCGCGTGGACGCCCGAGTCGTTCTCGCGCTATAGCGCCATGCCACCCATCGGCTGGGATGCCGTGACCGTGCCCGGCGCCGTGTCGGGCTGGCGCACCACGTGGGAGCGCTTCGGCTCGCTGCCGTTCGAAGACCTCTTCGAACCGGCCATCGAATACGCGCGCAACGGTTATGTCGTCTCGCACACCGTGCACCGCCAGTGGCAGGCACAGGTGCCCGTGCTGGAAGGCCAGCCCGGTTACCGTGAAGCGTTCGCCCCGCGCGGCCGCGCGCCGCTGCCCGGCGAGCGCTTCGTGTGCCCCGGCCAGGCAGAAACGCTCGAGCGCATCGCGCGCAGCAAGGGCGACGATTTCTATCACGGCGAGCTCGCGAAGAAGATCGCCGACCATGCGCGCGCCACGGGCGGCCGCATCGACGAGGCCGATCTCGCCGCGCATCGTGCCGACTGGGTCGAGCCCATCAGCATGCGCTATCGCGACGTGACGCTGCACGAGATCGGGCCGAACGGCCAGGGCATCGGCGCGCTGATGGCGCTCGGCATGCTCGAACACTGGGACGTCGCCGCCGCGGGCCGCGATAGCGCGCGCACGATGCATCTGCAAATCGAGGCGATGAAGCTCGCGTTCGCGGACCTGCACGCGTACGTCGGTGACGTGGATGCGATGCGCGAGGCGGGCCGCGTCACGCCCGAAGCGCTGCTCGACCCCGCCTATCTGGCCGAACGCGCCAAGGCGATCGATCCCGACAAGGCGTCGTACCCGGGCCCGGGCAAGCCGCATACGGGCGGCACCGTGTACCTGACCGCCGCCGACCGCAACGGCATGATGGTCTCGTATATCCAGTCCAACTTCAAAGGCTTCGGTTCGGGCGTGGTGGTGCCGAACACGGGGATCGCGCTGCATAACCGCGGCTGGGGCTTCAATCTCACGCCGGGCCACGCGAACCAGGTGGCACCGGGCAAGCGCCCGTTCCATACGATCATCCCGGGCTTCCTGACGCGCAACGGCGCGCCGCTCGCGTCGTTCGGCGTCATGGGCGGGTCGATGCAGGCACAGGGCCACGTGCAGATGACGAGCCGTATCGCGGACTTCGACCAGAATCCGCAGGCGGCCAACGACGCCCCGCGCTGGCGCGTGCTCGACGACAACGTCGGCGTGTCCGTGGAAGCCCACACCCCGCGCGAGACGCTGGAAGGGCTGCGCGCGCGCGGGCATTCGGTGGAGACGGCCGCGCCGGACAGCCTCGACTTCGGCGGCGCGCAGATGGCGATGAAGATGGAACACGGCTACGCGGCCGCGTCCGACTATCGCAAGGACGGCTACCCGGTCGGCTTTTGATGGCTGGCTTCATCGTGCTGGCCTGAGCGTGCTGGCCTCACATATGCGTGTGAGGCCAGAACACCGCCATCACGATCCCAAGCATCAGCGCCCACTTTAGCGTGTAGTACACGTTGCGGTTCCACGCCTTCAGGCGCTTGCCGACCATCCGCACCGCATAGATGTACTTGAACGCGCGGTTCAGTCCGCCGGTCGCGTCTCCGCGCTCGTTGGGCGATGCGGCCGCGCGCATCAGCGTATCGCTGATCGCGCGATTGACGCGCTGCGCCCAGCCGAACCGCAACGGCCGCTCGATATCGCAGAACAGGATGATGCGATCGTGCGCGGTGCCGTTCTTCGCATGGTGCAGAAACGTCTCGTCGAACACCACATCCTGCCCATCGCGCCACGAATAGGTTTCGTTATCGACGGTGATCGAACACAGGTCGTCGTTCGGCGTGACCAGTCCCAGGTGATAGCGTAGCGAGCCCGCATAGGGATCCCGGTGCGGAAACAGCTTCGCGCCTGGCGGCAGCCGCGCGAACATCGCGGCCTTGACCGACGGCAGCGCGTTGAGAATCGCCAGCGTGCGCGGGCACGCGGCGATCGCCGACGGATGCGGCGTGTCGTACCACTTCAGGTAGAAGCGCTTCCACCCCTGCCGGAAAAACGAGTTGAAGCCGATATCGGTATAACCGGTGGCGGCCTGCAATCGTTCGTCTTCCGCTAGCGCGAGCGCCTCCGCGCGAATGGTCTGCCATTCGCGGCGAATGATGTCTAGCTCGGGAAAGTGTTCGCGGGCGATGAACGGGGTGCGCGGGACGCTCGAGAATGCGTACGCAAATCCATTCAATGGGGCCAGGAACGTGGAATGATCGAACAGCTGGCGGAAGAAGCCATGGCGCGCCTTGCCACGGAAGTGGGTGTAAAGGGCGCTGGCGATAAAAATGAGCAGGACAGCCCAACGCATGGTGCAACCTCGACGACGGGATCGACATTTCTTATGTGTCAGAAATCTTAATCCCGTGGACGACAGTGCATCCTTGAAGTGCGCAGTCAGTGTGCGACGTTAACCACAGAAGACGGCATTTGCGAAAGCGTTGATCGATTAATGAAAAGGTTACCCGAGCGGCAGCGCGGTGCTGTACAGCACTTGCTTGAGCGCGAAGCTCGACCGGATATTCGATACGCCTGGAATCTTCGTGATGTGGTCGATGATGAGCCGCTCCAGCGCTTCCACATCGGGCACGATCACCCGCAGCAGGTAGTCCGCGTCCCCGGACATCAGATAGCACTCCATGACCTGCGGCAGCGCGGCGATGCGCCGCTCGAATGCATCGAGCGTCTCCCGGCGCTGCTTGTCGAGCGAGATCTGGATAAAGACCACCACCTTGAGGCCGAGCCGCCGCGCATCGAGCAGCGTCACGCGGCGCGAGATCACGCCCTGCTTCTCCAGGTTCTTCACGCGCGCCAGGCATGGGGAGGGCGACAGATTCACGCGGCTCGCGAGTTCGACATTGGTCAGGCTACCGTCGCGCTGCAGTTCGCCCAGAATCCGGATGTCGGTGGCGTCGAGATCGATGTCCAGCATGTTGCGCTTCCGAAATGAGGTTGTCCGGCATTCTATGCTGGAATCGGATCACGATGCGGCCTATTGCGGTCAATGCTGCGGTGCAAGGCACCCTAGACTCTCGCTAAGGGATTTCCCTAGCCAATACATCGTTCCGGAGCCGCATCATGTCCGCCCACCCCACCGCCGCCTCCGCCGGCGCCGGTATCCGCAAGTTCCTGCCGCTGATCGGCGCCGTCGTCGTCTGGGGCGGCAACTGGCCCGTGATGAAGTTCGGCTTGTCGCATATCAGCCCGCTGTGGTTCGCCACCGCGCGCTTCGGTTCGGCGGCGCTGCTGAGCGTCGTGGTGCTGGCCCTGCTCGGCCGCCTGCGCTTTCCCACGCGCCAGGAATGGCCGCTCGTGCTCGGCGTGGGCCTGCTGCAGATGGCCGCCTTTACGGCGCTGGCGCTGTGGGCGTTGCAATACGTCGCGCCCGGCCGCGCGTCGGTGGTGGCCTATGCCACGGCCATCTGGGTCATTCCGCTGGCATCGCTCGTGCTCGGCGAGCGCCCGTCGCGCGTGCAGTGGATCGCCACGGCCATGAGCTACGCGGGCATCGCGGTCATCGTGTTGCCCGCCGTGACGCACTGGGAGTTGCACACCGTGGTCGGCCTCGCAATGCTGCTCGGCGCGTCGCTCGCGTGGGCCGTCAATATCATCCAGCTGCGCGCGAACCGCGGGGTCCGGCTCGGCGCCGACATGATTCCCTGGCAGACGGCCATTGCCACCGTACCGCTGCTGTTGCTGGCCCTGCTGCGCGACGGCGTGCCCGACGTGGGCGCCTTTGTCGATATCTGGCCCGCCATCGCCTATACCGGTCCGCTTGCGACGGCGCTGACCTTTATCCTCGTGCTCAATATCACGCAGACGCTGCCGCCGGCGGCGACATCGATCGCGATGCTCGGCGTGCCTGTGGTCGGCCTCGTGATCTCCGCGGCGGTCTGGCACGAGCGCATCTCGGGCGACCTGTCGATCGGGCTCGCACTGATCGCGCTTGGCGTGGTCACCACGGCGCTGGCGCCGCGGTTCGCACGCGCGGCGCGTGCGTAGTCCCTGCGCCCGCGATCATCGCGGCAAATCAGGGCCGCAAATCAGGGCCGGTTCGATACCACCACGCGCTTGTAGTCGCGCGCCACCACATACATCGGCACCTTGCCCGCAAGCTGCTGGTAGGTATCGGGCGACATGACGGCCAGGGCCGGCCCCGCGTCGCGCCACGCGGTCTCGAAGGCGGCGATCGACGGCATCCAGCGCGACGGCTCCACGCTCGTGCCGAAGCCGAGTTCGTCCGCCTCCGCCACCATCGTGAGCGGATGCCGAACGTAGAACGGCAGCGTATGGTCGAGCATGCGCACGCCATACAGCGGCATGCCCGGCGTCAGGTGTCGCGCGACCACGGGCGCGATATCGGCGCCCGATAACGGGCGGCCGACCGTATCGTAGCCAAGCAGGGCCACGGTAAACGCGACGTACATGCCCACGCCGTAGCTCGCCATGCTGCCCGTCAGCCTGCCGCGCGCGGCCAGCCACCATGCCAGGACCACGCCCGCCAGCATCAGCGCGAACGTCGCCGCGACCCAGATCGCATACGTGCGATAGAACAGGCTCGGAATATTGTTCGCGTTCAGCGAGCCGACGATCGGGCTTGCCATCAGGCATATCGCCGCGACGATCCCCGCGCCGATGAGCTGGCGCCGCCATGCGCGCAGGTCCAGACGGTCGAGCGCGACGGCCGCGAGGATCGCCAGTGCCGGCACTACGGGCACGATATAGCCCGGCAGCTTGGAACGCGAGAGGCTGAAGAAGACGAAAATGGCGATGGCCCACACGCCCACGAGCAGCAGCGGACGGAACGTGCCGCGCTGCGCGACCACGGTCTTCGACCGCATGGCCGTCCACATGCGCGGAAACAGGCCGGCCCACGGCAACATCCCGCCGACGATCAGCGGCACGAAGTACAGCAGCGGACCGGAGCGCGAATGCACATTGGAGGTATAGCGCTCCCAGTGCTCGTGGATAAAGAAGAAGTGCAGGAACTCCGGATTGCGCCGCGCGATGAGCCAGAACCACGGCACCGTCACCGCGAGCAGGATCGCCAGCCCGGCGACCCAGTGCATCCGGCGCCAGAGCGTGCCGTCACGCGCGACCAGCGAATAACAGACGAGCACGAGGCCCGGCAGCGCGATGCCGACCAGCCCCTTGGTCAGCACGGCCACGCCCATCGTGGCCCAGCAGAGCAGCATCCAGCGGCCGCGCGCGGCCACGCTGGCATCGGGATGCTGGGCCATCAGCATCGTCGCCAGCGTGCAGGCCATCGCGCCCGCGAGCGTCATGTCGAGCGTATTGAAGTGCGCGGCCGTGCTCCACATCGGCGCGCCCAGCAGCACGATGGCCGCGAGCCAGCCCGCGCGCGCGCCGAACCAGCGCCACGTGGCCAGCATCGTCATGCCGATGCCGAGCAAACCCGACAACGCGACGCACAGCCGCGCCTGCCACTCGCCCACGCCGAATACCGTGTAGGCAACCGCCGTCACCCACATATGGAACGGGGGTTTCTCGAAGTACTTGAGCGCGTTGTATCGAATCGTGACCCAGTCACCGGTGGCGAACATCTCGCGCGAGATCTCGGCATAGCGGCCTTCGTCGGGGCCGATCAGATGGCGCATGGCAAGCGTGCCGAACCAGACGGCGAGCACGGCGGCCACGGCCGCGCCGATCCACCATAGTGCGCGACGGTCCACGCCGCCCCAGCGTCCGGCGCCGGCCGGCGGCATTGCGGGGTGCGGCAGCAGTTCGGAAGTCCGTGTCGAGCCCGAATGTGACGGAGGATGCAACATGCGCGCGCCAAAGCAAGAGGAGGGAACGCGCAGCGTAGGAGTTGAACCTTAGTGGCACATTAAGCAGGATCAAACTGGTACGCTTTCGTCACCTGCCGTTGCACAATGTCGCAACACACGTAGCAAATCACCGAGAAATGAGAATTCTTATCGTCGAAGACGACGCCATGCTGGGCGATGGACTGCAGCGCGGACTGAAGCTGCTCGGGCACGTGGTCGACTGGTTCTCCACGGCCGCCGCGGCCGATCACGCGGTGGAGGTCATGGAATACGACGCCATCGTGCTGGACCTCGGGCTCGACGAAGATGACGGCGGCGAGTTGCTCGCGCGCTGGCGCACGCGGCGGCGGACCACGCCGGTCATCGTGCTGACCGCGCGCGACGCGGTGGAAAGCCGCATCAGCCTGCTCGACGCGGGCGCCGACGATTACCTCGTCAAGCCCGTCGCCATCGACGAACTGGCCGCGCGCCTGCGGGCCGTGACGCGGCGCGCGGCCGGCCAGGCGGAGCCCGTCTGGCGGCACGGCCCGCTCGAGTTCAACGCGGCCTCGCGGCAGGCCAGCTGGCAGGGTCAGTCCGTGGAACTGACCAGCCGTGAAGCGTTGCTGCTCGAACTGCTGCTCACGCATCCGAACCGCGTGCTGACCCGCGACTTCCTGCGCGACAAGCTCTACGCGTGGGACAAGTCCGCGGAGAGCAATACGCTCGAGGTCCATATCCACCATCTTCGGCGCAAGCTGCATCCGGGCATCGTGCGCACGCTGCGCGGTGCCGGCTATTCGCTCGGCACGCTCGAGGCGATCGGGGCCGACGCATGACGCTGCAGCGGCGGCTGATCCTTGCGGTCCTGTTTGCCGCGGCGCTCGCATGGACGCTGACGAGCGCGATCATCTACGTGAGCGCCCGCGAGGAGATCAACGAGCTCTACGACACCGACATGGTCCGCATGGCGCAGCAGATGCAGGCCGTGCTGCCCATCGTCGATATCGCCAGGCTGCCGCGGCCCGCGCCGCCGTCTTCCGAACCCGAGCCGGGCGACGAGGACCTCGGCGACCTCGGCAGCGCGGGGCTCGGCGAGCTCGCGATCGCGGCCTGGCGGCCCGGCGGCGAACCGTTGCATATCGATCCGGACGGCGACCGGCTGCCGCGCGCGCCCCATATCAAGGGGTTTACAGAGGCAACGATCGACGGCGTGCAATGGCGGCTTTACTACCTCAACGACAGCGCCGTCGGCTGGCGCGTATGCGTGGGCCAGGTGCTCGCGGAACGCGAGGAACTGATCTTCGCGTATCTGGAGGCACAGGTGCTGCCGTGGATCCTCGGGCTGCCCTTGCTGACACTGCTGCTGATCTGGGGCGTGCGGCGCGCATTGCGGCCCGTGTACACGCTGTCCACGCAGCTGGGCACGCGCGCGGCCGACGACCCCACGCCGCTCGACGTGGCATCGGTGCCAGGCGAACTGGTGCCGCTCGTCACCGCGATGAACCAGTTGCTGTCGCGCGTCTCGGCGGTGCTCGATCACGAGCGGCGCCTGACCGCCGATGCCGCCCACGAGCTGCGCACGCCGCTGGCCGCGCTCAAGGCGCAGTGGGAGGTCGCGAGCCGTTCGCAGGACGACGCGGAGCGCACGCGCGCGGGCGCGATGGTCGAAGCCGGCATCGATCGGCTGAGCCGGCTCGTGAACCAGTTGCTGACCCTGAGCCGGCTGGAGGAACATGTGGCGCCCCGCCATCCCGAGGCCGCCGACTGGCCCGAGATCGCCAACCATGCCTTGTCCGATTGCCTGCCGTTGTCCGCCAGCCGCGACGTGGACGTGGAACTCGTCTGGCCGGCCGAGCCCGAGGTGCCGCTGCCCGTGACCGGCGAGCCGGCGCTGCTCGGCACGATGCTGCGCAACCTGCTCGACAATGCGCTGCGCTACAGCCCGCCGCATACGCTCGTGACCGTCACCTTCCTCCCGGACCGCATCGAGGTGGCCGACTGCGGGCCCGGGGTGCCGGCGGAGATCCTGCCAAGGCTCGGCGACCGCTTTTTCCGCGAGGCCGGCCGGCGCGAGCATGGCACCGGGCTCGGCATCTCCATCGCGCGGCGCGTGGCGGCGCTGCACGGGCTGCGGATCGATCTTTCCAATCGACTGGCGGTTGAAGGCACAGGCCTCATCGCCACCATCCGCCGCGATGGTCCCGGTCACAATCCGGCCCGATAATTCCGCCCATGACGACCGACCGCACGCATATCCAGCCCGAAGCCGGTTCCCGCGACAACGACGGCGCGTGGGCCGTGTTCCTCGTCTTTCTGCGTCTGGGCCTGACGTCGTTCGGCGGACCTGTCGCGCACCTCGGCTATTTTCGCGACATGTTCGTGCATCGCCGCCGCTGGCTCAGCGAGCATGCCTACTCCGATATCGTCGCGCTGTGCCAGTTTCTCCCGGGGCCGGCCAGCAGCCAGGTCGGCATCGTGGTCGGCCTGTCGCGCGCCGGATATGCGGGCGCGCTGGCCGCATGGCTCGGCTTTACGCTGCCTTCCGCGGTCGCCCTCATCATGCTCGCGCTCGGCCTTGCCGAATACGGTGCGACGGTACCCGCGGGCCTGCTGCACGGCCTCAAGATCGCGGCCGTCGCCGTTGTGGCGCAGGCGGTCTGGGGCATGGGCAGCACGCTGTGCCGCGGCGTGCCGCGCATCACGCTGATGGGACTCACGGCGGTGGTCGCGCTACTGATGCCATCGCCATGGACGCAGATCGCGGCGATCGTGGCCACGGGGGCGATCGGCGCCATCTGGCTGCGCGATGCGCGCGTCGCGGACCACGAGCCGCTGCCTGTCGTCATCGGCCATCGCACGGGTGCAATCTTTCTGTCGCTGTTCGCCATCCTGCTCGTCGCCTTGCCATGGCTCGCGCATGCCGGTGGCCCGCTTGCGATGTTCGATGCGTTCTATCGCGCGGGCGCGCTCGTCTTCGGCGGCGGTCACGTCGTGCTGCCGCTGCTGCAGGCCGCCGTCGTGCCGTCGGGCTGGGTCGACAACGATGTGTTTCTCGCCGGCTATGGGGCCGCGCAAGCCGTGCCGGGCCCACTCTTCACGTTTGCCGCGTTCCTCGGTGCCTCCATGCGCATCGCGCCCACTGGCTGGTCTGGTGGCCTGCTCTGCGTCGTGGCAATCTTTCTGCCATCGTTCCTGCTCGTGTTCGGCGCGTTGCCGTTCTGGGAAGGACTGCGCCGCAGCGTCGGCGCGCGTGGCGCGCTGGCCGGCGTCAACGCGGGAGTGGTCGGGCTGCTCGTCGCCGCGCTGTACGACCCTGTGTGGACCAGCGCCGTGCACGCGCCGTCCGATGTCGCGTTCGTGCTGCTCGCATGGATGGCCGTGGCGATATGGCGATTGCCGCCGTGGTGCGTGGTGCTCGCGTGCGGGGCGGCCGGGTGGGGTCTGGCGTGGTACGCCTGACCAGACGGTTTCATGCCGTGGCGGCCATGGCGCTGGCCACCGGCATCGCGGGCTGCGCGGGCGCACCCGCCGCGGCACCGCAGGGTCCTGTGACGACGACGATCGATGTGGTGGAGCGCGACTGGCACACCGATATCTGCGTACGCACCGACGATGCCGGCCCCGATATCACGGTGTTCGCTGCCGGCTACGACGGCTCGCGTTTCCTGTGCTTCGGCTTCGGCGACCGTCGCTATGTCCTGTCGCGCGAGCGCGATACCTGGACAATGCTGTCCGCGCTGTTCCCCGGCGATGGCGCCGTCCTGCTGACCGTATTGCGCGACACGCCGGCCGCGGCGTTCGGCGCCGGCAATGTCGTGCGGCTCGGCATCGATCAGGCCGGCCTCGCGCGCCTGCGCGCGTTTCTGGTGAGATCCGTGCAGACGGATGGCGCGGGTGCGCCCGTGCATCTCGGCAAGGGCCCCTACGATGGCGGCCTGTTCCTCGGCGCGAAGGCCACGTACGCGGGCTTCTACACCTGCAATACGTGGACGGCGGAAGGATTACGCACGGCGGGCATACCGGTCAGCGGACCGGTGTTGTTCGCCAGCGGGGTCATGACGCAGGTGCGTGCGCTGGCGGAGACATCCGCGGCGGCATCGCGCTAGCAGGGGCCCGGACTGCAGACCGTGGTGCTGCTGCCCGGCGGGGGCGATACCACGGTCGTGCGCGCGGGCGGCTGCGGATCGCTGCTACTGAACGATACGCAGCCCGCGAGCGAAACAGGGACGATCAACAACAGCAAGAACCTGGACATGACGTCGCTCCCACATGATGTTTTGTAGAAAGTATAGGCAGGCGGATTTCGGTTTCGCCATCCGCCCTTCTCCTACAAACGCCACGCCACACGACGTGCCGGCTCAGTCCTGCAATTGCCCCGCACGGCGCTTCACGTCGCCGAGGTCTCCCTGTACCGCGGCCGTGATGCGTCGGCCATAGTCGGGATCCGCCCGATAGAAATGACTCAGCATGATCTGCCGGGTCTCCGTGTCGCGCACGGCACCGAGGTCGGCGGCAAGATTGCCGATCAGGTTTTCCCTCTCCTGAGCGGACAACGCGCGGTAGTACTCGCCGGCCTGCCGGAAATTCGCGGTCTTGCGAATACGCGCCTGCTGCGTCGTGCCTTCCAGCCTTGTCTGCACGGACTTGTAGCGCGCATCGTCCACGTAGGCCCCTGCCTTGCGCGAAGGCTGATAGTTGATATCGCCACGTGCCGCCACACGATGCATGCCAACGCCATCCGCGTTGTAGTTGCGCACGGGCGCGTGGGGCCGGTTCACCTTCATCGCCTGATAGTTGGCGCCGAGCCGGTAGATCTGCGTATCGACGTACGAGAAGAGCCGCCCCTGGAACATGCGGTCTTCGGACGCTTCGATGCCCGGTACCAGATTGGAGGGCGCGAACGCCGACAGCTCGGTGGTCTCGAAGAAGTTATCGGGCACCTTGTTCAGTGTCATGGTACCGAGCTTGCGCGCCGGGACGCCGGGCCACACCTTGGTGGCGTCCAATGGATCGAAGTCGAAGCCTTCGAGATCCGCGGGCGTCAGTATCTGCGCATACAGATCCCAGCGCGGAGGTTCGCCGCGCGCAATGGCTTCGTACAAGTCGCGCGTCAGGTTATTGAACTCCCGGCTCTGGATGCGCGCGGCCTCGGCACGCGTCAGATACTTCTCGCCCTGCTGGGGCCGCCACTGGAACTTGGCGTAGCGCACCTCGCCCGCGTCATTGACCAGCTTGAACGCATGCACGCCATTGCCCGGCATCATCCGGTATGACGCGGGGATGCCGAAATCCGAGTACAGCTGCGTCAGCATGTGCGTGCTCTCGGGCACATGGCTGAAGAAATCGAAATAGCGGTTCGGGTCCTGGAGGTTGGTGATGGGCGACGGTTTCAGCGAATGCACCATGTCGGGAAACTTGATGGCATCGCGGATGAAGAACACCGGCGTGTGGTTGCCCACCAGATCCCAGTTGCCCTCCTCCGTATAGAACTTGGTGGCAAACCCGCGCGGATCGCGCACCGTTTCCGGTGACCCGGCCGGATGCACGACCGTCGAGAATCGCACGACGACGGGCGTGATCTTGCCCGCCGCGGAGAGTAGCCGCGCGCGCGTCAGATCCGAGAAGTCGCCGGCCGACACGAACTCGCCTTCGGCCGCCGTGCCGCGCGCGTGCACCACGCGCTCGGGAATGCGCTCGCGGCTGAAACGCTGGAGCTTCTCGACGAGCTGCGAGTCCTGCAGCAAGGTCGGACCCGACGGTCCCGCGGTCTGGGAGTTCTGATTGTCGCCGACCGGAGCGCCGTTGTCGCGCGTCAGCGTCTGCGCGGACAACGATGGAGCAGAAACCAGCGCGCAGGCAATACCGGCACACGCGAAAGCGTGACGCCATTGCAATGAAATTGGCATGGGGACCTCAAAGGAATCGCCTTGCGGCGAAAGATGAGGGGGCGCGCCAACAGACTAAGTTCGTATCGCCCGCATGGCCATTTGCATTTGCCAATGCGGCCCATGTATGCCGCCAATCGCGTTCGTCAAACGACGACGGCCCCGGTGAAACGCCGTTCACTGGGGCCGTCGTGACGCAACGTCAGGTCAGAAGCGGTGACGCAGCCCCACCAGCACGCCAGTCTGGTTCGCGCCCGCCACGACCGTACCCGCGCCGGACAGGCCGAGGTTCGAACCATCCTTGTTCTTCGTGTAGCCGATGTTCAGGTACGCATCGGTACGCTTCGAGAACGCGTAGTCGGCCGACAGCACGAACATCCACGGATCGGCACCGCTGTTGTGGGTGTCGGTGTAGTACGCGGCGCCAGTCAGCTGCAGGGCCGGCGAAATACGATAGAGACCGCCCAGCCAGTACAGGTTGTTGCGGGTGGCCGTGGCCGTCGCGCTGCCCACGCCATCGTCACGCATCCAGCGGTAACCGGCGAACACCTTGGCCACCGTGAAATCGTACGAACCTCCGATGGCCAGGCGCTTGGCAGCCCGGTCGGAGAGCGCGGTCGTCGCGCCCTGGAACTGGTCGTAGGCCACGCCCACCGACACCGGACCCGTGGCGTACGACACGCCGGCGCCGAAGTTGCGCGCGGCCTTGTAGTCGCCCGGGATTTCGCCGTTGTTGTCGCGGCCCGTGCTGTAGAAGCCGGTCGCCGTCAGGCCGCCGAACTTGCCCGTGTACTTCAGTGCGTTGTCGGCGCGGCCATTGAACAGCGAGTCCACCGCGTTCAGCGAGTAACGCGGGCCGACGCCCATCGGGTCATAGGCACCGAACAGGTCGTACAGCGCGTTCTGCTGGCGGCCGAGGGTCACGGCACCGAACGAGCCTTGCAGGCCCACGAAGGCCTGACGGCCGAACAGGCGGCCGCCCTGGCCCGACAGGCCCGTGTCGATGTCGAAACCGGACTCGAGCTGGAAGATCGCCTTCAGGCCGCTGCCGAGATCTTCGGAGCCGCGCAGACCCCAGCGGGAGCCCGACATGTTGCCGGACGTCACGCGTGCGACGGTCTTGCCGTTGCCGCCCGGCACGTGCGTCGCGACTTCCACGCCTGCATCGGCGATGCCGTACAGCGTCACATTGGTGGCCGACTGCGCCATGGCGCCACCGGAAATGGCGCAGGTACCCGCTGCGGCCGTCAGAGCAAGGAGAGCTTTCTTCACTGTTTTCTCTTTCTGTTGATACGAGGAGGGTCCCGCCCCGGGTCCTGCGCGCGGGGCTCGCATCGGCGTGAGCCGGTGCCCGCGTGGGACTGCGTGTGTACGGAACGGGTCGAATTGTGCGGAGCGTTTATGAAGACGATGTGTCGATGACGCCTCCGCGTACCCCCGAAACGGGGTATATCCGGCACAAAGTGCTCACCGGCCGCGCATTCCCGACAATTCGTGACCTGCGATTTGGTAGGATGCGGGGTTTTCGTTTCGGCGAGCGTCATGCGCCTGGATCAGTTCAAGACCGTAGTCCTTCCCCGCTTTGCGTTCCTTCAGCGCCTGCGCCATCCGACCCGCCGCGGCATCCTGCTCGCGGCTGGCGCCGTGCCGGCTGCTTTTCTGCTCTATGTGCTGTTGCTCATCCCGTTCACGCCGGGCATCAGCGATATCCGCAAGGCGAAGTCCGAGCAGCCCGCGCGCGTGCTCTCGGAAGATGGCAAGGAAATCGCGGTCTATCGCTGGGCCAATCGCGACTGGGTCAAGCTGTCCGAGATCTCGCCCAATGTGGTCAACGCGCTGATCGCCACCGAGGACCATCGCTTCTACGACCATCACGGGCTGGACTGGCGGCGCACGGCATCGGCCGCGCTGCATACGTTCTCGGGCGATCGCCAGGGCGGTTCCACCATCACCCAGCAGCTCGCGCGCAACCGCTATCCCGACGAGATCGGCCGTGCGCCGACCATGACGCGCAAGCTCAAGGAAGCGATTACCGCGTTCAAGATCGAGGCGCTCTATTCGAAAGACGAGATCCTCGAGACGTACCTCAATACGGTGCCCTTCCTGTACAACGCGTTCGGCATCGAGATGGCCGCGCGCACGTACTTCGACAAGCCGGCGGGCAAGCTCGACGTGCTCGAAGCCGCCACGCTGATCGGCATGCTCAAGGGCAACAGCTATTACAACCCGGTGCTGAATCCCGAGCGCGCGCTCGACCGGCGCAATATCGTGCTGGCGCAGATGGTCAAGCGCGGGCGGCTCGATGCATCGAAGCTCGAGGCGCTCAAGCGGCGGCCGTTGCGGATCGACTTCGAGCGCCAGATCGAGGCGCCCGGCCCCGCGCCGCATTTTGCGCAGCAGTTACGCAAGTGGCTGATCGCGTGGGCCGATCGCCACGACTACAACCTCTATACCGACGGGCTCGTCGTCCATACGACGATCGACGCGCGGCTGCAGGCCCTGGCCACGCAGGCCGTGGCGCGCCAGGGTAACCAGCTCCAGTCGATTGCGAATGCCGCCTGGGGTCCGCGCGCGGGCTGGGGCGAGAATCGCGCGCTCGTGCAGGCGTTCGTGCGCGAGTCCGCCGAATATCGCAATGCCGTGGCGGCGGGTCAGCCCGAAGACACGGTCCTCAAGCGGCTGCTCGCGGACAGCGCCTTCATGCTCGCGCTACGGCAGCAGAAGACGCGCGTGCAGGCGGGCTTTCTCGCCATCGAACCGGCGACCGGCGCGATTCGCGCGTGGGTGGGCAGCCGCGACTTCACGGTCGATGCGTTCGATCACGTGCAGCAGGCGCGCCGGCAGCCGGGGTCCACGTTCAAGCCTTTCGTCTATGGCGCCGCGTTTGCCGCGGGCGAAACGCCCGACGACACGCTCGTCGATCAGCCAGTGGAGATCGCGCTCGCGGGCGGCGAGATCTGGAAGCCCACGGACGAGTCGCCGCCGACCGGGCGCCCGATGAGCCTGCGCGATGGGCTCGTGTACTCCAGGAACACGATTACCGCGCAGCTCGTGCAGCGCGTGGGACCCGATCGCGTCGCACGGCTGGCGCGGGCGATGGGCGTGCGGGACAGCCATCTGGATGCGGTGCCTTCGCTGGCGCTGGGCACGAGCCCGGTCACGCTCAAGGAGATGGTCAGCGCGTATGGAACCATCGCCAATGGCGGGCAGTATGTCGCGCCGACGATGGTGACGCGCATCGAGGACAGCGAGGGCAACGTCCTCGCGCAGTTCTCGGCGCCGCGGCCAGAACGCGCGCTATCCGCGCGCGCCACGGAGACGCTGGTGGATGTCATGCGCGACGTGATCGACCGGGGCACGGGAACGGCGATTCGCACGCGCTACGGCATTCGCGCCGATGTCGCGGGCAAGACCGGAACCACGCAGGACAATGCCGACGGATGGTTCATCCTGATGCATCCGCAACTGGTGGCGGGGGCATGGGTGGGCTTCAACGATAGCCGGGTGACGCTGCGCAGCGATTACTGGGGACAGGGGGCGCGCAGCGCGCTGCCGATCGTCGGCGACTTCTATCAGCGTGCGCTGCGCGCGCGGGCGATCGACGGGCGCGCACGGTTTGCGGAGGCCGACGAGTCGTCGTGGTTCTCGGCGATGACGGGACAGGTCAAGGGCTGGTTCCAGCGCCTGTTCGCGTCGCACTCGGGCGCGAAGGACGACACGCCTCCCGCGCCGCGCCCCAGCCCGCGCCGACCCGTGCTGCCCGATACCGAAGCGGACGCCATGCCGCCACCGGTGGCCGCTTCCAATGCGGCGGCGGATCAGAACGCGACGCCGGACACCGGCGAGGTCGTGGAGGCCGTGCCCGCGTCGGACGCACAAGCCGATACGCCCGCAGCCGCGCCGGCGGACGCGGCGTCGCAGCCCGACGGCGCGGCGAGCCTCTAGCCTGCCTGCGCGCGGAACGGTTCCGAGGGCGGCTCCGACACCGCCTCCCCCGGCAATACCGCAATCGGCCCCAGCCGCAGCGCCCGCAGCGATGCCTCGGACAGCGTCAGCGGCGGCGCGTCCGTAGGCCGGGCCAGCAGGTACCCCTGCGCGAGGTCGAAGCCGATATCGCGGCAGGCCAGCAGATCCGCCTCGTTTTCGATCCCCTCGGCAATCAATGCCGTATGGCTCAGCGTCGCGAGCCGTCGCAGCGCGCGCAACGCCTCGAGCTTGAATGGCGATTCGGCGGCGCCATCGACCACCTCGCGTGCCACCTTGATGTAATCGGGCCTCAGCGCGATCCATTGCCCGAGATTCGCATGTCCCGTACCGTAATCGTCCAGCGCGAACTGCACGCCGCGGCTGCGGATGCTGGCGATGGCGCTGGCCAGCGTATCGAGCGACCCCAGCGGGGCCTGCTCGGTCAGCTCCACGACGATGCGCGTGGAAGGCATGCCCTGCGCGTCGAGAAACGCCCTCACCTCGTGGCGGCTGGCGTCGATCTCGCGGATGGAATCCGCGCTGTAGTTGATGAACAGCTTGCCCGGCAACCGGGCCCGCATAAAGGCCGCGATCGCGATACGCGATGCCAGCCGCTCCAGCCGCACGAGGCAGCCGACGCGCGCCGCCTCGCGAAACAGCGCGAGCGGGCTTTCGAGGGGCGTGCCGGCCGGGCCACGAATCAACGCTTCATAGCCAAGCACCTCGCCAGTGGATAGCGAGCCAATCGGCTGAAATACGGGCCGCAGTCGTTGTTGTTCCAGACATTCCGCAATGCTGGGCATGAGGGCTCGCGAGAAGTCTTGCATCCGTACCGGATATGGATCGTGCTGTGGGCAAATGCCACTCCCACTGTAGGCTATCGGCCCTCCGCCCACCCGACTTGATATCCCACGGGCGTGGGGTAAGTCTGCATGACCCTGCATATCGCGCATAAACGCAGCATGAAGCTTGCACGATGCGAGCAACAAAGCCCCGCCGTCGCGCCGCGCCAGCCCTCAAACGCGCCCTCAAACGCGCCCTCGAACCGGCCCTCAAACCAACCCGATATCCCGCGGCGCGACGCCGGGAAACACCTGCCCCAGCCGCCGCGCATCCAGCCCGTACAGGCGCTGGAACACCCCGCCCAGCAACGCCCGATAGTCGTTGAGCACCGGCCAGTCGCGATCCTGGTTCAGCGTCTCGCGCGACACCGCGACCTGCTCGCCCGCCATGCGCCCGCCGCGCACGTTCCCGCCCGCCACCCAGTAGACGGTGCCATGCCCATGGTCCGTCCCCCGCGTTCCGTTCTCGCGAAATGTCCGCCCGAACTCGGAGATCACGATCACGGTCGTCTGGCCCCATATCGGCCCCATCTCCTCCGCAAAGCCCGATATCCCCCGTCCAAGGTTGTCGAGCAGCCCGGCCAGTTGCCCCTGCGCGCCCCCTTCGTTGACATGCGTGTCCCAGCCGCCGACGTCGATGAACCCCACGTTGAACCGGTCACGCATGAGCCCCGCCATGCGCCGCGCCTCCTGCTCGAAGCCGCGGGCCGACAACGAACGGCGGTTCGCGGCCTGCATCTCCTGCATGCGCGCGGCCATCATCCCGTCGGCCCCGCCCGGCTCCGCCCGCATGTCCGCCCGCATGGCCTCGTCCCGCCGCTTCTGCGCATCGGCCTGCTCGGCCACGGCCTGCCGGATATCGAACCCCTCGGCAATCACGGACTCGAACCGCGTGCCCGCATACATCGTGGCCAGCATGCGCGTCTGCCGCGCATCGAACGGCGTACGGCCCGTGCCCTTGAGCGAAACGTTGGGCACGTTCGCGCTGCCGGTCAGCACCATCGGCAGTCCATCGGTAAACGCCACGGGCGCGGCCTGCCCGCCCATCGACAGCGCCAGCCGGTTGAGAAACCCGCTGCCGCGCGGGGCCTGGCCGGCCGTGGCATGCGCCGGCGGCGCGCCCGCCTCGATGCCGTCCTGCGTCTCGAAATGGCTGCGCGAGAGGTCGTCGGTGCCGGCAAACGGCACGAAGGCCAGCTGCTTGCGCTGCCACAGCGGCAGCATCGTCGCCCCGAGCGCGGGATGCAGCGCCCACGCATCGGTGCCGAGCGCCAGCGCCGCGGCCGGATCGGCCCCGGCGCCATCGGCCACCGGCCGGCGGATCGCGATATTGGGCCGCGACGCATAGTAGAAGTCGCTGCCTGCGGGCACCAGCACGTTGGCGGCATCGTAGCCGCCGCGCAGGAATACCAGCAGAAAGCGCGCATCGGCCTGCGCGGGCAGCGCGTATGCGCGCGAGAACACGGCCGGCAGGGCCAGCGCACCGCAGGCCTTGATCCAGTCACGGCGATTCATGGCATCACCTCCAGGTACGTCGCGTTCATCGCTGCATCCACTCCGGCGAACTCAGCAACACCGTATTCCACTCCGCCTGCGACTCGGCCTGCCCCAGCGCCGCCCGCGTGGCCGCCCCCAGCGTGCCCTCGATCGTGTCGTAGAACATGCGGCTGTTCGCCACCGGAAACCCGCGCCGCGCGGTGGGCTTGCCATCGTCGCCCGCGAATAGCCCCGCCGGCCCGCTGCCGATCGCCCGCGCGATCTCGAACCGCCGCACCATCTGCCCCGAGCTCGCCCAAGCGCCCTCGGACACCGGATATCCGTCGGGCGCGACATGGCCGTACAGCGGTTCGCCAAGCTGGCTGAGCCAGTTGATCACGGGCCGCAGATTGGTGACCTGCCGTCCGTCATAGGCCAGCCGCATCGACGACACCACGAACACCATCGGGTCCTTGAACTTGCGCGCGGACGACGCCAGCACGCGATCGAGCTCCGGCGCCAGGAACATCGTCGTCAGTACCGCGCCGATATCGCCATCGGTGCGCGTAAACGTCGCCGCCATGCGATCGACGAGCGCGGACGGCGGGCTGTCCGCGACGAAGTATTCGGCCAGCTTGCGCGAGATAAAGCGCGCGGTTGCCGGGTCGCGGCTCAGGATCGCTACCGCCTGCTCCACTTCCGCAAAGCCCGCCGGCGCCCCGTTCGACGGAATGCGCACGCCAAGCAGCGTCTTCGCGCCAAAGTCATGCCGGTTGGGATTGAACTCGAACACGCCATCGGCGCGATACAAGGCGGCCCGCTGCGGATTGAGCTTCGGCGGCTCCCCACGCAGATTCAAGCCGACGCCAGTCAGCACGCGCGCGAGCTCCTGCACGTCCTGCTGCGTATAGCGCGACCCGCTGGGCCCGCCCGCGACACCGAGCGTATGGAGCTCCATCAATTCGCGCGCGTAGTTCTCGTTCACGCGATTGGCCGCGCTCTGCGCGTTGTCCAGATAGTCGAGCATCGCGGGCGATGTCACGGTCGCCATGACGAGGTCGCGGAACTTGCCGAACGCATGGGGCCGGATCGCGCGCTCCTCGTATTCGGGCAGCATCCAGCGCACCTGCCCCTTGTTGGCATAGACGTTGAAATGATTGAGCCAGAACCATGTCATCTGCTCGCGCAACTGCGCCGGCGAGTACAGCGCGCGCAGCAGATGCCGCCGGCTCGTGTCGAGCACGACCTCGCGTCCATCCTTGTTCAGCGCTTCGCGAGCCTGCTGTTTGTCGTCGCCATCGGGCAGCGCATTGACGCGCTGGCGCGCCGCGCGCAGGGCCTCGAACCGGGCTGGCGTGTCCTGCGCGGCAATCGGCAGCGCGGCGATCATGCCGGCCAGCTCGGGCGGATCGGCCACGGGCTGCTTCAACTGCTCCTCGAGGTAACGCTGGCGCCCGACCGCCTTCAGCCGCGCGATGCTGGCCTGATCCGCGCCGAAGCTCACGGTGTTGAGCCAGTGGAGATCCCGGACGGCCAAGGTCCCCTCGGGCGCGGCGGGCGCCTGCGCGCAGGCGGCCAGCGACGCCGCGGCAACCAGCGGAACCATCCGTCGAACCATCTCGTTCACCAAGCGCATGCGGGTTCTCCTCCTTGGGCCGGGTTTCTGCTTTGACGGATGGCCAGCGCATTGGTTGACGTGGCGCTCGGGCAGAGTGTTACGAAAGATTGGGTGCCGCACCGCACCAACGCCGCTCGAGCGAGGCTGAAAGCCGTCATCGCGTTGTCACATAAGGCCACCACAATGCGCGACAACCGGAAGGAACGGGCGCAAGTCTCCGCAGTGCAGCAGAGAAATACCTTGACGCCCGCTTTTTCGGGACTTGAATGAAAACGTTTTCATTCGATGTGATGCCAGCCAAGGAGCCGCCGTGAGCCCACGTCCCCCGTCGCCCCCCTCGACGCCCGAACCGGCGTCGTCGCGCACCGTCGGCGACAGCCATGGCGTGACGCTCGCCGACGTGGCCGATGCCGCGCGGGTCTCGCTGGCCACCGCCTCGCGCGTGTTCAGCCATCCGCAACTGGTGCGGGAATCCACCGCGCGCCGCGTGCACGAAGCCGCCGAGCGCCTCAGTTTTCGCCCCAACCTGCTCGGCGCCAAGCTGCGCTCGCAACAGACGCGCATTCTCGGCGTCATGCTGCCGACGCTCGAGAACGCGGTGTTCGCCGAATGCTGGCGCGGCATCGAGCAGGCGGCGATGGTCGAGGGCTATTCCCTGATGCTCGTGACCAGCGGCTACGAGGCCGCGCGCGAACGCGAGCGCGTGGAGTACCTGCTGCGCCATCGCGTCGATGGACTCGTCCTCACCGTGGCCGACGCCACGCGCAGCGCGGTGCTCGATCAGCTCGACGCCGAAGGCGTGCCCTATGTGCTCGCCTACAACCAGGCGGCCGAAAACGGCGCGCGGCACTCGGTCTCCGTCGATAACCGGACAAGCGCGTCCGAAGGCGTGCAGGCGCTGATCGCCGCGGGGCATCGCCGTATTGCCGTGGTGTCGGGCGCGTTCATGGCCTCCGATCGCGCGCGCCAGCGCTACGCGGGCTACGAGGATGCGATGCGCGCGCACGGCCTGCAGCCGCTGCCGCCCGTCAACCTGCCCTCGCATATCGCCGGCAATGCCACGCAAACGAGCGGGCAAATCGGCGAGCTCATGGGCACGCCCGATGCGCCCACCGCATTCTTCTGCACCAACGACCTGCTGGCGATCGGCGTGATTTCCGATCTCAAGCGCCTGGGCCTCCGTGTGCCGCGCGACGTCTCCGTACTCGGCTACGACGGCATCGCGCTTGGCACGCTCGTCGAGCCGCCGCTGGCCACCGTCGTGCAGCCCAACGCCGATATCGGCACGCAGGCCGTGCGGCAACTGCTCGCGCGCCTGCATGCCTCGGGCGATCGCGACGCTGCCCCCGTCACGCTGCTGCCGCACGGCCTGCGCGTGACGGGCACCGTCGCGGCGCCGCCACCGACTGCCACCCCCCTGCCGTAGTTATCCAAACCCAGTCCCACATCACACCCAACCGAGGGAGCTCCCCATGACATTCAAGTTCTCACGCCCGCTGCGCTGGCTCGCGATGGCCCTGACCGCCGCCGCGTTCAGCCAGGGCGTCGCCGCGCAGACCGCCATCTGCTACAACTGCCCGCCCGAATGGGCCGACTGGGCCGCTCAGATCCGCGCCATCAAGGAAAAGACCGGCGTCACCGTGCCGCTCGACAACAAGAACTCGGGCCAGGCGCTGGCCCAGCTCGTCGCCGAGAAGGCCAGCCCCGTGGCGGACGTCACGTACCTCGGCGTGACCTTCGGCATCCAGGCCAAGGCCGCCGGCGTGACCGCGCCGTACAAGCCCGCGCACTTCGACGACATTCCCGACGGCCTCAAGGATCCGCAGGGCAACTGGTTCGCGATCCATTCGGGCACGCTGGGCTTTATGGTCAACGTCGATGCGCTGCGCGGCAAACCCGTGCCGCAGTCGTGGGCCGACCTGCTCAAGCCCGAGTACAAGGGCCTGATCGGCTATCTCGATCCGGCCAGCGCGTTCGTCGGCTACGTCGGCGCCGTGGCTGTCAACCAGGCCATGGGCGGCTCGCTCGACAACTTTGGCCCCGCGTTCAAGTTCTTCAAGGACCTGCAGAAGAACCAGCCGATCGTCCCGAAGCAGACCGCGTATGCACGCGTGCTGTCGGGCGAGATTCCCATCCTGCTCGACTACGACTTCAACGCCTACCGCGCGCGCTACAAGGACAAGGCCAACGTCGCGTTCGTCATTCCGAAGGAAGGCACCGTGGTCGTGCCCTACGTGATGAGCCTCGTCAACAAGGCGCCGCATGAAGCCGAAGGCAAGAAGGTGCTGGACTTCGTGCTGTCTGACGCGGGCCAGGCGCTGTGGGCCAACGCCTATCTGCGCCCGGTGCGCGCCAGCGCCGCGGTGCCGAAGGATGTCGCCGCGCGCTTCCTGCCCGCCGCGGACTATGCCCGCGCCAGGCCGGTGGACTTCGGCAAGATGGCCGACGTGCAGAAGCCCTTCAGCGAGCAGTATCTGAAGGAAGTCCGCTAAGCATGATCCGCTCCCTCTCCTCCGGGCGAGGGAGCCCGACTCGGTCACTGCCATGACGAAGAGAAATCCCACGCTGTTCCTGTTCGCGCTGCCGGCCCTCGTGGTCTTCCTCGCGTTCTTCTGCCTGCCGATGGCCCGCCTGATCGAGGTGAGCCTGACGGGCCGCGACGGCGCGTCCGTCTACTGGACCGTACTGTCCAGCCCGCGCTACCTGCATAGCCTGATGGTGACCGTGCTGCTGTCCGCCTCGGTCACGCTCGTCACGCTGGCCATCGCCGGCGTCGCCGGTACCTTTCTGCAACGCCATACCGTGCCGGGCAAGGCCGTGATCGTCGCGATGCTGACGTTCCCGCTCGCGTTTCCGGGCGTCGTCATCGGCTTCATGGTCATCATGCTCGGCGGCCGCAACGGGCTGCTCGCCACCATTGGCGACGCGCTCGCCGGCGAGCGCTGGACCTTTGCCTATGGCCTGGCCGGGCTATTCGTCGGCTATCTGTATTTCTCGATTCCGCGGGTCATCCTCACCGTGATGGCCGCCGTGGAAAAACTCGACGCTTCGCTGGAAGAAGCCGCGCGCTCCCTCGGCGCGGGCCCGTGGCGCGTGGTGCGCGACGTGATGCTGCCCGCGCTGATGCCGGCCATGCTGTCGAGCGGCGCCATCTGCTTCGCGACCAGCATGGGCGCGTTCGGCACGGCCTTCACGCTGGCGACGCAGCTCGATGTGCTGCCGCTGACCATCTACAACGAATTCACCAACTACGCGAACTTCGGCATGGCCGCCGCGCTGTCGATCGTGCTGGGCGCGGTCACGTGGGCGCTGCTCGCCGTGGCGCGCTGGTTCTCGGGCGACGCGGTCGCCGCCACCGCGTAAGGAGCGATTCATGTCCACCGCCCGTCGCTCCACCCAATATTGGCTCCAGCTCGCGCTGACGCTGGCCCTGTGCGTGTTCATGGTGATTCCGGTCGTCCTCTCCGTGCTCGCCGGCCTGACCAACAACATCTTTGTCGGCGTCTCCAGCGGCCTGACCACGCGCTGGCTCGCCGAGGTCTGGTCGCTCTACCGCGGCACGATCTTCCTGTCGCTCGGCATCGCGCTGGCCTGCCTGGCCTGCACGCTCGTGCTCGGTGTGCCCGCCGCCTACTACATGGCCCTGCGCCGCAACCGCATCACGCGCATCATCGAGGAACTGCTGATGCTGCCGGTCGCGCTGCCGGGCCTCGCGACCGCGCTCGGGCTGATCCTGCTCTACGGCGGCTGGCAGTCGCTGCGCACGAGTTGGGTGTTCATCCTGATCGGCCACGTCCTGTTCACGCTGCCGTTCATGGTGCGCTCGGTGCTCGCGATCATGTCCGCCATCGATATCCGCACGCTCGAGGACGCTGCCGCGAGCCTCGGCGCCACCCGCCTGCAGCGCTTCTTCACCGTCGTGCTGCCGAACTGCCGCCAGGGCATTCTCGCCGGCGCGCTGATGGTGGTCACGCTGTCCGTCGGCGAATTCAACCTGACGTGGATGCTGCATACCCCGACCACGCAGACGCTGCCCGTGGGCCTGGCCGACAGCTATGCGTCGATGCGGCTCGAGATCGGCTCCGCCTACACGATCGTCTTTTTCATCATGATCATTCCGTTGCTTGTCGCCATGCAGGCCATGAGCGCCGCGGGTGCGCGCGCCCGCCGCCATGTCGCCGAACCCGCCACGCCAGCCGCCACGGTGACGACGCCGGCCGGCACCGCCCCCCAGAACAACGCGGAGACCCGCCATGCATGAACCCACGACCATCCGCCTGCGCCAGTGCGCCAAGACCTTTGCCGACGGCACGCGCGCGCTGCATCCGCTCGACCTCGACATCGGCGCCGCCGAGACCGTCGTGCTGCTCGGCCCGTCGGGCTGCGGCAAGACCACCACGCTGCGCATCATCGCCGGACTGGAGCAGCCCGACGCGGGCGGCGAGGTCTGGTTCGGCGACAACCTCGTCACCGAACTCCCGATCGAGCGCCGCGGCGTCGGCATGGTGTTCCAGAGCTACGCGCTGTTCCCGAACATGACCGTCGCCGAGAACATCGGCTATGGGCTCCGCGTGCGCAAGATCGACGCGCCCACGCGCAAACGCCGCATCGACGACATGCTCGCGATGATGCATCTGGGCCCGCTGGCCGACCGGCGCATCGACCAGCTTTCGGGCGGGCAGCGGCAACGTGTGGCGCTCGCGCGCGCGATTGCCGTGCAACCGCGCGTGCTGCTGCTCGACGAACCGCTGACCGCGCTCGACGCCAAGCTGCGCGATGCGCTGCGTGCCGATATCAACCAGCTGCTGCGCAGCCTCCATATCACCGCGGTATACGTCACGCACGACCAGGCCGAGGCGATGGCGCTCGGCGACCGCATCATCGTGATGGACAAGGGCTGCATCGCGCAGGCCGGTTCGCCGCAGGACATCTATCGCGCACCGGCCAACGCGTTCGTGGCCGACTTTATCGGTACGATGAACCATTTGTCCGCGTCGGCCGACGGCAACCTATGGCGTGTGCCTGGCGGCGCCGTGCCGATGTCGGCATCGGCCGCCAACACCGCCGCCGAGCTCATGTTTCGTCCGGAGGACATCGCCCTCGTGCATCCCGACGACGCGCATCTGCAGGGCAACGTGGTCACGGCGCTGTTCCTCGGCAACCACACGCGCCTGCTCGTGGACGTGGGCGCCAGCGCGCCGCTCATCGCCGATACGTCGCGCCGCGACGGCTGGGCGCCGGGCCAGCGGGTCGGCCTGCGCATCGATACCAGTCACCTGATTGCCCTGCCCAGGGCTGCCTGAACGTAGAAGAACGAGCATGTCCGCATCCGACACTCAAGCTGCCCCCTATCTGCTCGCGCAGATCACCGACCTCCATATCAAGGCCGGCGGCAAACTCTCCTACCGCATGGTCGATACGGCCGGCGCGCTCCACCGCTGCATCGACGCGCTGCTCGACGCCCCGCAACGCCCGGACGGCGTGGTCGTCACGGGCGACCTCGTCGACTTCGGCAGCGAGGACGAATACCGATTCCTCCGCGACATCCTCGCGCGCCTGACGATGCCGGTCTGGCTCATGCCCGGCAATCACGATCATCGCGCCACGCTGCGCCGCGAGTTCCCGGACCACACCTACCTGCGCATGCATGGCGACGGCGACGCGCCGATCCACTACACCGCCGATGCCGGCCCGTTGCGGCTCATCGCGTTCGACTGCACGGTTCCGTACAAGCCGCACGGCCGCGTGCCCGCGGACGGCGCGGCGTGGCTCGATCGCACGCTGGGCGAGCAGCCCGGCCGGCCCACCTTGGTGATGCTCCACCATCCCCCTTTCCATACGGGCATCGGACATATGGACGTGCAGGGGCTCGAGAACAGCGACGTGCTGGAAGGCGTGATCGCGCGCCATCCGCAGGTGGAACGCGTGATCTGCGGCCATCTGCACCGCCATATCGCGCGCCGCTTCGGCGGAACCATCGCGATGACCGCGCCCGGCCCCGCGCATCAGGTCGCGCTCGATCTCGACCCGAACGCCGCGTCGCGCTTCCGCATGGAGCCGCCCGGATACCTGCTGCACTGGTGGCATCCGCAACACGGGCTGGTCACGCATGCGGCCGCCAGCGGCGACTTCGGCGCGGCCCATCCGTTCTTCGATGCGGACGGCAAGCTGATCGACTGAGCGCGCGATTGAGATAACATCTCGGGCTTGTTCAGCCTCTCGATTACGGACCGCGATTCCGCATGACGGAACACGTGTCCTGGTATTTTTCATGGAACTCCTGCTTCTTAGCAATTCGACGAGCGACGATGGCTACCTCGTCCACGCCCTCGAGGCCATTCGCGAACTGGCCGACGGCCGTCAGGACGCGCTGTTCGTGCCCTTCGCGGGCGTGACGCGCGACTGGGACGACTACACGGCACAGGTGCGCGATGCGCTCGCGCCGATCGGTATCTCGGTACGCGGCCTGCACCGCGAGGCCGATGCGCGCGCGGCCGTCGGATCGGCCTCGCTGGTCATCGTTGGCGGCGGCAATACGTTCCGCCTGCTCAAATGCCTGCGGGAGCAGCAACTGCTCGCGCCGCTGGCCGAGCGCCTGCGCGCGGGCGGCGGCCCGGAGGGCCTCCGCTATGTGGGCTGGAGCGCGGGGTCGGTCATTACCTCGCCGACCATCCGCACGACCAACGACATGCCGATCGTCGATCCGGGCGGCCTGGACTCGCTGGGCCTGATGCCGTTCCAGTTCAACTGCCATTACTTCAACCTCGTGGTACCGGGCTTCCGCGGCGAGACGCGCGACCAGCGGCTGGCCGAGTTCACGGTCCTGTCGCCGGAGATGCCGGTGCTGGGACTGCCGGAAGGGGATTGGGTACGCGTGTCGGGCACGGGCTGGACCCTGCATGGCGAGCATGCCGCGCGGTGGTTCCTTGGCGAACGGACGACCGAGATCGCTGCGGGCGCGCTGGAAATGCCGCGTTAACCAGCAGTATTCAAAGGGAAGCGAATCGGAGAGAATGCGAGCGAAAGAGACCGAGCATCAAACGAACGCAAAACAACATGCTCGGCCAAAAAAATACCCACAGCCGGGTGGAGTGGGTATTTGAAGTGGTATGGACAAGTCGCGGAATTCGTCCACGGCCGCATCGTGACACTTTGGTAGATCATCGCCAATAATCTTTCCGGACTAGCCTCGACTTCTGCGGGAAGTTGCATGGACATTCCGGCGGGAATCGAGTCAAATCTGGTGTCAGCCTCTCTGCACTTCTCATGCCGCGCGCCTGCCTTCTGCTTATCGACGACCACACGCTGTTCCGCACGGGGCTGCGGCTGCTGCTTGCCGACAGTCCGCATGTCACGTCGATCCTAGAGTCCGGCTCGGTGATGGACGCGGTGCAGCAGCATGCCGACCAGGACGTCGATATCCTGCTGCTCGATGTGCAGATGCCCGGCCTCAACGGCATCGAAGGCATCAAGGTCCTGCGCCGGCATTTCGCGTCCGCGCGCATCCTCATCGTGTCCGGCACCTCGGGACTCGAAGCCATTCCGCAGGAAGTGCGCAAGGACATCGCGGGCTTTCTGCCCAAGTCCGCCGACGCGCGGGAGATCGAGGAGGCCATCGGCTGCTGCCTCTCCGGCGGCACGCATTTCCATCCGGCCGGCGGCTGCCCCGACACACAGCCCGCCACGTACAAGTGGAGCCCGCTCACCGCGCGCCAGCTCGAGGTCCTGAGCCAGCTCAACATGGGCCGCTCGAACAAGGTCATCGCGCATCATCTCGGCCTTTCCGAGAACACGGTGCGCGTACACGTGGCCGCCATCCTCGACCATCTCGGCGTGGTCAGCCGCGTCGAGGCCATCCTCGAAGCGCAGCGCCGCGGGTTGGTACAGGCGCAGCGCTAGCCGCGCTTCGCACCGCTGGCTACGTCGATGCCTACCCTGCGCTCCCTGCTTCCGTGCTTCGACGAGCCTCGGCTCCTGGCCGCGCAGATGGAGCTCATCGACCAGAGCTTCGGTATCGCAATGATCGGGTGTTCGCTGGCCGCGATCTTCCTGGCCAGCGGGCTCACGATCACGGGCGGCCATCCGGGCGCGCTGCCCTGGGCGGCCGTCGTGGTCCTGCTTTGCACCATCACCTACTTCGGCCGCTACGCGATACCGCACCGCCTCAGCGAGGGCAACGCGCGCAGCTATGCGCGCGCGCTCACCGCCATGGTCTGCGCCATCGGCATGCTGTGGGGCCTCGTGGCATGGCTATATCTCGACATGCATTCGCCCGCGGTGGTCATCTGCGTGCTGTCGCTGATCGCGGGCATGAGCGCGGCCGCGCTCGCGGTGTTCTCCGCGTGCCTGCCCGTCGCGATGGCGTTCTTCGTCCCCGCCATCCTGCCGGTCTGGATCGTGTTCCTGATGACCGGCGACGTGGCCTACCTGCCCATGTTCCTCGCCACGCCGCTCTACCTCGTGGTGCTGATCATCTTCGCGCGCAACTATGCGAGCGTGGCGCGCAATGCCATCGCGCTGCGCTTCGAGAACGTCGAACTGATCGCCCAGCTGCGCGAGCAGACCGCGCGCGCGGGCCAGTCCCAGCGCGAAGCCGAGCAAGCCAATCGCGCGAAGTCCGTGTTCCTCGCCTCGGCCAGCCACGATCTGCGCCAGCCGCTGCATGCGCTGGGGCTGTTCCTGATCTCGCTGGGACGCACGTCGCTCGACGAGCACCAGCGGCAGCTGCTCGCGCATATCGAGGCCTCGTCGGACGCGGCACGCGAGATGCTCAACACGCTGCTGGACTTCTCCAAGCTGGAGGCCGGCGTCATCACGCCACGGCCCCGTCCGTTCCGCCTCCAGCCGCTGCTGCACAAGCTCGAGAACGAGTTCGCGCCGCAGGCCGACGAACGCGGACTCGTCTATCGCACGCGCGATACGACGGCCACGGTCTTCGGCGATCCGACGCTCGTCGAACTGATCCTGCGCAACCTGATCGCCAATGCCATTCGCTACACGCGCGAAGGCGGCGTGCTCGTGGTCTGCCGCCCGCGCCGTTTCCATGCGTCGATCGAGATCTGGGACACGGGCATCGGCATCCCGGCCGCGCAGCACCGCGAGATCTTTCGGGAGTTCCATCAGCTCGGCAACCCGGAGCGCGACCAGCGCAAGGGCCTGGGCCTCGGGCTCGCCATCGTCGATGGGCTCGCGCGCACGATGCAGACGCGCGTGACCATGTCCTCGCGGACCCATCGCGGTTCGGTGTTCCGGCTGCGGCTGCCGCTCGCCTGGATCGCGCCCGAGGAAACGACGCTGCCGCATTCGGCCATGCGTCTGGACGGATTGCGCGTGCTCGTGATCGACGACGATGCGGCGATCCGCGAGGCCATGGCGGGTCTGCTCGGGGTCTGGCATTGCAAGTGCCATACGGCCGAGTCCGAGGAAGACGCGCTGGCCGCGCTCGACCACTTCACGCCGGACCTGATTCTCGCCGACTACCGGCTGCGCGGGCATCGGACCGGGCACGAAGCGCTCGAGGCCATCCGCATGCGGTTGGGCCAGTCCCTGCCCGCGATCATCATCACCGGCGATACGGCCGCCGATCGGCTGCGGCATGCCCACGCGGGCGGGACCGCCCTGCTTCACAAACCTGTGGTCCCTGGCGAGCTCCATGCGGCCATGAGCGCCCTGCTGAGGGAGTCTGAATGGATCGGAGCGGAACAATAAGCCACACGCCAATCCATACGACAAACTTATCAATCAATCATATCTATTAATTGGACTTAGGTCAGTCCCCTGCCCACACTCCTAGCCATAAGCGGGCCTACCCGCAAGGAGACTGACCATGGACTTGCCGACTCACGATCTGCTGATCGACGGCAACCGCCTGCCACCCGGCGGCGGCACCGGCGGCACCGGCGGCACCTATTCCACCGATATCAATCCCGCCGACGAAACGCCGATCGCGCGCGTGGCACAGGGCACCGCGGAGGACGTCGATCGCGCGGTACAGGCCGCGCGGCGCGCGCTCAAGGGCTGGAGCGGCATGCGTGCCGCCCAGCGCGGGCGCAATCTCTATCGTTTTGCGGACCTGCTCGAGGCACATGCCGACGAACTCGTCGCGCTGGAAAGCCTCGACGGCGGCAAGCCGCTGGCCGGCGTGCGGCGGCAGGATGTGCCCGCCGTCATCGACACCGTGCGCTACTACGCGGGCTGGTGCGACAAGATCAATGGCCAGGTCGTCCCCACGCGTCCCGATGCGCTGACCTACACCGTGCGCGAGCCCGTGGGCGTGGTCGCGGCCATCGTGCCGTGGAATTTTCCGTTGATGATCGGCATGTGGAAAATGGCCCCCGCGCTCGCCTGCGGGTGCACGCTGATCGTCAAACCGGCCGAGATCACGCCGCTGACCGCGTTACGGGTCGGGGAACTGGCGCTCGAGGCGGGCATCCCGCCGGGCGTGCTCAATATCGTGACCGGCAAGGGCAGCGTGGTGGGCAACGCGCTTGTCGCGCATCCGGGCATCGACAAGGTGACCTTTACCGGTTCGCCGGGCGTGGGGCGCGGAATCATGCAGGGCGCGGCGGCCAACTTCAAGCGCGTGACGCTCGAGCTCGGCGGCAAATCGGCCAACATCATCTTTGCCGATGCGGACGTGGAAGCGGCCGCGCGCGCGTCGGCATCGGGCATCTTCTTCAACGCGGGCCAGGTGTGCTCGGCCGGCTCGCGCATTCTCGCGCAGCGCCGGGTCTACGACGAAGTGGTCGAACGGCTGGCCGCGCGGGCCAATGCCATTCGCGTGGGCGACCCCGCGGCGCCCGGGACGACGATGGGTCCCGTGGTCTCCGCGGCGCAGATGAAGACCGTGCTCGACTATGTGGAGATCGGCAAGCGCGAGGGCGCCAGTGCGGTGGCGGGCGGCAAACGTATCGGCGAGCGGGGCTTCTATGTCGCGCCGACGGTATTCGCCAACGTCGGGCACGAGATGCGCATCTCGCAGGAAGAGATCTTCGGCCCGGTGGCGAGCGTGATTCCGTTCGAGGACGAGGAAGACGCGGTGCGCATCGCCAACGGCACGGCATTCAGCCTGGCCGCCGGCGTGTGGAGCCGCGACATCGGACGCGTGCACAAGGTCGCGGGCGAATTGCGCGCGGGCACGGTATGGATCAACACCTATGGCTATACGGACGTGCGGCTGCCGTGGGGCGGCGCTGGCGACTCGGGTCTGGGACGCGAGCATGGGGACGCCGCCATCGAGAACTTCACGGAACCGAAGGCGATATGGCTCTCGCTACGATCGTAGCGTGACAGGTGTTTGAAACAGGGCCGGCCCTTCCCGTGGCCGGCCTGTGTTCCGTTATCCGATCATTCGCATCGGCAACAGCGCGTAGACGATCGTCAACAGCCCCACGATAGCGGGCGAGCCGTACTTGAGCGCCGTGCTCTGCGCCTGCAGGCCCAGATAGGCGTACATGCACACCAGCACCATGGCACAGGCAAAGACGAGGCCGTCATAGACTTGCATGGATGTCTCCCAGAGTTCGTTCTAACGACTACTTCTGTGATGCAGCGGGCTTGTTGGGGATGCCCGTCTTACTGCCAACGCTATGTCTATGACTTCATGGTGGTCACTTCACGTGACCAAAGCAATCATGGAAATCCCTTCGTTTTAAGTGCGTGCTGAATGGTGCGGTGCGGGAGGGTTTATCGCTGCCCGAAATGCGCGTCCTTGAAAAGATCGCCAAGCCCCCGTGGCTGGGAGCGCCAGTATTGCTTTGGCGCACTGACCCTCGCCCCGAGCTTGGCCGCCGCATGCCACGGCCAGCGCGGGTCGTACAGCATCGCCCGCGCGATCGAGATCACGTCCGCCTCGTCGTTGGAGATGATCGCCTCCGCCTGCTCGGGCTCGGTGATCAGCCCCACCGCCATCGTCGGCAAACCCACCTCGGCCTTCACGCGCTGGGCATAAGGCACCTGATACCCGGGCCCGAGCTTGATCGCCTGCTGCGGCGACACGCCGCCCGTGCTCACATGCACCGCCGCGCATCCGCGTGCCTTCAACGCATGCGAGAACGCAATCGTGCCCTCGATATCCCAGCCATCGGGGACCCAATCCGTCGCCGACACCCGCACCCACACGGGCTTGTCAGCGGGAAACGCCCCACGCACGGCGTCGAACACCTCGAGCGGAAAGCGCATGCGATTCTCGAGCGACCCGCCGTATTCATCGGTGCGCTTGTTGGCAATCGGCGAAAGGAACTGATGCAGCAGATAGCCGTGCGCGGCATGAATCTCGATGCCGTCCACGCCGAGCCGCGCCGCGCGCTTTGCCGCCGCCACGAAGTCGTTGCGAATCTTGTCCAGCCCCGCGCGATCGAGCGCGATCGGCGCGGCTTCCCCTTCCGCATGCGGCACAGGCGAAGGCGCGAACGTCTGCCATCCGCGCGGCTGGTCCGGGCGAATCTGCGCCCCGCCCTCCCACGGTGCCTGGCTCGACGCCTTGCGTCCCGCGTGCGAGATCTGCACGGCGACCGCGATGGGCGAATACGCGCGAATCGCCTTCAGCACGCGATCCAGCGCGGCCTCGTTGTCGTCGTTGTAGAGGCCGAGGTCGTCCGGCGAGATACGCCCTTCCGGCGACACCGCGGTGGCTTCGATGATCATGAGACCCGCGCCGGAGAGCGCCAGATGTCCCAGATGGATCATGTGCCAGTCGGTAGCGTTGCCTTCATTGGCCGAGTACTGGCACATTGGCGCAATCGCTATGCGATTGGCGAGTTCGAGATTGCCGATCGCGTAGGTATCGAAGAGATGGCTCATGAGGTGAATTCCTTCAGATTTCCTCCCGGGCGCCCATGCGCACCGGGTCTCATCGCGGATTGTAGTGATGCACGGAAATCTCTGCAGGAGACACCTCAGGCGCTGGCCGGCTGGGGAGCCGGCTCCCGCACGAGGAAGTCCACCGCAAACGCGACGGCCATCGCCACCGCGCCGCAGGCAAAGATCAGTGCATAGTTCTCGTGCGTATGCGAAAACAGATACGAGTACCCATAACCCGCGACGGCCTGGAACAACGCGAATGCCGTCGTCGTCCGGCTCCAGGCAATGCGCTGCGCATGCGCGTCGTGCGGCATCATCGATTGAATGCGGCCGAGGACCACGGGCACGATGCCGGGCGTGAACAGCCCCAGCACGACCGTCGATATCACGAGCGCCACCGTATGGCCCGACACCGCGAGCAACGCCACGGCAAGTCCCTGCACCACCATCGACACGCGGTACCCGTTGCGATAGCCGATACGCTGCGCGATCGACGTGCTCACGAGCGGTCCGGCGATGGCCGCCACGCCGTACAGCACCCAGAAATTCGCGCCCACTGCGGTCCCTTGCCCGAGTCCACGCGCCACGTAGTCGACGAGCAGCACCATGGCCGGCACCAGACCCAGCGCATTCGCTGCGTATTGCACGGCGAGCACGCGCAGCGGCTGGCGGTAGGTCTTCAGCGTCTCCAGATGCGAGACGTGTCCGGCCGCACTGGCGGCGTGGGGCGCCCCATGCGGGACATCGGTCGCGGGCCAGCCGAACCAGCTGAAAGCGGTGAGCGCCAGCGACAACGCGCCGAGGCCGAACCATGTCTGCACGAGCCCGAACTTGAGCAACTGTGGCACGACGGTGCCCGATGCCGCGATACCGAGCCCAAGCCCGAGAAAGATCATCCCGCTCACGAGGCTGCGGCGTTCCGGCACGACGTGCGGCAGCACGGCCGTGGCCACGAGCACCATGATCGCGCCACCCGAAAGCCCCGACAGAAAGCGCCAGACGAAGAACCAGCTGACGGAGAGCGGGTACGCGCAGGCGAAGAAGGCCACCGTGGCGACCAGCATCAACAGCCGCAGTGACAGACGATTGCCGAGCTTCGACGCAATGGCGCGCCCGTAGATCGCACCGGCCAGATAGCCGGCGAAGTTCGCCGCGCCGAGCGCGACGGTGGCCGACGACGAGAACCAGTGTTCGTGAATCAGCGTGGGGATCAGCGGCGTGTACGCAAAACGCGCGAGGCCGATGGCGACGAGACTTGCGCATAGACCGGCCATCGCCGCGTACAGCGTGCGGGCATCGAGCGGGAACCGGCTCGGGCGCGCCATTGCAGTGGCATCTTGTGACATGGGAGGACTCCTGAGGATGCAGGCCGCCACGCCCGGGCAGTGAGCCGTGGGCGACCGTAATGCGTTCGTGGGTGTCTTAGGGGGGCGCTAGCGCGTCATGAGTCGGGCAACGCCAGCCCGAGCATCGCGAGTGCGGGTTTCATCGTTGCGCGCAGCAATGCGGGGTCGGGCATCACGCGCGCCAGCACGCGCATGCCGCAGTGGGTGGCGAGCAACTGCGCGGAAGCATCCTCGGGCGCCAGCGCGGTCACGACTTCGCCGGAGGCGATGCCCGCCTGAATGCACCGCTCGAAGAACGCTCGCAGCTGGTCGAGCTCGGTGGCGATCAGCGACTTGAACTCGGGATCGTCCTCGGACGCTTCCAGCGCGACGTTGATCAGCATGCAGCCGCGATGCCGGGGATCCGCGAGCGACAGCGCAATGCTTTCGGCGATATAGGCGACCAGCGCTCGCCCCGGCGGCAACGCGCCCTCATGCCGCCGAATCCGCTCGCGCATGGTGCGGTTGAGGTAGTCGTCGAGCGCGAGCAGGAACAGCGACCGCTTGTCCCCGAAGGCGTTGTACAGGCTCGGCTGCGTCAGCCCCATGGTCTGGGTCAACTCCCGCGTGGAAGTCGCCTGATAGCCTTTGGCCCAGAACAGGTCCTGTGCGGCCATCAAGGCGGCTTGCTCATCGAATTGTCGAGGTCTGGCCATTGCGTTCGCCGTTTTGTAGCGCTTGATACGTAACGAAGGCTCGATTATAGATCGAGTGCTACAAAACGCAAGCCCGCCGGAATCGGCACATCTCGAAGACCGGCCCACGGGTGTTCCTGTCGAAGGCGCTCAGTGCAGGATGGGCACCTCCTGGTTCGCCGCCCGTTCCCATTCGGGCAATTCCAGCGGCGACGCGATGCAATACTGCCTGATCTCGCGAATCGCGCGCTGAAGCTGGTTTTGCGTCTGCACGATGGCCTGCCGGTGCCCCGCGTCCTTCATCCCGCCGAGATACTGCGGCAGCCGCCGCGTCGTGAGCGTGTGATGCGCGGTCTGCGCCTCGCGCCGCGCCTCGGTGCATCGCGGCTCCTCTTCGCAGGACGCCGCGTCGGCACCACGCGCGGCCAGCGCCCGCAGCGAACGGTCAAGCGCGCCCAGCATCGCATTCGGATTCTCCGTCCTGCCCATCAGCTCGTCCTCGATGGATTGAGCATGGCTCGGCGCCTGACTCTGCGAGGGCCACGCCGGGATCGCGCGCGGCACGGACGCCGTTGCCCGGGCCGGCGTGATCCACGAGAAGATCCAGCGCACGAACCGTAGCCACATCGTTTGCCAGGGAGTGGCCGTTGGTTCGGAACCAGCGGTCGAGTCGGAACCTGCGGCCGACCCGGATCCAGCGACCGGGACTGGCCGGCGGAACGGATTCGACGTATCGACGGGCCGCTCGGGCATCGGCGGCTCGGCGATCGATGTCAGGCGATGCGCCGCGTCATACGTGTATCGCAGGTGATAGTCGTTGGGACCCCGAACATCGGTCAGGAAACCGGCCGGGTCGTACTCGTACGCGAGTGCGCGCCCATCGACCGTGAAGCGCGCCATCCTGCCGCGCGCGTCGAACTCATATCCCAGCTTTTCGCCATCGAGCGAGACGCCCTCGACAAGCCTTCCGGCGGCGTCGTACCGCGTCGCGCGCGCAACGCGGCCAGCCATGTCGGTAATGGTCTGCAGACGCCCTGTCTCGTCGTAGGTGTAGGTCCACCGGCCGGTCAACACCCCATCGACGTGCACGGTCGTTACCGACCGCTGGCCGTCGGTACCGTAGGTCCATTCCGTGCTCGTCACCGGGCCGGCCGGCGTGACGGCCGTGCCCATGCCACCGGCGACATCGCCGGTCGCATACCTTGCATGGCCGACAGGCCGGCCGAGCCTGTCGTAACGGTAGGACGAGAATCGACCCGGCTCGGCAATCTTCACCGGCACACCGAACGCCGGATGCCACTCGGTGGTCGTGGTCATGGCTTGGGCCGTGCCGTACTGCGCGATGCGCCGCGTCTCCCGCCCAAGCCCGTCATAGCTGTAGTGGGTCTCGTTGCCCGAGAAGTCCACCTTGCTCCCGACACGCCCCGTGCTTTCGTAGGTGACCGCCTTTACGAGCGGCCCGCAGGCGGGGCACGCCGCGGTCACGCCCGTGATGCGCATGGCTCTGCCCTGCCTCTCGGAGATAAAGGTCCGCGTACGCCCATCCGCGGTCGTGACGGATGTCCGTCCGCTGGCAGGAAAATCGAGCTGGAACTTGTCGACGCCGCCCGCATGCTCCGTACTGATGACACGTCCATTCGCGTCATAGTCATAGGTGGCAAACCGCGTGTTCTTTTCGTCGGTAATGCCAGTCAACGCCCAGGGGAGTTCAAAGATCTCGTAGTGGTACTTGCGCTCGGCGCCGTCGGGAAAGGTCACGCTGGTCAGCATGCGTTTCGTGCTGTAGCCATACTTCAGCGTCATCCCGTCCGGCAGCAGGACCTCCTTGAGCAGACCGCTCCAGGAATACGAGAACCGCATCGACTGGCCCGCGTCGTTGCGGATCTCGGTGAGCAGCGCCGCATGCGGGGCCACGTCCTTCGACGTATCGCGATCGCTATAGCTGAGCGCCACCCACGCGCTGCCGTCTTTCACATGGACGAGATTCCCGAGTGTGTCGTAGTCTTCCGTGCGCGTCCCGTGCCGATCGGCAAGACGGAATCTGTCTTTCGCGCCGCCCACACCGGCGACGGCCGTCACCGTCGCGCCGGAGCCATCGGTGGCCGTCCATTTGCCATCGTCGAACGCAAACGCGACCGTCGTGCCGTTCCCGCGCACCCAGGTCAGCGCTGGCGTTTTCGCATGGTATTGCGTGAGATCGAGCCGTCTTTGCCATTCGTGCATCCAGCCGGGCCCCAACGTGCCGAGCTGCGGTGCGAGATAGCTGGAACGATAGGTGCGCCGCAGCGTCAAGGCAGACGGCAGGTCCGGGGCCGCGTAGTCGGTCTCCTCCTGGACCTTTGTCCCCGATGCGACCGCACAGGTATTCCCGACCTTGCAACTGACATCCTCGCTCTCCGCCGGCGGCGCCAGTATGCTGATTTCATCGATCCAGACGTGGACCCTGAATTCTTTTCCGATCCATATGCGGTCGCAGGTATAGCTCAATTGCCGCCAGGAATAATTCGATTCCGGCGGCCGGGCAATCTCCACCGAGGGCGGCGTGACGATGTAGTAAGCGGGATAGATTCTGTTGATGATGCCACCCCGCCCGTTGCCCCGCGGCAGGTTGAACGTGCCGCGGACCGTCGCGCCGGGCCGCAGATCGCCGCAGCTGGGATTGCCGTCGTTATCGAGCGCGCTCGCGCTCCCCATCGACAGGAATGCAAACACCGGGGCTATCGACAGGCTCGCGAGAAGATGCCATCGCCTGCGGCGGCGGTTAGAACCGGGATCAGCATGAGGATCGCGTTGCGCAAGCGCGGGCAGGCATGCGTGCAAGGGCTTCAATCGGATGGGCATAGGTCGCTCCTTTGACGTCCGCCCGGACTATGCGCGCCCCGCCCCTCGCGTTCAATCGCACTCTGCTGAAATGAATCCCCTTGCAGGCCATATGAACGATACTGTATATTTATACAGTATCTACTTATCGCTCAGTTCCGCTCTTTCCCTTTCTCTCTTTCTCTTTCCCCTTCTTCTCTCTAACGTCGAAAGGCAACCATGTTCGTGGATCGCACCGAAATCATCAACGCTGCCAAGGCACTGCGCGCCAGCCAGGAAGAATCCCGATACAGCAAGCTCGTCGCGCTCGCGAACAAGCAGCTCAAGGCGATGCAGACGGCGATCCAGCGGGGCAAGGAAGAGTTCGAGACCAAGCTCGTGCTCGAGATCAACGACGACAATCCGCAGGCCATGCTGGAACCGCGCGCCCAGCGACTGGCCGAGGACCTCAGGGCGCAGGGCTACACCGCCACGGTGACTGCCTTTGCCGAGGTCAGCCCCGATCGCAAGAACTGGACGCCGAATATCACGATCGATATCGGCCTTGGCGACCTCCTCACCGACGCCGGCAACGCGAGCGCGGCAACCGATACGACGCCTGTCGTGCTGGCGGACGAAGCCGAGCGGGAACTGGCCGAGCATTGAGCCGGGTCTGCCGCGGGGCTCAGTCCAGCGGCAGTGCTATCCCCACCTCCGCGAACACGTCTCGCACCACGGCGAGTCCATTGAGCGCCGCCGGAAACCCCGCATAAACCGCCATCTGCATCACGACTTCCACCACCTCCCCCGGCGTGCAGCCCACATGCAATGCGGCATGGACATGCACACGTAGCTGCGGTGCCGCATTGCCGAGCGCGCAAAGCGCCGCGACCGTGGCCAGCTCGCGTTCCCGCAAGCCCAGCCCTTCCCGCGCGTAGATATCGCCAAACGGAAACTCGACGATATAGCGCGCAAAGTCCGGAAAGGTCTTGGCGAGCGTATCGACGACCGCGATACCCGTCTCGCCATCGACGGCCCCCAGCATGCGTAATCCGCGCTCATAACGTTCGGTGCTCATGACGATCTCCACAAGTGTTGGTGCGACAACTGTACGGCCCGCCCAAACGATGCGGAATGACCGATCTCGTGATACCTTTTTGGTATGTCAGAGCGCCTCGATTCCCGATCCCTTTCGCTGTTTCTCGCCGTCGCGGAAACACTGAGCTTTCGCCAGGCGGCGGAGCGGCTCCATCTTTCTCAGCCGCCGCTGAGCCGCGCGATCCGGGAGCTCGAGGAGCGGTTGGGCGCGCGGCTCTTCGACCGCAATACGAAGGGTGTCACGCTTGCCGCTGCCGGCGAGAAGCTCCTCCCTTACGCGCGCAATGTCGCGAAACTCCTTCGCGAGGCCGAAGCCGCGCTCGCGGCCGAAGGCTTGCCGGCCAGGCTGCGGCTCGGTTTCACCAGCGCCGTGGAGCCCGCCTGGTTTCGTGGACTGGCCCAGCGCGTGCAAGCCGGCCACCCGGAAACGGTCGTATCGACGTTCTCCGATACCTCGCCACGGCTGATCCGCCAGTTGCGTGCCGGCAAGCTTGACGCCGCGTTTATCGCATTGCCGACGGACGCGCATGGGCTGGACGTCCGTGAGCTCGATCGACTGCCGATGATCGTCGCCATCCCTTCGGCCCATCCTCTGGCGAAGCGCAGGACCGTCGCCCTTGCGGATCTGCAACGGGAAAAGGTCTTCTGGTTCGAGCGCGCGCGGCAACCGGCCTTCTACGATCATTGCCAGGCCGTGTTCTCGCGCCACGGGTTCGCGCCGCCGATGCTCAGGGAGCCAGCGGACCAGCACGTCCTGCTTGGGGAGGTTGCGAATGGACGCGGCATCGCGCTGCTGCCGAAATCGTTTACCGCGCTGAGGCGGGTGGGCGTCGTCTACCGGACGCTGGCCGAGGGCGAGGCGCTCTCGGTGGGCATCGGGCTCGCTTCGCCCGAGGATCGGCCCGACATCCGCGATGTCCTGACAGCCGCGATGTCCGCGGCAGGCATCGATCGTTGACAAGCCCGATCAATCATTCTAGTTTACGGGATATTGCATCTACTATTCTGGAAGATGGATATCAACGCAGTCATCGCGCGCCGCGTCAAAGCACTTCGCGATGCGCAAGGCTGGTCGCTCGACGCGCTGGCCGAGCGCAGCAACGTCAGCCGCTCCGCCATCTCCCTGATCGAGCGCGGCCAGAGCAGCCCGACCGCCTCCGTCCTCGACAAGCTTTCCGCCGCGCTGAACGTCACGCTTGCCTCGCTATTCGAGCAGTCGCCCTCCGAAGCCGCGGAACCGTCTCCGATGTCGCGTGCCGGCGAGCAGGTCGTCTGGATCGATCCCGCGTCGGGATACGTCCGGCGCAATCTGTCGTCCGCCGCGCCGTCCCCCATGCAGCTGGTCGAAGTCAGCTTTCCCGCCGGCCAGCGCGTCACGTACGAGACCGGCGCGCGCGAAACGGAGGTGCATCAGCAGGTCTGGATTATCGAGGGCACCATGGAAATGACCATTGGCGACGACCGCTGGCGGCTCGAAACCGGCGATTGCCTGACCATGCGCCTGGACGCGCCGATCACGTTCTGCAATCCAACCAGAAAGCCCGCGCGTTATCTCGTCGCGCTCGCGAACATGCACAACAACCTCAGGGGAAACGGATGATCGGCAAGGTGACCGTACGGCGCGTCGGTGCGGACGACGCGGAGGCCTGCGTGGACGGGCTCGCGGATGTCCTCATCGACTGCGTCGAAGGAGGTGCGTCGGTCAGCTTCATGCTGCCCATCGGACGCGACAAGGCCACCGCGTTCTGGCGCCACGTCGCCGCCGATGTCGCACAAGGCGGGCGCATATTGCTCGTTGCGGAGGACGAGGCCGGGCAGATCGCGGGCACGGTGCAGGTCGTCACCGCACAACCGGAAAACCAGCCGCATCGCGCCGATATCGCCAAGATGCTCGTTCACCGGCGCGCCCGCCGAAAGGGGGTGGCCCGGCAACTGATGATCGCCGCGGAAGCGGCCGCGCGCGAGGCAGGCAAGACGGTGCTCGTCCTCGATACCGTGACCGGTGGCGATGCCGAACGGTTGTATCGGGGCGTGGGCTGGCAGCGCGTCGGCGATGTGCCGAACTACGCGTTGATGCCGACCGGCGAGTTCTGCGGGACGACGTTCTACTGCAAGCAGATCTGATCGGGTTTTGGGCTGGTATCGAACACCTCCAGCCTCGGAATCTCTTCACGCAAGTAAGCGATCAGCGCCCGCGTCGCCATCGACGGATGCAGGTTCGGTGTCGTGATGATGTACAGATGATGCCCGAGCCCCTCGGGCTCCCAGTCGGGTAACACGGGCACCAGCGCGCCCGATTTCACGTCCTCCCATCCCGCATAAGCAGGCAGCAACCCGACCCCATGCCCCGCCTGCGCGGCGCGCAGCAGAAAGCGAAAGTGTTCGGACTGAAGATGCGGCGAGATATCGACGGTCACGCGTTCGCCCGCGCGTTCGACAACGAGCCGGAAGCGGCGCGATGCATAGGGCGGACAAAGAAAATGGCAATGCGCGAGATCGGCCGGCGTCTCGATGGGTGGAATGCGCGCAAGGTAGTCGGGCGACGCCAGTAATCGCCACGGCGTTGCGCACACCTCGCGCGCCACCACATCCAGCGGCGGGTTCGAGGTCACCCGCAGTGCCACGTCGATCTCGTCCGCGATCAGGTTCGTCACGCGGTTGGCGAAGAACACGCGTAACGAGATACCCGGGTGCCGCGCCGCGAAGTCCAGCAGCAGCGGCGCGATATAGGCATCGCCGAGGCCCGTCGGCACGCTGACGCGCACATGGCCGCGCAGCGTCTTGCCAAGGCTGTCGATCTCGGCCTGCGCCGCCACGGCTTCCTGGAGCATGCGCACGCCATGCGCGTACAGCGTCTGCCCGGCCTCGGTCGTCTCCAGCCGCCGCGTGGTTCGCCGCAGCAATTGCGCGCCCGCCTGCGCCTCCAGTTGCGCCAGCTGGCGGCTGATCTGCGAGCGTGTGACCCCGCGCCTGCGCCCCGCTTCCGCGAGCGTGCCGGCATCGACGATCTCTACGAAGGACTGGATCAGGTGGAGGTCCATGGAACGAACGGGGCATTGTCACGTAATACGCAACATTGTGGTGCGCGGCCGCCCCATTGTCGATGCGGGATTGCCCCCGCTACATTTCCCTATCGCCGGCGTCAGACCGGCATAACGGAGACATGCGGATGCCCGCAGACCTATGGTTCGAATCGCTGCATCGCCCAGGCCATGACATCGCCGCGCGCGGCGAACGGCTCGCCGGCGGATGGCGCCGGCTGGGACTGGCGGAGGGCGACGTCGTGGCGCTCCTGCTACGCAACGATCCCGTGTTCACCGACGTGATCGCCGCGTGCCGCACCGCCGGCGTCTACTACTGCCCGATCAACTGGCACTTCACCACGGCCGAGGTGAAGTTCATCCTCGAAGACAGCGGCGCGCGCGTGCTGCTCGTGCATGCGGATCTGCTGGAAGGCGTCCGCGCCGCGGTGCCGGCGCACGTCGCGGTCTTTGCCGTGGGCGGCACCGACCCCGATGCCGTCGAGTACGAGCCATGGCTTGCCGCACAGCTGCCCTACGATGGCCCGCGTGTGGCGCCGCGCGGCCATCTCGCATATACCTCGGGCACCACGGGCCGGCCCAAGGGCGTGCTGCGCAACCCCGTGCCGCTCGATGACGCCGACCGTCAGCTTGCGAATATGCGTTCCGTGGTCGCCCAGTCCATCGGCATCGTGCCCGGCTGCCGCGCGCTGATGTCCGCCCCGCTCTATCACAGCGCGCCGGGTGTGTTTATCCAGCAGGCGCTGCAGATGGCCGAACGGCTGGTGCTTACCGCGCGCTTCGATGCAGAGCAGGTGCTCGCGCTCGTCGAGCAGCATCGGATCGACGTGCTCTACCTCGTGCCGATCATGTATGTGCGCCTGCTCAAGCTGCCGCCCGATGTGCGCGCGCGATACGACCTCTCGTCGATCCGATTCGTCGCATCCACGGGCTCGCCGTGCGCGCCCGAGGTCAAGCGCGCGATGCTCGACTGGCTCGGCCCCGTGATCCACGAAACGTACGCCTCGAGCGAGGCCGGCATGGTGACCGTGGCCACGCCCGCCGATGCCGCGGCAAGACCCGGCACCGCGGGACGTCCCGTCGATGCCGCGCAGCTCCGCATCCTCGACGTGGATGGCAATGCCTGCGCGCCGGGCGAAGTCGGCCTCGTCTACGTGCGACAGCCCGCGTATCCGGACTTCACGTATCTGAACAACGACGCCGCACGCCGCGCGATCGACCGCGATGGACTGATCTCGCTCGGCGACATGGGCTACGTCGATGCCGATGGCTATCTGTTCATCTGCGATCGCGCGTCCGACATGGTGATCTCGGGCGGCGTGAATATCTATCCGGCCGAGATCGAGCACCAGCTCGTCCGCTATCCGGGCGTCGCCGATTGCGCGGTCTTCGGCGTGCCCGACAACGAATATGGCGAGCGATTGCACGGCGTGATCGAGCCGATGCCCGATACGCGGATCGATCCCGCGGCCGTCACCGAATGGCTGCGCGCGCGGCTCTCCGGCTTCAAGGTGCCGCGCACGATCGAGATTGCCAGCCTGCCGCGCGACGAAACCGGCAAGCTCGCCAAACGCAGACTGCGCGACCAACACTGGGCCGGACGGACCCGCCGCGTTTAAAAAACAAGAAAGAGGAGACAACATGTCACGAACCCTGTTCCGCAGCACCGCGGCGGATGCGTTGCGCGCATGCGCGATCATCGCCGCCACCTTCACGATGATGCCGGCCCATGCCGGGCCCTTCCCCGACCGCCCGATCAAGCTGGTGGTGCCCTACACGCCCGGCGGTTCGACCGACCAGTTCGGCCGCGCACTCGCGGAAGGCATGTCGCGCGATCTCAGGCAGACCGTGGTCGTGGAGAACCGCCCCGGTGCCAATACGATGGTGGGCACGCAGAGCGTGGCACGCGCGCAGGCGGACGGCTACACGATGATCATGGCGTCGAGCGCGAGCATGGTGCTCAACCCGATGCTCTACAAGCGCACGGGCTACGATCCCAAGGACTTCAAGGTCTTTCTGATCGGCACCGAGGTGCCGCTCGTCATCGTGACCAACAACCAGGTGCCGGCGTCCACCACGCGCGACTTCGCCAGCTACGCCAAGGCGGCCGGCGGCAAGCTCAACTACTCGTCGGTGGGGCTGGGCAATCCGCTGCAACTGGCCACGGAGATGCTCAAGACCGAGCTCGGCATCGACATGACGCACGTGCCCTACAACGGCAGCGCGCCCGCACTGTCCGCGCTGCTGGCCAACGACGTGCAGCTGATGGTCGATGTCGTCAGCACTTCGCTGCCGCATATCCGCGCGGGCAAGCTCAAGGCGCTTGCCGTGACCTCGCGTACGCGGCTCGAGGTATTGCCCAATGTGCCGACCATGGCGGAGAGCGGCTATCCCGACTTCCATGCGGCCACGTGGTTCGGACTGGCGGTGCCCGCGCAGACGCCACCCGACGTCGTGACGCGTCTGCAAACGGCCGCCACGCAGGTACTCGGCGACGCCCAGTTCCGCGCCACGTTCGCCGCGCTCGGGCTGGTCGTCCAGCCGCCGCGCACGCAGGCGGAAGTGGAACGCTATGTGGCGACCGATCGCGAGACATGGGGCAAGGTCATCCGCGCCAACCATATCTCGCTCGATTGACGGGCGCGCGCTAGTCCATCGACTGCGCGAACGTCTTCAGGTACTTCATGCCGGTATCGCACATGATCGTGACGACGGTGGCATCGGGGCCGAGCCGCTCCGCCAGACGGATCGCCCCGGTGACGTTCGCGCCGGTGGACGTTCCGCAGAACAGGCCCTCCTCCGCCGCCAGGCGGAACGCCATGGCCCGCGCCTCCTCGGTGGAGACCGGCTCCAGCCTGTCGGCGATGCCGTCATGCCAGAGCGGCACCACATAGCCGGCACCGATGCCGTCGATCTTGTGCGCACCGGTGGGACCGCCCGACAGCACCGCCGACTCGGCCGGTTCCACGCCAACGATACAAATCCGCGCATCGCGCTCGCGCAGCCGCGCCGATATTCCGCGGAGCGACGCGCCCGTGCCGACACTGCCGACGAATCCATCGACGCGGCCGCCCGTCTGCTCCCAGATCTCGTCGGCCATCGCCGTGTAGGCCGCGAGCTGATCCGTATTCTCCATCTGCGCGGTGATATACGCGCCCATCTCGCCCGCAATGCGGTGGCCCTCGCGAATCATGGCCCTGGTCAGCGCCTCGGTCTGCCTGCCGTTCTCGCTCGGGATAATCGTGAGCCGCGCGCCGAGCAGGCGCATATGGTCGAGCTTCTCCTTCGAGAACGCGTCGGACGATACGAGATGAAGCGGATGGCCCTTGACGGCGCACACGAGCGCCAGCGACACGCCGGTGCTTCCCCCCGTGTACTCGACGACCGCGCCGCCGGGCTTGAGGCGGCCATCGCGCGTCGGTGCGTCGATCATCGCCATCGCAATGCGGTCCTTCATGCTGCCGGTGGGATTCTGGCTTTCGAGCTTGACGAGAATGCGCGCGCCATCGCGCGGTGCGACGTTGCGCAATGGCAGGACTGGCGTATTGCCGATGGCATCGAGAATGGTGCGGTGTGCGGCGGTCATGATGTCGCTGTTGTCCTTGTCAGACGTTGAATGGCTTCGCAGTCTAGACGTCGGGACGCCGCCGAAGCTATAGTCGGAAATGACATTAATCGAATCATTTACGACACCCGGATACTGACAATGAAAGTGGTCGTTCTCGCGCTCGACGACGTGTTCGATTCCGGCATGACCGTGTTGCTCGACACGCTGGCCGCGGCGAACGAACTCGCTGCATTGCACGGATTCGCCAACGTGCCGTTCGACGTCACGCTCGCGGGATTGCGCAAACGCATTCGTACCGCGCTGGGATTCAGCGCGACCGTCGCGCGCCTCGATGCCGTGCGAAATCCGGACTGGATCGTGGTGTCCGCGCTCAATGCCAAGCAGGCGGATGCACTTGCCGCCCGCCTGCAGGCGCGAGATATTCGGGAAGCGGGTGCGCAGCTGCGGCAGCGCCACGCGGCCGGCGTCCATGTCGCGGGCGCCTGCATCGGGACCTTCGTGCTGGCGGAAGCGGGGCTGCTGGACGACCGCGAGGCGACCACGACCTGGTCGCTCGCGCCGTTTTTCCGGCAGCGCTATCCCGGCGTCGCGCTGGACGACTCGCGCATGGTGGTCGAGTCCGGGCAGGTCGTGACCGCGGGCGCGGCCATGGGGCACCTCGACCTCGCACTCTGGCTGGTTCGCCGCGTATCGCCCGAACTGGCTGACCTCGTGGCCCGCTTCATGTTGATCGATCAGCGCGCATCGCAGGCGCACTACATCATTCCCGACCATCTGGCGCACACCGATCCGCTGATATCGAAGTTCGAACGCTGGACGCGCGAGAACCTGCCCCATGGTTTCTCGCTCGATGCGGCCGCAGAGGCATTGGCTGTCCACCCGAGGACCTTGCAGCGGCGAACCGAGGCGATTCTGGGCAAGTCGCCGCTCGCGTTCGTTCAGGACCTGCGCATCGAGCGTGCGCGCCATTTGATCTCGGCTGGGCAGCCGCTGGAAGCCGTCGCTTCCGAAGTCGGGTATGCCGACGCGGCAACGCTCCGTACGTTGCTGCGCCGGAAGCTGGGTCAGGGCGTCAGGGCGATGCGCGCGGCGAAGCGCTGACGGGCCCGGACATCACCTTACGCGGGCAGCAGCCCCGCTGCCCGGTAGTTGTCGATCAACGTATCGAACAGCTTGATATCGGCGCGGCCGCGCGCCATCAGCTGCGCGCCCGCGACGGCCGCGAAGATCGCGTGAGCGCGCTTCTTCGCATCCTTCGCGCCGACGATGCCCGCGTCCGCCAGTGTCCTGGCAAGCCACGCGACGTTGACGTCGGTAAACGCCTGGACCTCCTTCTTCACGACGTCGGGCAGGTCGTCGTACTCCGCCGTCATGAAGCTGCACAGGCAGATGCGATTGTCGTTCTCGAGCGATTTGCGGAACAGGCTCGGATACTTGCGCAGGCGGTCCGCCATGTCCGGCGTCTTGGCCGACAGCTCATCGAGCGCCACCGCCGTGTCTTCCCAGTAGCGCTTGGCGACCGCGGCGGCGAGGTCGGCCTTGCTCGGGAAATGGTGATAGAGGCTGGCGGCCTTGATGCCGACGGCTTCGGCAAGGGCCCGAAGGTTCAGACCGCCATAGCCATGAGCCTGTGCGATCTGCGTGGCGACAGCCAGGATCCTGTCGCTGGAATGTGTGCTGGCCTGGTTTTGCACGATCTACCTCGAAGATTTTTTTGATTGCCGGACCCGATTCGGGTGTTGACGAGGCGAAGTATAACGCCTAATCTTCGACCCTAACAAACGTTCGGTAGACTCTGGCCAAGCGACTGAAGTTTGTTGAACTCCATAACCCTGCAAGAGCAAGCCATGAGCAACGAACTTATCTTCCAAGACGCCACGCAACTCGCCGCACGCATCCGCAGCAAGGAGATCTCGCCGGTGGAGGTCGTCCAGGCGCATCTCGACCGCATCCGCGCAGTGGACCCCCAGATCAATGCGATCGTCACGCTCGCGGATGGCGCGATGGAAGCCGCGAGGGCCGCCGAGGCCGCGGTCCTGAAGGGCGACAAACTCGGGCCGTTGCACGGCGTGCCCTTCACGGTCAAGGACGCGATCGACACGGCCGGCGTGCTGACGCAACGCGGCTCGCCGATCTTCAAGGGACGCATTCCCGATACCGACGCAACCACCGTCGCGCGCATGAAGCAGGCGGGCGGCATCCTGATCGCCAAAACCAATCTTCCCGAGTTTTCCTACTGGATCGAGACCGACAACCTGCTGTCGGGACGCACGCTCAACCCGTGGAACCTGGACCGCACGCCGGGCGGGTCCAGCGGTGGAGAGTCCGCGGCGATCGCCGCCGGCATGGCGCCGATCGGCCTGTCCACCGATGTCGCGATCTCCATTCGCGGCCCGGCCGCGCTGACGGGCGTCATGGGATTCAAGGCCACGCAGGGGCGTATTCCGATGACGGGCATCTGGCCGCGTGAGCCTCGCCGCTTCTGGCATGTGGGGCCGATGGCGCGCTCCATTCGCGATATCGCGCTTGCGTACACACTGCTGGCCGGCCCCGATGGCGAGGACGGCTATTCGACCAGCCCGCTTGCGCTGGATGCCGGACGCATGCCGACGCCCGGCCGTCCGCTTCGCGTGGGCTGGCTCGTGGAGCCCGGGTTCGGTCCGATCGACGCCGACGTCGCGGCAACCGTTCGCGCGGCGGCGGAGGCGTTGCAGGGGAATGGCGTGATCGTCGAGCCCGTGCGGATTCCGGTACTCGAGGAGATCAACGCGCTCGACCTGCTCTGGAAGATCCAGGCGATGGAAACGAAGCCCGCGTTCCGCAAGGCAACGGCCGGACACGAGGACAAGATCTTCAAGCATGCGCAGGCGGTGTTCGACACGCCCGATACGTCCATCGAGGACTTCGTGCTGGCCGAGCAGCAGATCGAGCGGATGCGCGACGGCTTCAGCCGGTACTTCCAGCGCTACGACGCGCTGCTCTGCCCCGTGACGCCCGTGCCGGCGCACACGCACGACGCCGCGGAGTTCGTCATCGGCGGTGAAACCGTATCGTCGCTACACGTCATGGATGCGACCGCGCCGCTCAGCGTCACGGGCCTGCCCGGACTGTCGATGCGATTCGGCACCAGCCGTGACGGGCTGCCCGTGGGCGTGCAACTGGTGGGACCGTGGCTCGGCGAATCCACGCTGCTGCATCTGGGTGCTCGGCTTGAGAGCGTGAGCCCGGTTCGCGAGGCGCGTCCCGACCTGTCGGCCATCGCCAAACGTCGCTGATCCGCGGAGGCATCCAGACATGTCGAATCTCTTCGATTCACTCCGCCGCCGCCTGCTCTACCGATCGTCGGCGCTGGCCGGACTCACGCTTTTCGAGCTGGCCGGGATCGACCGCGCCGCCGCGGCAACGCTGGCCGCTTCGGGCAAGGCTCGCGCGCAGCGATCGCGCACCACCGATACGCTCGGGCCGATCCGGCAGATCGATGCCGGTACGCTCAACGTGGGCTATGCGGAACTGGGGCCGTCCAACGGACCGGTCGCCATCCTGCTGCACGGCTGGCCGCACGACATTCATAGCTACGCCGATGTGGCACCCATGCTCGCGGCCGCGGGCTATCGCGTCATCGTGCCGTATCTGCGCGGCTATGGCTCGACGCGGTTTCTGTCGCCGGACACGCCACGCAACGGCCAGCAGTCCATCTTCGCGGTGGATGTCATTGCGTTGATGGATGCGCTGAAGATCGACAAGGCCGTGATCGCCGGCTTCGACTGGGGCGGGCGCGCCGCCAATATCGTCGCCGCGGCATGGCCCGAGCGTTGCCTGGGTCTGGTATCGGTCAGCGGCTACCTCATCGGCAGCCAGGAAGCCAGCCGCAAGCCGCTGCCGCCGCAAGCGGAATGGCTGGCGTGGTTCCAGTTCTACTTTGCCACCGAGCGCGGCGCGCAAGGGTATGCGGCGCAGCGCGACGCGTTCAACAAGCTGATCTGGCGCAACGCGTCGCCGCGATTCGCGTTCGACGACGCCACGTTCGAGCGCACCGCGCAGGCCTTCGACAACCCGGACCATGTGGCCATCGTCATCCACAACTACCGCTGGCGGCTGGGACTCGTGCAAGGCGAAGCCCAGTACGACGAACTGGAAGAACGGCTGGCGCAGGCACCGAAGATCGCCGTGCCCACCATCACGCTCGAAGGCGACGCCAACGGTGCCCCGCACCAGCCATCCGCCGCGTATGCGAAGCAGTTCACCGGCAGGTACCGGCATCGCGACGTTGCGGGCGGCATCGGCCACAACCTGCCGCAGGAAGCGCCGCGCGCGTTCGCCGACGCGGTGTTGCAGGTCGTCAAGCTATAGCTGGCCCGCGGTCTTCGTCGATTCGGCGGCTGCCCACAGGTCGTCGACCGCCCGGATGCCCAGCAGGTAGCCGCCCGCGCCGGCACCGCAGATCACCGCGGTGGCGGCGACGGAGATCGACGAATGACGGTACTCCTCGCTGCGCCGGTGGATATTGCTGATATGGACCTCGACGACCGGCCGGCGGATCAGCTTCACTGCATCGAGCACCGGTATCCGCCCGAACGAGAAGCCCGCCGGATTGATGATGAGCGCGGCGTCCTCGAAGTACGCCTCCTGGATCCAGCCGATCAGCTCGCTCTCGCTATTGGTCTGCCGGAATACACAGTCGAACCGGAACGTCTCGGCCATGGCAAGACAGCTCGATTCGATATCGCGCAGCGTCGTGGTGCCGTAGATATGCGGCTCGCGAACACCGAGCATGTTCAGGTTCGAACCGTTGAGGATGTAGAGTTTTCGTTTCATGTCGGAGGATTCAGTGGCTGCCTTCGAGGCGGGTGCCCTTGGTTTCGCGGGAGATGAAGATCATGAGGAACGACAGCAGATTCAGCGATCCGCACACGACGACGATGGCCCATGGCGAGCCATGGAATGCCTGCAGCAGCGCCACGGCGACGATCGGCATCGGACCGCCCGTCAACAGGTTCGCGCCCGAATAGGACAGCGCCGATCCCGTGTAGCGCGCTTCGGTCGGAAACGACTCGGCAAACCAGACGGGCTGGATGCCGCTCTGAAACTGCGTGAAGCCGAGGAACGCGCCCATCACGGCCATCGTCATGCCGAGCGAACCCTGGTTCAGCACGGGGAAATAGATCAGGCAGCAGACCAGCGTGCACAACGAGCCCAGAAGCAGCGCGCGCCGCCGCCCGATACGATCGCTGAGATAACCGCCGGCAAGCGCGCCCGCGATGGCGCATGCGTTGGCCACCATCAGCAGCATGAATCCGGTCTGCTTGGGCACGCCGAGGTTACGCGTCAGATAGCTGAGCGAAAACACCACGATCAGGTAGAACAGGGCCGCCGGGCCGCAGAAGAACAGCGTGAGGCGCAGCGCGGTCTTCCAGTGATACCGCAGGACCGTGCCGAGCGGGTTGGCGCCGCGCACGCGGCGGGCCTGCTGCGCGCCTTGTGCGCTTTGTCGTTTGAGCGCCTCGAAGGCAGGCGTCTCGCTGACCTTCATGCGGATATAGATGCCGAGCAGCACGAGCACGAAGCTCGCGAGGAACGGGATGCGCCAGCCGAAGGATTCGAAGTCTTCCGCCGACAACGTGCCGGCCAGCGCGAACAGCGTCATGTTCGCGAGGATCTGGCTCAGTGGCGAGCAGATGCCCAGCAGGCCCGAATAGATCCCGCGGCGCTCCGGCGCCGCATGTTCCACGGCCATCAGCTGCGCCCCCGTCGACTCGCCACCCAGTGCGAAGCCCTGCACGATGCGCAGGGTCACGAGCAGCACGGGCGCCAGGATCCCCACTTGCTGGTAGGTCGGCAGCAGGCCCATGAGGAACGACGAGACCCCCATCACGGAGACCGTGATCAGCATCAGGTTGCGCCGCCCCCAGCGATCGCCGAGGATGCCGCAGATGATCGCGCCGAGCGGACGCGCGGCCAGGCCGGCCCAGAAGCTGGCCAGCGAGGCCAGCAACGATGCGGTGGGATCGAGCGACGGAAAGAACAGCTTCGGAAAGATGGTCGCCGCCACCACCCCGTATAGCGCGAAATCGAACCACTCCAGCGCGGTGCCGATCGTGGCGCCGGCGATGGCCCTCCGTGCCATGGACTGCTGCGCGCGGCCGGTGTCGGCCCCGGCAATATTGGACTCCGTGATCACTGCCATGTTGTCTCCCCCGTTATGGTTATCGCTGCCGATTGCGACGGCTTGCGTGTACTGGTATTGTTCGCGCCGTCGGAACCGCCCCATTCCATACCGGAATTCCATTCCGCATTGTGAGATATGTCACTGAAGACGGGACTGAAGATCCTCGATTTCCTGGCGTCGCAAGGTGAAGGCGCCGGCCTGTCGGTCATCGCCGACGCGCTCGACTTGCCGCGCAGTACCTGCCACCGCGTGCTGGGCGAACTCATCGAAGGCGGCTACGTCCGGCATCTGGAGGACCACGGCCGCTACATCCTCTCGATGCGCATGACATCGAATGGGCTCGAGTTCCTGAGCCTGACGGGCATCGCCGATATCGCCCAGCCCATCATCGAACGCATCGCCGCGGAGACCGGCGAACTCGCACGCCTGTCCCTCGTGGACGGCGACGCCATCATCTGGGTCGCGAAAGCCGATGGGCAGCGCACGGGCTTCCGCTACGACCCGGACATGGGCCTCGCGGCGCGGCTTTCGTGCACCTCGACGGGCCATGCGTGGCTGATGACCATGTCCGACGAAGACGCGGTGGCGCTGGTCATGAAGCAGGGCTTCGGCCAACCGAACGAGTACGGCCCGAATGCGCCGACCTCCCTGAAGGCCTTGCTCGGCTTCCTGCATGCGGCGCGCGTGCGCGGATACGCGATGATCGACGAGGTCTTCGCGGCGCGCATGGCCGCGGTCGCCGTGCCGGTCAGGCGCGGCAACCGCTGCGTCGGCGTCATCAGCCTGGCCGGCCCGAAGACACGGCTGACGGCGGCGCGAATTCACACGCTGTCCGCCCTGCTGTGCGAAGCCGCCAACGAGCTCGGCCAGCTGTGCAATATGGCCGGCTACCTGTCTCGCCCGCCACTCGGAAAAGCCTGACCGCGGGCAGCCTTCAGCGCGCCGCCGACAGGTCTCGCGCGATCGCCGCCAGCGCCTCGGCCATGGGACCGAGCGTGCGGTCGCCACGGCGCAGCAGCCCGATCGGCTCTTCGGTGCCGTGCGTATCCACGGGCAGCAGCACCAGTTCCCCTTCCGCCACGGCGCGTCGCGTGGCGGACAGCGGTGCGGCCCATACGTGTTCGCCCTGCGCCGTCATCAGCCGGCCCAGATAGGCGTCCGCGGTCTCCAGGCATCCCTGCGGCAGCGACAAGCCCTGCCGCGAGAGCAGGCTCTCGAGGCTATGGCGCGGGATGGAGCCCTGTGCCGGCACCACAAGCGGCCACGCGAGCAGGTCCATCATGGCCGGCCGATCCCCCATGGCGAGCGCGTGGCCGCGCTGCACCGCGAAGACGAGCGGCTCCGGTCCCAGTGACTCGAACCACAACCCGGCCATGGCGGTCGGGTCGTCCATCCGGGCAATGGCGAGGTCGATCTGGTCGGCCTTCAGCGCCTCGATCAGCTCGCGGTTCATGCCGGTCTGCACGACGACGGGCACTTCGGGATGCGCGCGGCGGAATTGCGTCACGGTATCGAGGAGCAGCGCGGGCACGATGCTGGGCAACGCGCCGAGCCGGATGCGCTCCACCGCGGCAATCGCTACCCCGGCAAGGCTGTCGGCGGCGGCATCGACGCTCTCCAGCACGCGCATCGCCAGCCCGAGAAAGTGCACGCCAGCCGTCGTGAGCTGGGTGCCCGACCGCTGACGGACCAGCAACTGCGTGCCCGCCAGTTCCTCGAGCTCGTTCAGTGTTTTCGAGATCGCGGGCTGCGTCAGGCCCAGTTGCTCGGCGGCGCGCCCCAGCCGGCGGGCCTGCGCCACCGCGACAAAGCAGTGCAGATGGCGCAGGCGCACGCGCGAGCGGAACGCTTCCGACGCAGTCCCCAGCCGCTGCCCCGTGCCTTCCTCACCCTTTGTCATAATTAAAATTCATGTTTTATCGACAAGAACTCAATTTACATGAAATTTTAGCGCGCTTAAAGTCTCCAACGTCCCAGACCACACAACACGGAGACCACGCGATGTCTCGCCTTGCCCAATATCGCCGCCCCTGGTGGAACACCCAACCCGACTATCGGTTCGACCCCTACGGTTCGACGCAACTGCGCGCGCCCCAGCAACCGCTCGTCGCGATCCCGCAATCGTTGTCGGAGGTCACCGGCCCGACCTTCGGCCCCGAATTCGTGCGCCAGGGCGACAACGACCTGACCGTCGGCAACGGCGGCGACCCGATCGGCGAGCGCATCCTCGTCTCGGGCCGCGTGCTCGACGAGAACGGCCGGCCCGTGCCCAATGCGCTGATCGAGATCTGGCAGGCCAACGCCGCGGGACGCTATACGCATGCGCGGGACCAGCACGATGCGCCGCTGGATCCGCACTTCTCGGGCGAAGGCCGCACCATCAGCGACGCGCAGGGCCGCTACCAGTTCAAGACGATCAAGCCCGGTGCCTACCCCTGGCGGAACCACCACAACGCCTGGCGCCCGCAGCATATTCACCTCTCGCTGTTCGGCAATGCCTATGCAACGCGGCTCGTGACGCAGCTGTATTTCCCGGGAGACCCCCTGCTCGCCTTCGATCCGATCTACCAGTGCGTGCCCGACGAAAAAGCGCGTCAGCGCCTGATCGCCACGTTCGACTGGGAAACCACGCAGCCGGAGTACGCACTCGGCTATCGCTTCGACATCGTTTTGCGTGGGCGCGACGCCACGCCCATGGAGTAACCGATCATGCTCTACGCCACCGCATCGCAAACCGTCGGTCCGTATCTCCACATCGGCCTTGCCGGCCTGGACCGCGCGGACCTGACCACCGACGCGCCCGAGCTCGCGGGCCAGCGCATCGTCATCGAAGGGGGCCGCCGCCCCGGGCCCGGCCGCCCCCCCAGGTGGGGGGGGCGGCG